>JAEZKY010000331.1 GCA_023435985.1 Bacillota bacterium | reverse complement strand
CATTAATATCATCTAAAAACTCAGTAGTTACATATTCATCACCTTTTTTGAGTTCTTGAATTATTGCATCTTGTTTTCTTTTTAGCTCTTCCCCTTTTATTAGATAATCACTTATTTCTTTATAATCTTTTTGCAGTTTTGTCTTCTTTACATACTTTTTATACAAATCCAATTTTTGAATCTGTTCATTTATATACATCTTGAGTTCTTTTTTTCTTATTAAATTCTCTTCATTATCAACATTTTCTTCAGCTAATTTATATGCTTCCCAGAGTTCTGCTTTAAGAGCATCAGCATTATCCTTTAATAAATCAAGTTCTCCGCCTTTTCTAACTCCAATTAATTGTTTTTTCCTTTTTTCTAACTTTTCAATTATTTTTTTTACAGATGTGTTTTCATCTCCTGTGTTGTATATATTTGTTATCTTTTCCATTATTTCTTCTTCTTTATCCTTAGAAACCATAACTCCTAATTGCCCTATAAATAATGTTTTTATAAAAGTTGCAAGATTTATATCTAAAAAATACTTTCCTGGTTCATTCTTATTTTCAATTTCTATGGTTTCGCCAGTTATCTCATCTAAGATTTCACAAGTATCATCTTTTTTAGTTACTCCAAAGCTTCGCTTTATGATATATCCTTTTCCTTCATGCTCTAATACTAGCTCACCAGAAATTTTTTCTCCAGTTAATGGCGAATATTTTTTTCTATCATTAAATTTTCCCCTTGAATTATCAATTCCATACAACCATATTTTAATGAAATTTTCGATTGTACTTTTTCCTTTCTCATTCTTTCCATAAATTAAATTGAATCCGTCACCGAAATCTAATTTTTTTTCTTTAAGTCCAGCAAAGGCTTTTATATTGACACTTTTAATTTTCAAAAAACTCACCTCTTTTAAAAGACAAGATGCATCTCTTTATAAATTTCTCCATATATTCACTTATACCAAGCATAAATCTACAACTCATAAGTTCATCTGTTGTTAATTTATCCTTCATAAATTTTTACCTCTTCTCCTGAAATACTTTGAAGTCCTATTTTTAGCGCTAAGATTATAAGTTCCTTTTCCTCTTCTGTCTCTGCACTTTGCAGTTTATCATATATTTTCTTAGCAAACATGCTTTTAAGAGAATATCCCTTCATTAATTCATTCAAATCCAATTTAATTTCACTTTTATCTATAACTTTTACAAAATAAAATTCTTCCTTAAGAAGATCTTGCAAAACTTCTTCATTAATTACAAATTCTTCAGATACCTGTCCACTTAAAATTATCTTATAAAAATTATTTTTTCTATCGTCCTTTGAAATTTCATTAACAATTCTGCTTTTTACCTCGCTATAGCCAAAACATCTTTCAATATTTATCTCTTTTTCATAATAGTTTCTAATGGATGTTCTAATAAACTTGCTTTCAATGAATCCATCCTTAAGTTCTAATAAAACTATCCCCTTATCTTCAAGTTCATCAAAACCTCTTCCTTGAGGACATCCACTATAGCTGTAATAAGTGTTTTGTATTTTCTTCACCTCTGAAAACTTATGTCTATGACCTAGTGCTATATAATCCATATTACTTTCTGCTATATCCCCTTCCGTAATCGGATTATAATCATTTCCATCTTTTATTGCAGAAATTTCACCGTGTATAACCATTATATTATTATATCCATCTACTCTTTTCACTTCTTTTAACATGGATTTATTTACATGGGAAGTATTAAATCCAGCCCCCCAGACTATAGTCTTCAAATCTTCTAAAATCACTTTTTCCATCTTTCCCTTGAAAATATGAACATTAACTGGCCACTCTACAATATTATAGAAAGACTTTTCATTAAATGGATCATGATTCCCTGGACTTACAAATACTTTAACTGTATTTATTTTTTCAAGGCAATTTTTAATAAAATAGAGAGTAGTTTTATTTACAGATAAATTATCAAATATATCTCCTGCAATTAAAAGGATATCTATTTCTTTCTCTAACGAAGTCTGTATTATCTTTTCAAAAACCTGCTTTAATTCTTCTTTACTTTTCAATGCCTCTTTAGGTGACATTCCACTGAAAGGCGTATCAAAATGTAAATCTGCTGTATGTAAAATTCTAATCTTTCTCATATAATCACCTATAATTATTCTATCGAACTTTTGTTCTAATTTTATCACGAAATTCATAATCAGTCCAAAATGTTTAAAATTTTAAGGCACATGAAAATAAAGAAGAGATACATTACGCAACTGCGTAATGTATCTCCCTGCTTTAGAATATGATCATGTTATTTCAACATGTAGCTTTTGAATTTAATTTAAAATTTAATAACTTTAAACTAGATTCTGCTTTCATATTCCTCTACCATTCTTTTTACCATTTCTCCGCCTACTGAACCACATTGTCTAGAACTTAAGTCTCCATTATATTCTTTAAATGGAACTCCTAGTTCTTGAGCTACTTCTGTCTTGAATTTTGACAAGCCATTTTTTGCATTTGGAACTAATGTTCTATTACTGCTGTGTGACATAACGATCCCCTCCTCGGTTAGTTTGGTATACATCAATAGACAAAATATTTTATTTCCCCTACCGACAGTAATATTTTAACCTCAAAAGCCACTTTTATTCTTATTAATATATGGTTAATCTTCAATATTAATCCTTAATATATATTAGAAGAGTCACTTTCTGATATATTTTATATAATTATGTTAGGTATATAAAAATAAATAACAATTCTAAAGTTGCCAAAGATATTTTCATCAAGCAAGAAGACAAATGGACTTGTTAGCTAATTGATTGTGCCTTGAACTTCGGCATAATCAATTAATCATTATACCACTATTTCCTTCAGTGTATCCCATATATCAGTTTTTAAATCAATAGAAATATTATTTTTATCATTAATTAAACTATTTAATAAATCTATTGCTATCAAATTCATTTTATTTAGTTCTTTATCTATAATTAAATCTGCTCTTTCAATTCGTTTCAAATATCTGTTCATATCCTTGAAGAATATCAAAATTTCATCCCTAATCATTTTTTTCGGTACTGCTTCCATATTTATGTCTAATAATCTCTTTTTTAGATCTATTACCTTCAGTGGGAACAATAAATACATTCTCTCCTCAAATAATCTTTTAAAATCGTATTTCCATCCTTTAACTACATTAATCTTATACTTCATACCTTGTTTATTAAAATTTGACTTGAACTCATATACATCTGGAACTTCAACCTCTGAGTTTAACACTATTATACACTTATCATGGCATTCTTTTGAGTTATTCATAATATTTGAATTATTTTTATATTTATTTTTTCTCTTAGCAAAAGTTACTATGTTATTATTCGTTAAATTCTTCTTACTTATTATTATCCCAAGATTCTCACAATCACTAATTTTAAACTGTATTTCATATTCAAAATTTCTATGATTATCTTCAGCAAAAACTTTAATATTATAATTTGATTTTTGAGGAATTAGCACTTGATTATTTTTAACACACTTAATCTTTGTGCTTATATTTAAATTATCATTATATATTGCATTTATAAAATTTATTATTAGTATATCATTATTTAATAAAAAAATTCTATCTATAATCAAGCTTATATCTTTTCCATTATCTACTCTTTCATTATTTAAGTCATGTAACTCTTTATCATCCTTAAATAAATTAAATTTTTCTTCAAATGTAATAAACGGTTCTTCATAGACCTTTTTATTTTGAATTTTATCTGATATTAATAATTGAATTTTCTTTTTTTCATCTCTTACTTCATTTAATAAAATTAATTTGCTCATTTTGATTCCACCTCAAAATGGATTATTACCATAATATGCTTGCATTATGCTAATATTGAATCAATTTTTATTCTTTTTTCTATTCCGTATTTAATTAAATAGCCTTTTTTATAAGTTATCCACAGATTTTACTTTATTATAAATTCATAAAGAATAAAAAAGCCGTAGCACAACGTGCTACGACCTTTGTGGCAGGGGCAGTAGGATTTGAACCCACAACCAATGGTTTTGGAGACCACTACTCTACCGTTGAGCCATACCCCTAAGACATTAAGTATTTTATCATGCAATTATAGTTAATGTCAAGAAAATTATTATTTTAATTTTTTAAAGTGAAAAATCCTATTGTAAGGTGGGAATCTTACCCTGAAAATACCTCATTTATAAAGTAGTTTTTCAAATATTTCTTGTTTAAGTACAAATATTATTTTATAATAGAGTATAATGCTTTGATTCTCAAAGTATTTTGATTATCAAGATATGTTATTGTCGAATTTCTCGTGAAAGGATATATGTAAAATGAATTTTAATTCTCTTAAGATTGGAAATTTAATTGCTCCTATTCCTATTATTCAAGGAGGCATGGGCATTGGTGTTTCATCTTCAAATTTGGCTGCTGCTGTTGCAAATGCTGGTGGTGTTGGAATTATTTCCGCTGCACAGCTTGGTTATAATGAAGATGATTTTATAAAAAACCCTTTAGAAGCGAATTTAAAGGCTTTAAAGAAACATATTGCTCTTGCAAAATCTAAAGCAGTAAATGGAATCATTGGTATTAATGCTATGGTTGCAACAAATAATTATGAAGCTCATATAAAAGCTGCAATAGAAGCCGGAGTTGATTTAATAATATCCGGAGCTGGACTTCCTACTATGTTACCTAAAATAGTAAAAGGATCTTCAGTAAAGATTGCGCCAATTGTATCTTCTTTAAAAGCAGCAAAAGTAATTTTAAAACTTTGGGATAAGCATGATAATGTAGCCCCAGATCTTGTTGTTATTGAAGGTCCAAAAGCTGGTGGGCATTTAGGCTTTAAGGTTGAAGAATTAGAAAGCGGAGATATAGATTTTGACAAATCTGTTGCAGATATAATAGATGAAACAAAAAAATATGCAAAAAAATACAACAAAGAAATTCCAGTAGTAGTTGCTGGTGGAATCTTTGATGGATATGATATTGCTAAATACTTAAAATTAGGTGCTAGCGGAGTTCAAATGGCAACAAGATTTGTTGCTACAGAAGAATGTGATGCTTCTGATGAATTTAAGAATGCTTATATCAATTGCAAAAAGGAAGATATCCAAATAGTAAAAAGCCCTGTAGGAATGCCAGGAAGAGCTATTAGCAATCCATTTGTTAAAAAGGCTCATACTGAAGGTGAAAAAATAACTCATTGTTACAATTGTTTAACACCTTGTAATCCTGCAACTACTCCTTATTGTATAAGTAAGGCATTAATAAATGCAGTAAATGGTAAGATTGATGAAGGTCTTATATTCTGTGGTGAAAATGCAAGTAGAATTACTAAAATTACGACGGTAAAAGAACTTATGGATGAATTGGTTTCAGAAATAAAAAATGCATAAAATAAAAAATTGTCCACAAAATAACTTATTTCTAAAGTAAATCTTGTGGACAATTTATTATTTTGTTTATAAATTTGTGAATACTCCATTTTTTATTTGATCGTTCCTAGAACTATACACTTATTAATAAAGCAAAATATGTCATGCACTGCTTACATTTTATGAATTTTTGCAGGCTATTACTTCAACTTCACATAAAACTCCCTTAGGAAGTTCTTTTACAGCTACACATGAACGTGCTGGATTGCTGACAAAATATTTTGCATAAACTTCATTAAATTTAGCAAAATCACTCATGTTTGCAATAAAACAAGTTGTTTTAATAACATTCTTAAACTGAGTGTCACTTGCTTCTAATATAGCTGAAATATTCTTCATGACTTGAAGAGCCTGTTCTTCTATATTAGTCCCTATTACCTCACCAGTTGCAGGATCTAGTGGTATTTGTCCTGATGTAAATAATAAATCTCCAAAGCTTATTGCTTGTGAATATGGTCCTATGGCTGCCGGAGCCTTTTCTGTGTTTGTTACTTTTAACATTTTTCATTCCCCCAAATCAAAATTAACTTATTTAATTATCAATTATACATATATTATCCTATATATCAAGTATATAAAGGTTAATTCAAAAAATATTCTTATTTAATTCGAATTTATTTCAAGCATATTGTGGTTATTAAACAATAAATTAGACCTATAACTCACAATTTGCATTTTTATAAGAAATAATTCTGACTCTATACAATGACCATCATTTCATCTCCGCATTTTATTTTTCCGCCCTTAATAACTTTTGCAAATACGCCGTTAGTTGGCATGATGCATTCTCCCATTTTTTTATAGATTTCACAATGACTGTGACACTCTTTGCCTATTTGTGTCATTTCTAAAATTACATCATTGCAATGTAACTTTGTTCCAACAGGCAGTTCTGTAAATTTTATACCTTCTACTACTAGATTTTCACCAAATGCTCCGTCTATCACATTAGCACCCTTTTTATTAAATTCATCTATTTTTTCATAAGATAACAAACTTACTTGTCTGTGCCAGTCTCCTGCATGAGCATCTTTCTCTATTCCAAAGTTTTCTATAAAATTTGCCTCTTTAATATTAGTTTTTTGTGTACCTCGCTTTTCACTTATACATACTGCTATGACTTTACCCATAACTAACCTCCGATTTGTGACATTTTCCTAATTTCAATTTTATCTGATTTCTTCTTTTCATTAAACTCATGCTTTTCAGGTTTACTTAAAACACCAATTTTTATTGCGTTTATTAATTCTTTTTCATCGATTCCATTTCTAATTAAATTCTTTATATCAATTCCTGCTCCATAACATAGACATGGTTTTAAGAAACCATCTGCTGTAACTCTTATCCTATTACAATTCTTACAAAATTCATTACTCACTGCACCGATAAATCCTATTCTGCCTTTAAATTCTTTATTTTTATAATATACAGCCGGTCCATTACCATCTATGTTTTCCATCCTAGAAAATTCTCCATACTCTTTTTCAAGAACCTCAAGTATTTCTTTGCTTGATACTCCTGAAAAAGATTGCCCCAAGCCCATAGGCATCATTTCTATGAATCTAACATCTACATTTTTTTCTTTACTAACTAATGCAATGCTAGTTACTTCCTCGAAATTAAAATTCTTAATAGGAACGCAGTTTATTTTTACTTTTATTCCACTCTTTATTGTTTCATTTATACCTTTAATAACTGTATCAAATTCTTTTCTTCTTGTAATATCATTAAATTTTTCTTTTACCAGTGAATCTAAGCTTACATTTATACTATCTATTCCTGCTTCCTTAAGCTCTTGAATTTTATCATAGAGAAGTGCTCCATTTGTTGTTAAGGTAACATTATTTATAAGAGGTAACCTTTTAATATATTTTATAAGTTCTATCACATCTTCCCTAAGAAGTGGTTCTCCACCTGTTATTTTAATCTTTTTAATCCCTAATTCAGAGGTACTTTTACAGATTTTAATTATTTCATCAAGTGTTAAAATTTCATCGTTCTTTAAAGAATCAACATTACCTTCTGGCATGCAGTATTTACATCTAAAATTGCACTTATCTGTTATAGATATTCTGAGATAATCTATATTACGTCCAAATAAATCTAACAAAATCTGCATTCCTCCCTACTTATCTTCATTTGAATTTATATGAATCCAGTTTATAATTAATAACTACACTTTTTATAATCTACTCTTATTTTCTATATCTCCACTTTTACCGCCTGTTTTCTTATATAAATAAACTTCACCTATTTCCATAGTCTTATCCATAGCCTTACACATATCGTAAATTGTAAGCAGTGCTACTGTTACTCCAGTTAAAGCTTCCATTTCAACCCCTGTCTTGCCACTTACTTTAACAATACAGGTTGCTTCTACTTCAAGTTCCTCTTCAAACATTTCAAATTCAATGCTGCTTTTAGTAATCATTAGAACATGACACATTGGTATTAAATCTGCTGTTCTCTTAGTGGCCATAATTCCAGCAACCCTTGCAACTCCTAACACGTCACCTTTTTTAGCAGTTCCATTTTTTATTGCTTCAAATACATCTTTATTTACTTTTATTTTTCCTTTTGCAATGGCTAACCTTTCTGTCACTTCCTTTTCAGTTACATCCACCATAATCGCATTTCCGTTATTATCAAAATGATTTAGTTCCATATTTATCGCCCTTTCTTACATTCCTTTTCCAAATCCACAATTAGGAAATGTGCATATATTACATGATAAACATAGACCTCCATGCCCCATTTCAATTAAATCTTTATCATATAACTTTATATCTGCCATCATTCTAGGTAGAACTAAGTCAAAAATTGTGCGCTTAGAATACATTACACAGCCTGGCAACCCAACTATTGGAATATTATCGTTATAATAGGCTAATAAAAACATTGCTCCTGGAAACACTGGTGCACCATAAGATACAATCTCTGCACCTGTTCTTTTTATAGCACTTGGTGTTAAATCATCTGGATCGACACTCATGCCTCCTGTGCAGATTATCATGTCTGCACCCACTTTTAAAAACTTATCAATAGCTCCAGTAATATTTTCAAGGTTATCATTAACTATTTCCTGCCCTAAAACTTCGACCTCATATTCTGATAATTTTTCTATTATAACAGGACCGAAGGCATCCTTAATTCTCCCATGAAAAATTTCATTTCCAGTAGTAACAATACCGACTTTCTTTTTACTGAATTCAATAACACTTAGCAGCGGTTTATCTGAAGCTATTTTCTCAGCTTTTTTCATTTTTTCTTTTTCTATAACAAGAGGTATAACTTTTGTTCCTGCTAATTTATCTCCTTTTTTAACTGGAAAATTTCTATGACGTGTTGAAACTATAATTTCTCCCAAGGAATTAATCTTATTTAACCTTTTCACATCAACTTGTAGAATTCCATCCACCTCTGATATAAGTTCAACTTTACCTTCTTTTACTTCAGTTCCACTTATGTTTTTCCCTTTGCATATCTTAAATAAAACATCCGCTGCCTCATTTTCATGCATCATCTTCTCATTTTTTTCCCATATATAGATATTATCTTTTCCTAAGGAAAGTAATACTGGAACATCTTCCTTTTTTATAATATGACCTTTCCTGAAGGCAACTCCTTTACTTACTCCTTTTATTATCTGAGTAATATCATGACATAAAACATTACCAACTGCTTCTGTTGTCTTTATCATCTTCATATCTTCTGCCTCCTTTTGTTTGTTCCATTTATTGCTTGTCACGAACTTGTTTTGGAAGCATGCAGAAATGAATGCGAGCTCCCATTTAGAACTTTCAGCGAAAATTTCATAAGTCCTGCGGAATAAAAATGTATGTGATTTCGGTAAGCTACCACATAAGTTTAATTTTAAAGTTAGATATCTATATACTCAAATAGAACTTTTATAGTTCCTCCACAAACCATCCCGAGCTTTGATGCTGCTGAATTTGATAAATTATAACTTTCTACAAATGACTCTTTCCTTTTAATAAGGTCTAGAGCTAGTTCATAAACAGCATTTTCTACACTTCCTCCACCTATAGTCCCACTAAATTCTCTATTTTCATATATGAGCATCTTAGTTCCAACTCCTCTAGGGGATGAACCATGCTTTTCAATTATCGTTGCAAGCACCATAGGTTCTTTTCTATTACAAATTGAATCCAAAATATCTTCTTCTATATTTCCGGCTTCTATTTTATTCTTTTCTAAGATTATTTCCCCAGCAATACTTACAGCTATCTCTGCTGGAGTCTGTCCCCCGATATTAAGACCAATTGGTGTATGAACTTTTTCGATCTGTTCTTTTGTATATCCATTTTCCAGCATATTATTAATGACAAAGGCAACCTTACCCTTGCTGCCAATCATTCCGACATAAAAGAAATCCTTTGTTAATATCTTTTCCAAACATTTTCTATCGTCTTTATGCCCTCTTGTAACAATAACAAAATAAGTACTCATATTAGGTTTTACTTCTTCTATTGCCTCATTGAAATCTTTACATAAAACTCGATCTGCCATAGGAAATCTTTCAGCATTTGCAAACTCAATTCTATCGTCAATTATAGTTGTCTTAAACTCCAGCATCTTTCCTATACTACATAAAGGCAGGGCAATATGTCCTCCACCACAAATAATCAGATTAGGTTTATCCAAAATATATTCTATAAATACTTCTGTCTCATGGTCTAATACTGCTGTATGTGTTCCTTTATTTAAATCAACATCATTTAAAATTTCTTTCCAAAACTCTGAAATACTTTCACTCTCAATGAATATAGTATCTTTGCTCTTTACGAGCTTTTCTCCCGTAATACTTTCCCCATTGTATGTTCCACACATTATTGTAATAACATAAGCTTCCCCATTTGTCTTCAATAACTGTGCTAATTTATTATAAAAAATTTTTTTCATGGCCTTGCCCCCTTTACAATTATCTATAAGGTCAATTTATCTCCTTGCCTGATGAAAAATATTCAAGGCAACCTTGAACCTGTTATTTATTTTCATGTGCCTAATCACTTAATGAAATTTAACTAAGATTAAGGTGTAGCCTATTCTGCTTCCTAATCTTAGTTAAACTTATAATAATATTTGTAATCTTATTTTTCAAGCATTCCCATAGCTATTTTCTCTGCTGTTATTGGCAATGTTCTTATATTCACTTTTGTAGCATTGTAAACTGCATTAGCCAAAGCTGGAGATGGTGTATTTATTACAATTTCACCTATTGATTTTGCTCCAAATGGTCCTGTTGGTTCATAGCTGCTTTCAAATTCTACTCTTATATTACCTACATCAAGACGAGTTGGTATTTTATATTGTAGGAAGGAATCATTTCTCATCCTACCATTCTTATCATATGTAATATCCTCATATAAAGCCATTCCTATTCCTTGGACTATTCCACCTTCAGTTTGAATTCTCGCAAGATTTGGATTTATAACAGTTCCACAGTCTACAACTGCAACATAATCTATTATTTCAATCTTTCCTGTTAATTTATCTATCTCAGTTTCTACGATTCCAACCATAAATGGTGGTGGTGAAATCGGTGAAGAATTTGATTCACTAGCACTTAACATACTACTGCCAGCAATATATGTAGCATTAGCTAATTCCTTTAAAGTAATACTTTTATTATCTTCAAGTGAAAATATTTTTTCACCATCAAAATCTAAATTTTCTGCTAAGCAGTTAAGTAACTTAGAACTTTCTTCAATTATCTTTTTTCTTAATGTCTCACAGGTTTTCACTACTGCCCCACCAGTAATATAAGTAGTACTTGAAGCATAAGAACCTGTATCATAAGGTGATTGGTCTGTATCAACTCCATGGACAATTATGTTGTCAATATCACAATCTAAACAGTCTGCTGCCATCTGAGCAAGTATTGTATCACAGCCCATTCCCATTTCTGATGCACCTATCATTAAGGTATAAAAGCCATCATCATTTAACTTTATTTCAACCGCTGCAGTATCTACATTAGATATTCCTGATCCTTGCATAGCCATAGCAACACCTACTGATCTCACTTTTCCATTTTCCATATCTCTGCATGGATATTTTTTATCCCACTCAATCATTTCTTTTGCTTTTTCTAAGCACTTATCTAACGCACAACTATTAGCTGTTTCATTATAATAAGCAGGCATTACTTGTCCTTCTCTTACCATATTAATTTCTCTTATTTTAATTGGGTCCATATTAAGTTTTGCTGCTAATTCATTAACTGCAGATTCTAATGCAAATATTCCCTGTGTTGCTCCATATCCTCTATAAGCTCCGCCGCCCATTGTATTTGAATAAACAACATCAAAATTAAATCTATATGCATTAGCGGTCCCATAAAGAGGCATTGATTTATGTCCAGACAGTCCAACTGTAGTTGGTCCATGTTCACCGTATGCTCCTGCATTTGATAATGTATAGACATCTATAGCCTTAATTACACCATTTTTATCTGCACCCAGCCTGACCTTTATCTCCATTTCATGTCTTGGACTTCCGTTAGTCATACTTTCTTTTCTGGTAAAAATCATCTTAGCTGGTTTTCCTGTTTTTAAAGTTACTATAGCAGGAAAAACTTCTGCTACAACACTTTGCTTAGCCCCAAAACCTCCACCTATTCTTGGTTTAATTACTCTTATTTTAGATTTTGGTATTTCAAGAGCATTTGATAATATTCTTCTTACATGGAAAGGAATTTGAGTTGAACTTGTTATATTTAATCTTCCATAAGTATCTAACTCAGTAAAGGTTCTAAAAGTCTCCATCATGGCCTGGCTGTTAGCTTTTGTATGATAAGTATGTTCAATTACATAGTCACATTTGCTTAATTCTTCTTCCACATTTCCTATTTCAAGTTCACCACATGAGCAGAGGTTCCTTTTAGCGTCTACTCCAACATCACATAGCGCCTTAAAATCTTCCTCTGGATGAACTAAAATCTTATTATCCTTAGCTTCTCTAAAATCCAATATAGCATCTAATACTTCATATTTTACTTTAATTAGTTTTAATGCTTTATCTACACATTTATTATCAATACCTGCAACTATTGCAACAGGATCTCCAACACATCTAATTCTTTTATCTAAAATCAATCTATCATAAGGGCTTGGCTCTGGATAAGATTGCCCCGCCATAGTAAATCTAGATTTAGGAACATCCTTATAAGTTAATATACATTCAATCCCTGGTACTTTATTAGCTATTTCTATATTAATATCCTCTACTAAGGCATGAGCATGTGGACTTCTTAGAACTTTTACGATTAAACAGTTACTTGGTGCTATATCATCCGTATACACTGGCTTACCTGTTACAAGCGACATTGCATCTTTTTTTCTTATCCCCTTGTTTACAAAACTCATCTTAATTCTCCTTATTTAAAACAATTATTTAATAAACTTTTCCGTATAATTTCAACTGCGCTCCAGCATTATCAGCTACATATTTAAGTATTTTTTTACTGCTCTTAACTGACTCATATATCCTGTGCAACGACATAAATTTCCTACAAGATATTGTTTAATTTCTTCTTCATTTGGATTTTTCAACTCTTTCTTCATTGCTAAAACATTCATTACAAAACCAGGACTACAGAATCCACATTGTTCTGCTCCTTGATCCGCCATAAATGCACCAAATTCTTCTGCCTCATCCTGCAAGCCTTCAAGTGTTGTTACATGAAATCCATTTGCCTTCATCGCTAAAGTACTGCAGGATAGAATTGGTTTTCCTTCTAGATGCACAGTACATAATCCGCAATTTGCAGTTTCACATCCCCTTTTAACACTATAAAATCCCTTGCTTCTTAAGTAGTCAATCAGCAGCATATCGACCTGTATGTCATCTTCAAACAGCTTATTGTTTATCCATAATTTAATTTGCATAAGTTCCTCCTGTAATTTCCTCTATTGCTCTATTAATTAGTACTTTAGCTAGAACTTGTCTATATTCTTTGCTTCCTCTCATATTGCTTTCAAATTTCACATTTTTAATTATACTGCTCAATAAAGAATCAATTTCTTCTCTACTTGGAATTTCACTGAGCATCTCTTCTGAGTGCTTGACTGCCATTGCCTTCTGAGGTCTAGCCCCTAATACTACTCTCCATTTGCCTTCATTTCTTGAAACAGCAACTGCTAGTGTTGGAATATCTGTTGCACTCATTCTATGTGTTATATATGATACTGACCTAGAATCTTTTTTTATTATTACTCTTAATAAAATATCATTATCATATTGCATATCCTTATATATCTCTAAAGGAATTATTCCGCCTTTATAAAGCTCTACATAAGCATCTAAAGCCATTAATACTGTTAAAATGTCAGAAAAACCAAATCGTGAATAAATGCTCCCACCAATAGTTGCGCAATTTCTAAATTGCACTCCCACTATATGAATTAATGATTTAGTTATTGCGCCATTAAAATAATAATTTAACGCTTTATGTACTTCTAAATCCCTTAATGTACACATGCATCCTATTTTAAATACATCCTCGTCTTCTTTAATCTTATCTAGTCCAAGTTTAGATAAATCAATTGCTGTATCAATATTACGATTCCCCATCTTAAGCCAAGCTATTCCGCCTAAAATAGTGTTATTCTTTTTCTGATTTAACTCATAAGCCTGTTCCAGATTTTCTGCTACCACATAATTCTTAATCGTAAACAAATTCCTCTTACCTCCATTTTGCTCCTATGTAAAAATATTATTTTGACATTCAAGTGTTATTTCCTATATTTTTATGTCCTCTAATTCTTTTCTTGTATCAATATCTGTTACCTCTAATTTATCGTAAATTTTAACTCTTACTAAATCGTCTAAGTTTTTATTTATTATATACTTCCCGCCAATATCTCCTTTTAAGTTCATCAACGCCTTCTTATACTTTTTCGAAAAAATAGCTGGATTTCCTAAATTGCTTTCATATTGAACACAAGCTAATCCCTTATTATTTTTCATATATACATCGATTAATGATTTTATGCTATCCACTGTTATAAATGGTTGATCACATACCATAAACATATAAGCATCTACATCATCGGATTCTTGTATTCCAAGTTTAATCGAATGAGATATTCCAAGTTCACTATTATAATTCATAACTACTTCTACATTTTTCTTTAGCATGGACTCTTTAATTTCTTCATACTGGGTAACTAAGATAATTTTATTAAAATTTATTTTTAAAACCTTCTCGATAATATTCATATACATTGGTTTATTATTAATTGTAGCTAATAATTTATTTCCTTTAAATCTATTACTATTACCAGCCGCCAGTAAAATCAAATTTATTTTCATAATACTCACCTTTTAACTACACCTTAAAATTAATTTGTGTATAATCCATTTCATTATTTATCACCACTTATAGAATAGTTATCTTTTGGATTGCATTTCCATCTTTTTATACCCAATAACTGCTGCACCAATTGCTCCAGCATATTGGCTTAGAGCATTTGTTATTACCCTTTTGTTAAGATATCCTTCAAGTATTTCTCTAAAAGTTTCTGAAACTGCCAAGCCTCCACTAAAAAATATATCCTGCTCTAAACTAAGTTTCTGTGCAAAATTAGCTGTTCTCTTACAAATGGAATGAATGATTCCAGAAGCAATATCTCCCCTATCCACATCTTTTGCCAAAAGGCTTATAATTTCACTTTCTGCAAAAACAGTACACATGCTAGATATATTTACTGGATTTTTATCCTTAACAAATTCATCAATATTATCAATATCTTCTTCTAAAATTCTCATCATAACCTCAACAAATCTACCTGTTCCAGCGGCACATTTATCATTCATCACAAAATCTATAACATTTAAAGAGTTATCTAGCAAAATAGCTTTTGAATCTTGTCCCCCAATATCTATAACACCTCTAATAGTCGGATTTAAAAAAGCTGCCCCCTGAGCATGACAGGTTATTTCAGTAACAGTTTTATCAGCCTCTTTCAACAAATCTCTTCCATAGCCTGTAGCTATAGTATATTTAATATCTTCAGAATAAAGTTCCTTATAAATTTTATAAATACTTTCCTTTGGTTTTGCTGAAGTTTTAATAATAACTTTTTTGATAATATTCCTTCCATCAAATACCACGCCCTTAGTAGTTGTTGATCCCGAGTCAATCCCTAAAGTACATCCCTTCATAACTCATCTCCTTATGTTCTTATCCAAAAACTTCTACATAAGCTATGTTAAAGCATCTCTATAAATGCAGCCATTCTTGTATTTAGTTGACCTATATCGCTAGTAGAAAAATCAGTTTCAATGCTCATATATGGTCTATTTTTTTCATTATTTACAAATCTCTTAATTGATAAAGTTTCTACGTTATATGTATGACAGGCAGTTAATATTACATCTACTACAGCATCTACCTTATATTCATCTATCATTTTATTAAGTAGTTTAATCCTATTAGGATTAGGGCTCATACATGAGCATCCTATTGATAAATATTTACGAGAAAGCGCATCATAAACATCTGGATTTTCTTCATCTACTAATTCATCAACGGCTTTTGCAACACTGCAATTTTCAAAGGCAACTACATAAGCTCCATTATCTTCAATAGCTTTAATCACTTTTTCAGCTGCACCGCCAATAGGGCATCCAGTGATTAATATACGTGGTTTGGATTCATAGTTTTTTTTAGTCTCGTATTCTGAATTAATTTTTTCAATTAGCTCGTCCATTTGCTTTGGTATCTGCTCTTTGTCAAAACTAAACGTTGTTCCATTTATGACCTTAAATATATCTTGGCCTAACATTGCAACTGGTTCTTTTTTACCAAGTTCATAAAACTTCTTTAAGGCCTTACGCTCATTATTCTTTATTTTAATTGCCTTTCGTATATCATCTTCGCTTATCCTTACATCAAACATTTCTTCTAAAATTGATTTTAATTTGATGATTTCATTTTTCCATAGCTTAAGTCCTGCTTCACTTTGAGAATTTGGAAGTTCCATAACATGCACTGGTTTAAAATCTGAAAGATATTCATACATTTTCTTTTTGCCATCACAAGTTGTTTCTCCTACAACTAAATCTGAAAAGAAAAAGAATGGGCATTTATCAGTTTTCGCAAACCCATAGCTGGATTTAATTAATGGACATAAATTACGTGGAAGATCCTGCTCCGCATCTGCAATAGTTTCATCAGAGGTTGCACATAGTGAAACTGTAGCCGCCCCCATAGCTAATGCTATTTCCTGTGGGAAGTAAGTACAAAATACACCTATTAGCGGTATATCTTTATCTTTTAGTTCCTTGGCTTTAATAAAAGCATTCCTTCTACCTTCTGCAAATTCTTCAAATATTTCTGGTAAATTCTTTTGTAACTCCATGATTCTTGCCCCCATCTTAAGCACAATCAAATAAATAACAAGTCCATTTGCCACCATATTTTCATGTGCCTTATAGTATTTTTACGTTAAAGTATCTATTTTATAATTATATGTTTATCGCTTTTATCAATAACTTGCCCAATAATTCTTGCATCAGAAGTAAATGATTCAATTCTTGACAGAAACTCTTTAGCAGCTTTTTCTGGAAGTGAGATCAGTAACCCACCTGAAGTCTGCGGATCTATTAACACATCCTGAAGTTCTTGTACAACATTTGAAGCCAGCTTAAACTTATCCTTCAAATAATCTAGATTATTGTACATTCCTTCTGGTATAATCCCCATCTTCGCATAATCTATCGCCTCATCTATAACAGGCACACACTCACTAAAAATTTCTATTGTTTTATTACTTCCACTTGCCATCTCATAACTATGACCAACTAAACTGAAGCCAGTTATGTCAGTACACGAGTGTACATCAAGCCCTTTTGCACACTCCTTAGCATATTTATTTAATGTAGACATTATAGATGTAACTTCTTTAATTTTACTTTCACTTAGCAATTCTGCTTTTGCAGCAGTATTCATTATTCCAATACCTAATGGTTTTGTTAATACAAGCAAATCTCCAGATTTTGCATTACTATTTGAAAGTATTTCACTTGGATGTGCAAATCCGCTTACACAAAGTCCATATTTAGGAGTAGGATCTGCTATTGTATGTCCTCCAGCAATTACTGCTCCTGCTTCTTTAACCTTGTCATATCCACCAGCAAGTATTTCTCTCATAACTGATGTATCTAAACAGGACGGAAAACAAAGTAAATTCATGGCTACTGCAGGATTCCCTCCCATTGCATAAATGTCACTAAGAGCATTAGCAGCTGCAATTTGCCCAAAGGTGTATGGATCATCAACCATTGGCGGGAAGAAATCTACTGTCTGAATTGCTACTGTATTATCATTAATTTTATATACACATGCATCATCATTAGTATCAAATCCTACAAGTAAATTTGGATTTTCAAATTTAGGCAGGTTACTCAAAACATTATGAAGAACACCTGGACCTATTTTAGCAGCACATCCTGAAGTTTTAACCAGGCTGGTAAGTTTTATATCTTTTGTCATACAGCACCCCACTTTGTTAGTTTATAATTTACAGTTCCAGTCCACATTTTACAGTTATAATGTAATAACTTTTGACGATTCTTTCATTGCCTTTGTTATATCATACATATTGCTTACTTTTCCTGCCTTTAGTTCATTTTCTAACTTGTAAAAGTTAAGGCATGCTCCACAGGTTAAAATTTCAACGCCTTTTGCTTCAAGTTCTTTTAAATGTTCTATTGCCTGTTCATTTAATGTTGGGATCTTTACCCCGTCATTCATAAACAAAATTGATTTTGGTAAATTCCTGTCTTCTGCTATTGTGTAGAAGAACATTTTCATTAGTGATTTTCCAAGCTCCTCATTTCCAGCACCAATGATTTCTTTTCCTACAAATATAGACCAAGTTCCTGTTTGATTATTATTTCCTTCAGTTTCATTCAATATTTCATTACATTCTGCACATTCATTATCTCTGTTTATAAAAATAATTTTAAATATATTATTTTCTTCTTTTATATCTATCACTAAACCTTTACTATTAGCTAACTTTTGTAAATTTTGCACTGCAATATTATTATCAACTTCAATTGTAAAATTCTTATTTCCATTATCTATTTCTTTCTTTGCCATTATTACTGGAATTGGACATTCCTTTCCTTTAGCATCAATCAATTTATTCATAATTTGGCGCCCTCCTTTTAATCTATCTTTACTCGGCACAATCAAAAATACCAGGCCCATCTACCATCCTATTTTCATGCGCCTTACTAATGAATTCTCATATAATATTCTACATATGATATCATTAATAATTGCTTTTAATATTTCACATATAATATCATTAATGACTACTTTTTTGAACATTTCTTAGATATAAAATTGCCTCTAAAACTCCACCTGCAATAGATCTTGCTTTATCTGATATGGTAAAACAATGATTTCTTTCACATCTCGGGTCTATATCTCCGCTTTTCATTCCTTTATGTACTTCTATTCCTTCTTGAAGCATTCCACGCACTATTCCGTCTAACTGAGCAAAAATTGGAGTTTCATTTACGTAGGCTACAACGTCACCTTTTTCTACATAATCGCCTATTTTAGCTACCGGCATTATTTTGCCATCACTTTCAGCTCTTACTATTCGTTCTTTTGTATAGCCTCCAATATTTCCCGGAACTCCAGTATTAGGTATGGCACTTCCCTTATATATGGCCTTTCCTAAATAATGTCCTCTTTGTGTTTCAACGACACAATGACAGTCAACTCCTGCTTCAAATCCTGGTCCAAGTGCAATTACAATTTTGGCATCATCAATATTGGTTCCTAAATTTATTTTTCCTATTATAGCATCAATAACTACATCAGGTTTAATTTCTTTCATGATTTCAGCATTTTCATCTACTATTACAGCTATATTTCCATTGCCTATTACCTCATAAATTTCATCTTTATCCTGTACTAAAATTGCTTTTATTCCCTCAACTTCTACTTCCTTATCATATACTGCTTGTGAAAAAGCTACTGTTCTTCTTACTGTTGTTGGCTTTGCAATCTCTGTCATCACTATATCAAATCCACATTTCTTCAATCTATGTGCGACACCTGTGGCCAAATCTCCAGCCCCTCTTATAAGTATCATATTTATTGTGTATAACTCCTTTCACATCACTGTATTATTTCTAGTACTATTTCATCTTTTAAACTTTATATTTTTTCTCTAAAGGTTGTTAATACTAACTCCGTTAATCCTAATTTATAAGATTCACTTGAAATTTTTACAGCTTTCTTTAACAGCTCTTCATTATCTACTTTATTTATAACAGCCTTGTAATCACATTTTACATCTTTTTTTGAGCCTCTGTCACTTAGTAATATTTTAGCAATATCGCTTTCATTAACAACATGCTTAATATCAACCTTTAACAGATCAGAGACTAAACTAGGTCTGTGACACGTTTCGCCTATTTCTTTCCCAATTGCATCAATACCACATACGCCAATAACTAGATTGCTTCCCTCTAGTATTACCGGTTCATGTTCTGCTGGAACCTTAAGTGGAAGCCTCTTTGAACCATCTGCTTCAACCAAAACAAAATCTGCTAATTCTATGAGATTTTCAGCTATATTAACTGGAAGTCCACTTATCTTTTCCAACTTATCTTCACTTGATTTATTCGTTTCATTAGAACTTATACCCTTTTCTATAGCTTTTATTCCAACTGTAATTAAATTCTCACAGTCTAAAAGCTTAACAATATCTTCTTTTTTTCCTGTAAGTACTACATTATCTGTCGGCATAAACATATGAGTAGTTGTAGTTACAATAACTTTTTTTCCTAATTTACTTAATTCTTCTCCTAATTTATAAATTAAGCTTGTTTTGCCGCCTCCACCAACAAATGAAATAACCTGCTTTTTATTAATATCTATTTTTAAAGCTTTCATCAACGACTCTTGTTCTTTTATTTCTCCATCAGCACATTCAAAAACTTTCATTCTTTCTCCTTTAAGGCACAATCACTTCTTATTTTCTATATAAGTTTCTTTAAAGATTCTATATTGCATATTTTGTGTTCTCATCATGTAAATAATAGTTAAGTAATGATTTTAAGATTCTTTGCTAATTATAAAAGCAAAAACCTCCAGTTATTGCTATACATTCAGTTGTTATAACATAACAGGAAGTCTTTACTTTATATCCTTATACTTTAAGCACAATCAAAAAATATCTATCGCAATTTTGGACTCGTTATTTATTTTCATGTGCCTTATGAAATCTACGTATAATATTATTTCAAACTATACTATCATACCTGTAGAATCGCCTTCTGTATCTTTTATATCGCTGTCTTTTTCTTTATTACCATGATTTAAGAATGCATTAAGAATTACAGCAACTACAGATGTTGAAACTATACCACTGCTAAAAATTGACTTAAAAATTTCTGGTGTATTATCTAGCAAATTAGGTACAGTAGTAATTCCAAGTCCTATACCAATAGAACAAGCAACGATAAGCATATTAGAATTTTTATTAAAATCTACACTTGAAAGCATTTGAATTCCTGCAACTGCAACCATTGCAAACATTACAGTTGTAGCCCCTCCTATAACAGGTTGAGGTATGATAGTTGCTAAAGCAGCAAATTTAGGAATTAACCCTAAGGCAACAAGAATGATACCAGAAGCTACAACAACAAAACGGCTCTTTACTTTACTTAAAGCTAAAAGTCCTAAATTTTGATTGAATGTTGTGTATGGGAATGAGTTGAAAATCCCACCTAAAACTGTTGCAATTCCTTCTGCTCTAAGTCCACGTACTATATCTTTTTCAGTAATTTCTTTTTCACAAACCTTCCCAATTCCAAGGAATGTACCTGTTGATTCAATCATAACTGTTAACATAACAAAAGTCATCATAATTATTGATCCAAGATCAAATTTTGGTAATCCAAAGTTAAATGGACGTACCAAGCTTATCCATTGTGCACTTCCTACAGCAGAAAAATCTACTTTTCCCATAAATGCAGCAACTATTGTTCCTAAGATAATACCATTTAAAACTGATACTGCTTGGAAGAATCCTTTTAAGAATTTGTTAGATAATAATATAACAATCATTACAAATGCCGCTAATAAAAGATTTTCTATACTACCAAAATCTTTAGCTCCTGAACCTCCACCAATACTTGTAACTCCTACATTTATTAAAGAAAGACCAATCATGGTAACTACTGTACCAGTTACAACAGTTGGGAAAAATCTTAATATCTTTCCATACAATGGTGCTACTAATACGACAATAATTGCAGCTGCTATTATTGAACCATAAGCTGTCTCCATTCCTAAGTTCTTACCAACAATGATTAATGGTCCAACTGCAGCAAAAGTACAACCCAAAATTGCTGGAAGCTTAATACCTACATATGGTCCTATACCAATCGCCTGTAATAAAGTAGCAATACCGCAGGTAAATAAATCTGCTGCTACCAAAAGTGCTAACTGTTCTGGTGTTAACCCAACTGCTCCTCCAATAATTAATGGTACTGCTACTGCACCTGCATACATAGCTAGTACATGCTGTAAACCCAAAATGGCAAGCTTGCTCACTGGCAGCATTTCATTTACTTTACTTTCTTTTTCTAAATTGTTGTTTGACATAATAAGCCCCCTTAATATTATTCTTAAGCACTTTAAATTTAAATAATTTCAGTTTTATCTATGTATGTTTAAATATTACATAGATGGAAAATTTGCACATACAAATTACTTATGATAAATTTCTTTCTTAGCAATATTATTCTATCATAAAAAACAAAAAAATCGAATATTTTTTTTTATTTTTTTATTATAATTCGTCAAAATACAAACTTTACGAGAAAATCTTTCTATATAATTAAGTTTTTATGCCTTTTAGCTTCTCCTCCCTATTTTTATTTAACCATAATTATATCTAATTTGATTTTCACCATCTTGTAATATAAATACCACTTTTTATCAATACGTATAAAATCCTTAACGTTTCATTTATTCATTCTTCAATTTTTTTGAATACGTTCCTTAAGGCCAGATGCTTAATTAATTGTAAATTTAGATTTTACTTAAAACCTTATGTTTTCTATAATAAGTATTTTCCAAAGGATACTTATACCTAAATACACCATCTTTTTTGTAGTATGCATTTTGGCATGCTGGAGCGCCCATAACACATACAATTTCCCCAATTCCTTTAGCACCAAAGGCAACACTGTCTGAATCACCTTTTTCAATTAAGTGCACCTCAACTGCTGGCATTTGATTTGCTCTGAAAACTCCTAAAGTTCCAAGCTTTGCCTGAGGAATTCCATCTTTTAACGGAAAGTCTTCCGTTAGCCCATATCCTAGTCCCATTGCTACTCCTCCTTCAACCTGGCCTGCAGCAGAAAGAGGATTAATTATTCTTCCAACATCGTGAGCTGCAATCACCTTAACTAATTTTCCTTCGTTATCTATTACAACAAGCTGTGTTGCATAACCATAAGAAATATGACTTACTGGATTAGGTTTATCAGATCCAATTGAATCTGTCTTAAACTCAAATTCTCCAATATACTCTTTGCCTTCTAATTCATCAATGGTATATCCTGCATCTAAATCCCTCTTTAATTTCAATGAGGATTGATGAGCTGCTTCCCCTGCAAAAGTAGTTTGACGAGATGCTGTTGTCGTACCTGAATCAGGTGTATATTTTGTATCTGGATGTTCCACAACAATTTTATCTGGTGTCACACCAGTGGTCTCACAAATTACTTGCAGCAATACGGTTTGTATGCCTTGTCCAATTGCACCTGCTGAAGATCTTGCATGAACTTTTCCATTTATTATTTTTAAGTTACAGCGTCCTATATCCTGGACACCTACTCCAACGCCTGCATTTTTCATTGCACAGGCAATTCCAACATAATAGTTTGAATCTGCTTCATATTTTTCAAAATCCTCTTTTACTGCCTCTAAAGTTTCTGCCATAGCAGTTCCCTTATCAGCAATTTGTCCATTTGGTAATGATTCTCCCGGCCTTATAGCATTACGATACCGAAATTCCCAGCCTGAAAGACCAGCTTTCTCTGCCAGCTGACTTATTAAAGGCTCTACAACTGCACAGGATTGGGTTACACCAAAACCACGAAAGGCACCAGCCGGCGGATTATTTGTATAATAAGCATTTCCCTCAATATCAACGTTTTGATAATTATAAGGGCCGCCTGCATGTGTGCAGGCTCTTTGTAAAACAGGACCACCTAGAGATGCATATGCACCAGTATCTGAAGTAAGTCTTGCCTTCATCCCTTGGAGAATACCATTCTCATCGCAGCCTATCTTGCAATAAATCTCCATAGCATGGCGTTTTGGATGATAATTTATACTTTCCTGACGACTAAAGGATACCTTTACCGGCCTTTTTGTAAGGTATGCGCAAAGAGCTGCCTGATGCTGCACGCTCATATCTTCCTTACCTCCAAAGCCGCCTCCAACAACTGCACTTTGTATTCTCACTTTTTCCATTGGAATTCCTAAATAATTGCTTATTTCGTGATACTCATCATAAATTCCCTGTCCTCCTGTAATAATCATTACACCATCCTCTCCATCTGGCAGCCCGATAGCAGTTTCAAGCTCCATAAAAGCGTGTTCTGTTGGAGGAAGCTCAAAGGTTCCTTCTACTATAAACTTAGAATTTGCAAGGGCAGCTTCTGCATTTCCTCGCTTTACTTCTTCATGATCAAATACGTTATTTTCAGGTATTCTAAATTTTCCAAAGTGCATAAAGCCTTCTCCATGAACTTGATGAGTTCCTAATGCCGCAGCTTCTTTAGGATTTCTAATTGGTTCCAATTCTTCATATTCTACTTTTACAATTTTAACGGCAGCAACTGCTTCTTCCCTTGTTTCTGCAACAACCATTGCTATAGTATCTCCTATGCATTTAGTTTCTTCCCCAATATCAATCATACCTGGCCAGTCTTGTGCAAGATGACCTATATACCTCTTTCCCGGAATATCCTTTGCAGTATATATTGCTACAACTCCCGGCATTTTAAGAGCTTCTCTTATATCAATGGCAACTATTTTTGCACGAGCATACTTGCTAAATACATTTTTCCCATAAAGCATCCCCTTAAATTTATAATCATCTGCATATTTTGCTGTCCCTAAAGTCTTTCCCCTTGCATCTACTCTACAAGTTTTTTCTCCAACTTTTCCAGTTTGTTTTACCTCAGGTATATCTATATTTTCTCTTAACATTTTTGCTGCAATAAGAATGCCTTCTTCAATCTTAGCGTATCCGGTACACCTACAGATATTAGTGCGAATTGCCTGCTTTATATCTTCCCTTGTTGGATTCGGATTTTGATCTATTAAGCATTTACCACATATGACCATCCCTGGGATACAGAAACCGCATTGTACTGCTCCTGCCGCTGCAAAAGCATATACAAATACTTCTCTTTCCCTTTCAGTGAAGCCCTCAATGGTTTTTATCTTTCTCCCTTCAAGTTTAGAAAGTTTTTGAAGGCACGCACGAGTTGTTTTTCCATCAATAATAACAGTACAGGTTCCACATGCACCCTCTTTACAGCCATTTTTCACTGAAGTTATCTCAAGTTCTTCCCGAAGAAAATCCATTAGCAGCATATCTACTTTTGATTCATAATCTTTTCCATTTATATTTACTTTAAACATTGAAGGCTCCTTTCATAAATATTTCCCCTTTTAAATTTATTTGATTTTGTATTTATGTTAAAAAATATTGAATAAGCCTTAATGCTACTTTCTTTCTATAAGCTGCCGTAGATCTTTGATCACTAATAGGAGTCACTTTTTCTGAGTAAGTTTTTATTATCTCATCCAATTTGCCTTGTATTTCCTTTAAATCATTTCCTAGCATTAATTTTTCTGCATCTTTGACTCTAACTACTGTTACACTTACTGATCCCAGCGCAATCCTTATATCTCTTATTTTTTTGTCCTCTATTTTTGCAAGTCCTACAAAGGATAATTTTGATATGGCTGAAGCTTTTCTAGCTCCAACCTTTTCATAATAAGTTTTATTAAATTCTAACTTTGGTATGATTATGCTTTCTAAAAGCTCATCTTTATTAAGAGCAATCTTCCTTGGTCCTAATATAAAATCTTCTATATTAACTTCTCTTGAAGAACTTTCACTAGCTAACTTAAGTTTTGCATCCAATGCATATAGGATTGGCAGAGTATCTCCAGCAGGAGATGCATTACATATATTTCCTCCAATAGTCCCCATGTTTCTTATGGCTGGTGATGCTATCTGCCTTATAGCTTCTTTTAATATTTCTGGAACTTCTTCCTCTCTTAAAAGAGAGGATAATGTGCATGCTGTTCCTATTTCTACAGCTGACGCTAATTTTTTAACTTCCTTTAATCTTTCTAAATTTCCTATATAAAGCAGATCTTTATTGAATTTTGGAAGAAGCGACGCAGTGTTTTTGTTCCTAACCATTAGATCAGTTCCACCAGAATAAATTATCACGTCTTTTTCCTTCAGTATTTCTAATGCTTCTTTAAAAGTGTGTGGATAATATCCTTCTACCATAAGCCATCACCTCTCTCGGCTGCCATAAGTATTCCATTTATTATCATGTTATAACCTGTACATCTGCATAAATTTCCTGATATACCTTCTCTTACGTCAGCTTCTGTTGGTTTAGGAAGCTTAGACAATAATGCATGTGCTGCCATTATCATTCCTGGTGTACAAAATCCACATTGTACTGCTCCTGCTTCTGCAAAGCATTTCTCTAATACTTCAAACTGTTTTGTTCCTGCCAGGCCTTCAATAGTTATGATTTCTTTCCCTTGAACAGAACCAATCGTAACTAGACAGGAATTAATTAATTCCTTATCTATAATTACAGCACAAGCCCCACATTCACCTTCTCCACAGCCTTCTTTAGGTCCTGTTATATCTAAGTCTTCTCTTAAGAAATCTAAGAGTCTTTTAGTATTAGCTTCCTCTGTAGTAATGGTCTTATTATTTATTTTCAAAGTAATTACTTTACCCATTTGTTATCGCCTCCATTATCCATTCTGGAGTTACAGGTAATCTATTAACCTTTACTCCTAAGGCATTTTCAATTGCATTTGCATAAGCTGGTGCTGTTCCTACCAAGGTCAATTCTCCTGCTCCTTTAGCGCCAAATGGTCCAAGATCACAAGGATTATCTACTAATTCATTTTTAATATTTACAACATCTTTAGCAGTTGGAATAATATAATCCGTTATGCTGTGCTGCTTTATCTTTCCTGTTTCGTCACATTCCATGTTTTCACAAGAACCATACCCAAGTCCTTGTATAACTCCGCCTTGTATCTGACCTTCCATTATGGTCTCATCAATTGGAATTCCAACATCAAATACTGTGTATATTCCTATAACCTCTGTAACAGCAGTTATAGTATTAACTTCAACTTCTACCACATTTATTCCCCATGAATAGCTAGGATAGGCATCTCCATTAAATTTCGTAATATTCCAAGGTATTAAATCTGGATGTTTATAATTTTCTTCTATTAACTGTTCTTCTCCTCGAATCCAGCTTTCCTTAAGCCTTATTGCCGCTCTCTCAAGCAATTTCCCAACTACCATGATTGATCTTGAAGCTACTGTTGGGCCTGAATCTGGAACTCTATCCGTATCTGGATTCTCGTATATTATTTTCTGGTAATCAAGATTAAGTACTTTTGCAACAATTTTCTTAAAAGTAGTTTGAAGTCCTTGTCCCATATCTGTATTAGCTACTAAAATTTCTACATCATCATTCTTGTGCTTTAAAAGCTTAACTTTAGCTTTAATAAAATCTCTCTCACCGCTTCCAGTAAAACCACAGCCATGCAAAAATACTGACATTCCAATTCCTTTTCTCATAATGCCCTGCTCTTTAGAATACTTTTCATACTTTTGGCTAAAGCCGCTTAACCTCTCAGCTTTTTGAAGCATTTCTTCAAGCTTCACGTCATAAGTAAATTTTCCACCAGTACATGTGTCATCGCCAGTTTTTACAAAATACTTATGCTTTAATTCTAGTGGTGTACATCCTATTTCTTTTGCTAGATGAGCCATATGTGTTTCAATTCCAAAGATACTCTGTGGACCTCCAAAACCTCTGAAGGCTCCTGTAGGTACAGTATTAGTTCTAACTACACGTCCCTTAACCCTGACATTTGGTATTTTATAAACTCCTATTGCAGCTAATAAAGCCCTTTGCAGCACAACTCCAGATACTGTCGCATAAGCGCCACCATTTAATATGATCGCTACATCCATTCCAATTATTTTATTATCTTTATCAAGAACTGTTTTATAAGTTAATAACGCCGGATGCCTTTTGGTAGTAAATGACATATCTTCAATTCTATCTAAAATTAATCTCACCGGCTTTTTAATTTTATAAGCAGCTACTGCAACTTGTGCTCCTAGTAGAGAAGGATAATCTTCCTTACCTCCAAACCCGCCTCCAGTTGTAGTTTGAACAATTCTTGCCTTATCTTCTTCGCAGCCTAAGGCTTGTACTACTGCTCCCTTAACATAATATGGACATTGCATAGTTCCATACACAGAAATCTTTCCATCTTCATAAGTTCCTACTAATCCTTGAGTCTCTAAATAAGCTTGTTCTTGGTATCCTGTATAAAATTCTTCTTCAATGATTTTTGAAGAATTTTTAATTGCTTCTTCTATATCTCCCTTTTCGTATTCATACTTATCAATTATGTCTTTAGAATTTTTCATATCAAAAACAGGAGTGACTTCTTCATATTCAACCTTAATAGCTTTTAAAATATTAATTATTTCTTCAAGTTCAGGACCTACTACTAAAAGTATAGGCTCCCCTATATAATTCACTTCTTTATCCGAAAAAACCGGCATATCATTTTGAATTATCTTTACCTTATTTACTCCTGGGATGTCTTTTGCCTCAACAATATAATATCCATCCTTTAATTCTGGAATAATGATATTCTTTATGACTGCTTTAGCTTTTTCTGAACGTAATGTTTTGGCATATAAACTGTCTTTAAATTTAATATCTGCTATATATTTAGCACTTCCATCCACCTTAATTTTATGATCAGCTTTTATAACTGACTTTCTTATATCATCCATAAGCCAAATCCTCCAATTAGCAATTGACAATTAACAGTTAATGATGAAATTTCTTTACGGAATTTCTCACAAAAATTATTTATTTGATTGTGCCTTATACTCTTATACCTTTATAATTTGAAATTAACACCTAAAACACATTTTGAATTGCCTTCTTTGGACATCTTGATTCACATAGTCCGCAACCAAAACATTTACTTGTATCTACCATTACTTTATTTTCCTGAGTAGTGATTGCAAAATATGGACAGGCATTTTCACATAATTTACAATTAACACATTTATCATAATTAATTGTTGGGTAAATAGGGTCGTATTTTACATTACCAGTTTGCAATTCAGTATTTAGCACTTCCTCTACAGAGTTAAATCCAAACTTCTCTAATGCACTTGGAAGTTCATCAATTATCTTCTTATATAAATCTTTCCCTTTAAGCATTGCAGCAGATAGCATTTGAACTGCACTAGCTCCAGCAAGTAAGAACTCTATGACATCTTCTGCACTGGCTATTCCTCCAACCCCTATGATTTCACATTGTGGCACCGCTTTCTTAATCTTATGAATCAGCGCTAATGCTATTGGTTTTATTGCTGGTCCTGAAGTCCATACTTCACCTTCCTTATTCCCTAGCAAAACCTGCCTAGCCGCTGCATCAATCTTCATGCTTGGCCCTAAAGAGTTAATAGCTACAACTCCATTTCCTCCATTTTCTATGACCATTTTTGCAAATCCAACTGGATCTGGTATATGAGGACTCATTTTCATATAAACTGGCTTCTTCGTATGCTTTCTTATAGTCATTAAGGTTTCTTTTATTATTGTTAAATCCTTACCCACATAATGAGTGGAAATTTCAAAAGCATCTGCAAATTTGTCAAGTTTAGGTATTAGATTATCCATGTCCTCTTTTGAATACCCAACACTTACGAATAACGGCTTCTTTATTTCTGCTTTTATCTCTGGAAGAAACTTATCTATCCATAGTTCTGGATTATATTCTGACCACAATTCAGCATTCATGATGAAGTTTTGTCCTCCAAATATGCATGGTCTAACTACTTCTGCACCTTTGCTGGATATTGTTTTTGTAACAATTCCTCCAACTCCAAAACTTGATATTATCTTCATTTTTTCACTATCACCAACTAATGGTCCTGACGCTGGCATCAGCGGATTTTCAAAATTTATTCCACTTAGGCTTGTATTTAAATTCATATTATTTCTCCTTATCTTCAATAAACATATTGTTTTCTTTTGTATCCCTTGAGCATAATTATCAAAATTATTATTTAGTACTTTTTTGAGTCTTACTCCAAACTTCTTTAGCTATTTTTCTTGCCTCTCCGTATATCTTTTCTTCGTCTTCCAATAGTTTATAGTCTTTCAATTTAATCTTTCCATTGCACCAGACATTTTTAGGCTTAAAATTATCCAACATTCCATAGAAAAAATGTCCAAATAGATTATCCTCATTCATTGGTGTAGGCGCATTATATTCTAAAGTTAAAAAATCCGCTTCGTATCCTGCTTCAATTTTTCCAAGCTTACAGTTTAAAATCTTGCCTGCATATTCATAATTATTTTCTATAACCTTTTTAAGATTATTCAGTGAGTATGCTGTAGGACTTTTATATTTTAGATGCATACCAAACAATAGATTTAGCATTTCTCTAGTTAAATTGAATCCTAATCCATCATTACCTAAAATGCATTTTATATTTCTCTTTTCAAACTCTAATACATCTGCAAGTCCAACTGCGTTATTAAGATTAGATGTAGGATTTAATGCAATATATACCTTGTGCTTTGCTAAAATATCCATATCTTTCTCCGTCAAATATATACAATGCGATAAAATTGAATTTTCTCTAAGCAGTCCATATTCTTCTAATCTTTCAATTGGAGTCTTATTATACTTTTTGATGCTGTCTATATTATCTTCATCACTTTCTGCAACATGTATATGAATTGGCATTCCTTCACTTTCTTTTGCTATCTTTTTTAAAGCTTCATCACTTAAGGTTAAACAGGCATGCATTCCAAACAATCCTCTTTCCATGTCTGTGATATTTTTGCCAAACTCTAAATTTTCCTCAATACATTCATCTATAGGAAATCTTTCACTACTCTCAAAACAGAATACTCCTCTTATTCCCAAGTAATCACATAGAGCTCTTTTTAATAAATTTAAACTTCCTCTGATTTTTCCACTGGCATGATGATCAACTACAGTTGTGATTCCATTTTTTATAAATTCCATTCCACTTACAATTCCACTATAATAAATGTCTTTTTCTTCAAGAACTCCATCTAGCTTCCACCACATCTGCTCTAAGAGTTCCACAAAACTTTTAGGATTAAATTCTGTAATCCAGCCTCTAGCAAAAGTTGAATATATATGGCTGTGACAATTCACAAGTCCAGGCATTACAATCTGATTATTACAATCAAAAACTTCATCTGCTCCTTTAAAATTTTCCATGGAGCCAATTTCTATTATCTGTTTATTAAACAGCACATAAGAATTTTCTTTTAAAGAATCATAATTGAATATCCTAGCATTTATTAACGCCTTAATCATATTTCTAACCTCCTTGCTAGATATTGACCTTGTCCTCCTAAAAATTTCCCTTCTTTAACTATGAATTTTCCTTTAGAAATCGTTGCAGTTATTTCACCCTTTAAAACTTCACCATTATATACAGAGTTATCATCTACTACTTTTGTTATTTTATTTGGATCGAAGATTACTATATCTCCATCACTGCCCGGCATTAATACTCCCTTTTTAGGATATAATCCATGTATTTTTGAAGGCTCTGCTGTAAACTTAGGGATTATATCTTCTCCAAAAAGAGTAAACATATTTAAGAACGAATATTTCACTCCATCAATGCCCATAGGAATTTCACTTGTATATTTTTTATTCTTTAGCCTTTTTGGATATGGACAATGGTCAGTACCTATTACATCAATTGCATCTATGTTATTAATCAGCTTTACTCTCTCTTCTTCACTTCTTAGTGGAGGAGTCATAGTATATAAATATCCATCTTCTTTTTCATATAATGAGGAATTAAACTTAAAGTAATGAGGTGCACTTTCTAATATTATTGATGAATGTAATTGCTTAGAATAGATTTCTTTTATTCTTTCAAGAGTCGTCCCACAATTAGTATGAACTATATATAGAAGTCCATCCCTATATCGTGCCATTTCGGCAAGTTTTAAGACTTCAGTAATTTCTGAAATTGCAGGTCTTGAACTTTCATGATCTTTTACTAAAACATTTTTCTCTTTTATCATGTCATTGTTTTCTGCATGAACTAATATTCTCACTTTAGCTTGTTTAGAATATTTAAGCAGCTCATCGATGTAATAATCTTTTGTCTGCCTATTAGTTGAAGCATAGGTTGTAAATAATTTTACAGTTGGCATTCCAAGCAGACAGCTTTTATTTAAAAGAGCTCTGACCTCTCCTTCTGGATTTCCAAGAGTCACATGAAATCCATAATCTATTACACTCTTTTTAGCAAGTTCATATCTGTTATTAAAAGCTTCATCCAATTGACTAACATCTTTAATTGGATCTAAAAAATCCATAAATGTTGTTATTCCTCCTATTGCAGCTTTCTTAGATCCACTAAAGAAATCATCTTCTGATACATTGGCTTTAGCTTCTAAATTAAAATGTACATGTGCATCTATAAAACCTGGCAATACCATTTTTCCTTGTACATCATATTTTTCTGTGCTTTCCAAATCAGATTTTGTTATAGTATCTATCACTCCATTTTTTATATAGAGATTACTTTGAGTAAAACTTCCATTCAAATATAATCGTCCATTTAATATTCCTAAATCAAACAATAATATCTCCTCCTTCCTATATCTAATTTTAATATTTGATAATATAACTTATTACTTTTAATCTATATTTTCAACTGACTTTAAACAGCAAAATTTCGAATTTTTATGGTTTTTCAATACCTATGTATATGCAAAAAGAGGCCTCATTTCCAATTTCAGAAATAAGACCTCTTTGTCCGTTTAATTCAATTTAACTTTTTTACTTTTATTAAAAATTATATATCTTTATTAACACAAAAGTCAATAATATCAAAAAATATTTTCAATATCGTTTTTTTATTAGCACTTCTTTTACAGATTCATAATCTTCATCAGTGTCAACATCCATTAAAATTCCTATGTCATCTATATTTAAATATGAACATTTCTTTTTACTTAAATATATTTTCAAATTAGAACCTTCATCTTCAGCTAATATATCATTTATAAGTGAGCTGCTTAACAAAATTGGATGTCCGCCTTTGTTATTATAACTCGGAATAACTATGTCATTTTTCTCTTTTACTATTTTTTTAACTACCTCTTTACTTATTAACGGATAATCTCCAGGAGTAAGCAAAAATCTTTCCTGAGTAACACCTTGTATTCCCTTTTTTACAGAGCTGAACATTCCTTTATGAAATTCTTCATTATATACTACTCTTACTTTAGCATAACCTTCAACTAACTTGTTTATCTTTTCGTTTTTGTAGCCGCTGACTACTATTATTTTATCGCATTCATCATATAAAGACTCTATGCACCTTTGTAATATCGCCTTTTTATTAATTTCCAGTTCCATTTTAAAGGCATTAGCTCTGCTTGAATATCCAGCTGCTAATATGACTCCATCTACACCCATATAAATTCTTCTTTCCTCATGTTTTGTACCATATAATCATTAGCAGTACAATCTTCAATTAATTTTTAAGAATTAATTTCAAGATCTTAGACAAAAATCTAAGTTAATAAATTTTATTTACAATATTATTTATTTACTAGTTTTCATTTGTTTGCTTTATAAGTGTTCCATAATTTCCTTGTGAGTATTCACCATTTTTTATAACAATATTTCCATTCACAATCACATAAGATATACCTTCTGGATATTGTTCTGGTTCTATGAACGTTCCCTTATCTATTATCTCGTCTTTATCAAAAATTACTATATCTGCTTTAAAGCCTGGTGAAATATATCCTCTATCTTTTATTCCTATTATCTCTGCAGCCTTATAAGTCATTTTATATACTGCTTCTTCTAAGGATACGGCTTTAAGTTCTCTTACATATCTTCCAAGACCTCTTGGAAAAGCACCATATACTCTTGGGTGCGGCTTCCCTCCAAGTAATCCATCTGTACAAAAATTTTGTTCTTTTCTCTTCATGAATTTAATTACAAGTTCCTCAGAACCATAATAATCAATCATACCTACAGCATTTTCTTCCTCAATCAATAAATCTAAAGTTGCTTCTACTGAATCTTTTCCTCTCATTTCACCTAGTTCTTTTAAGTTCTTACCTATCACATTTTTGTTTTTATCAGTTTTTACTGAAGTAATGTATATTCCATCAATGCCTGCAAATTCAACGAAATTATCCCAGTTGCAGTTAGTCTCGTAGATTTCTTCTATTATCTTAGGTCTCAACTCTTCTGATTTTATTCTCTCAAGCATTTTGTTAGTTCCACCGCTGTGAACCCAAGGTGGAATTATGACACTTAACATAGTACTTCCAGCTTCATAAGGATATTGATCAAAGGATACCTTAACGCCGTCTTTCTCAGCTTCTTCCATAAGTGAAATTATTTCCTCTGCTTTATTCCAGTTATTTTTCCCGCATATCTTAAAATGAGAAAAGTGTATTTTTACTTTACTTTCTCTGCCTATTCTGATTATCTCTTTCATAGACTCTATGATTTCATTTGCTTCGCTTCTCTGATGTACCACGAAAATCTTATTATATTCTGCAACCACCTTGCAAAGTTCAATTAGTTCTTCTGTATCACCATAAGCACATGGAATATATATGAGACCTGAAGATAATCCAGCTGCCCCTGCTTCAAGTTCTCTTCTTAAAATCCTCTTCATGTTTTCAATCTCATCTTTACCTGCTTTATCAGCTGAAAGCCCCATTGCTTCCATTCTGATATTACCATGAGGAACAAGATAACATATATTAGATGTGAGACCTTTAGTTTCAATTTCATGAAAATAATCCGTAACAGTTTCATAATTCCATGAAATATCATCGCTGTCCCCTTCAAGTCCGCTTAAATTTTTTCTCCAGTCCTTAATATATTTCTTGGGTAAAGGTGCCATTGATATACCATCTTGCCCTAAAACCTCAGTGGTTATTCCCTGATATATTTTAGGTCTAATGTCTCTGTCACTTAGTATCTTCAGGTCAGAATGACTGTGAGTATCAATAAAGCCTGGTGCTACAACCTGTCCTTTAGCATCCAGTACATACTCCATTTCTTCTTTCTTATTACTTAAGTCTCCAATTTCTTTAATTACAGAATCTTCTATTATAATATCTCCAACATACGCCTGCTTTTTACTTCCATCAACTATAGTTCCATTACTTATCATCCACTGCATTTTTATAACCCTTCCTTTCTCGAAGCACAAAATGTCATGAAACCATTCTCCTAAGGCTTATGATTCTAAGCCTAATAATGTCTCCATTATTTTGTAATAGCCCTCACATGCACCTGCAAGCTGCTCTATTTCAATATATTCATCTATAGTATGGGCTATATTTTCTTTTGATGGACCAAAGCCTATAGTCTTTATATTAGCTTCTCCTGCGTAGTGACTTCCATTAGTACAGAAGGAATAGTTAGTTATCTTAGGATCTAATCCTATATTTTTTAAACCTTCAAAAGTTTTTTGTACGAAAGTTTCCTCCTCTTTATAGCACCAGGCTGGGAAAAATCTTTCTCCTTCAATAAATTCTCCTGTATGACATTTTTCAGTTCCCTTAGCATAAGAAACTTTGTAATCTATATTAGGGAATTCCTTTTTCAGCTCTTCAAGTAATTTTACAATAGGTTCTAAAACACCATCTTTAGTCTCTCCAACTAATAATCTTCTATCATAAGTCACCTTACAATAGCTTGGAACAACTGAAGCTCCTGGATAAGGTGAAGATTTGATATCAGTAAGCTCTAAAATTCCTTTTCCTAAAAATTCATCTTCCTCATATTTGATTTCCTGAAGCTTATTTATCACCTTCGCCATGCTATAAACTGCATTAATTCCCTTTTCCGGATTAGCAGAATGAGCTGGAACTCCAAAGGTCTCTACTACAATTTCAGCACGCCCACGTTGTCCTATTTTTAAATTTAATTCAGAAGCTTCCCCTATAATTACATAGTCAGGTTTAACAAGCTCACTTATATTCCTTGCAGCAACTCCTTCAAAGCACTCTTCATGAACAACCCCTGCAATATATATTTCCCCTGGAAAGTCTCTATTAGTATCCTTAGTAAAATATTCTGCTGCTGTTATCATAGCTGCTAAAGAGCCCTTCATATCTGAAGTACCTCTTCCATAAATCTTGTCATCACATATCTCCGCTCCGAAAGGATCATGCTTCCATTCTTCTAGATTTCCCACTGGAACTGTATCTATATGAGCATCGAAAAGTACTTTATTACCTGGTCTATTTCCTTTTATTTTTCCAACTATGCTTCCATATTTATCTACAATAACTTCATCAAAACCTGCATTTTTCATGTTTTCTTCAATGCATTTAACTACATTTCCTTCATTTCCAGAATAACTTTCTATCTTGATGACATCCTGACAAAGCTTTATTAGCTTTTCTTTTTTCTCCTTATCCATATAAAACTACCTCTTTCCTATATTTCTCTTCCACATACATACCTTTTAATTATGTTTCTCTTATCACCTAAATAAACTAACTTTTCTAATCTTTCTTCTATATTTCCTTTATTAACCTTCCATAAGTTATCATCATCTATTATTAACGCATCAAATTCATAACTCTTTTCAAAGCTTCCAACCTTCCCAAAAAAGCTTCCTCCGCCTTTCGTTGCTAAGTAAAAAACCTCTGGAAGTGTTAAAGCTTTTTCTTCTTCCTTAAAGCATACGGCTCTCATTTTTGACAAACTAACTGCTGATTTCATTACAGAAAGCAGGCTTAAGCTTTCTCCTCCAGCTATATCTGAGCCGAGTCCAATTTTCACTTTTTTCTTTCTAAGCAATGTATTTATAGGTGCTATTCCACTAGATATATTTACATTGGAAGTTGGACAATGTGCTATAGTTACATTATTATCCTTAATTGCATTTATCTCATCCTCTGTTAAATACACACAGTGAGCCATTATTGTTTTGGTCTGCCCAAAGAGATTAAACTTATCATAAACCTCACCATAATTTTTACATTCAGGATGCAATTCTTTTACCCACTCAATCTCTGATAAATTTTCAGATAAATGGGATTGTACTGGCATAGATTTACTTACTGCTATACTTCCTAATTCTTTCATTAAATGGCCTGTACAGCTTGGAACAAATCTAGGAGTAATTATTGGTTTTACATACTTATACTTCTTACTGGAATTCTCTATCCACTTTATAGTAGTTTCAACAGATTCATCACTCTTTTCCTTTAATGTATCTGGACAATTTCTATCCATATTCACTTTTCCAACATAGGCTTCTATTCCTTTTTCTTCAAGGAGCTTCATCAAAATCTCTGTGGCCTCAAAATGAATAGTTGCAAAAATAACTGCTCTTGTAGTACCTTCTTCATATAATTCATCAACAAATTCTTTATATACCTTTTCAGCATAGACCTTATCTATGAATTTTGATTCTTCTGGGAAAGTATAGGTTTCAAGCCAAGGCAAAAGCTCCTTATCGTATCCAATTCCTTTTATAGCAAATTGAGAAGCATGGGTATGCAAGTCTATAAATCCAGGGATTATTAATTTATCTCCGTAGTCTTCAACTTGCATATCTTTAAATTCCTCAGGTAACTTTTCATAAGTACCATCGACAATTCCATCCTTAACTATAATAAATCCCTTTTCAACCACATTAAACGAATCACTATTTTCAGTATATATAATATTTCCTTTTAATATTTTTATATTCTTTTCTAGGTCTCTCATACTCTCCCCCCTTTAGTCAGTTCACAGTTTGCAGTTTACAGTTAGGTACAAAAATTTTTTAACTTTTCTTTATTGTTGCTATTTGTGCTTTCAGTTAACTATCACCAAAATCTAAAATACACATTGTTTATCTATAACTTGGATACTTTCCATTCCAGACTATGTCTTTATAACTTTCTTTATCTGTATTTCCCTCAGTGCTGAAGCAGAGGATTCTTGAATTTTCATCAAGTTTCAATTTATCTTTTAACCACTGTAAATCTGGATTTTCCATGATTTCAGCTACAAGCCCTAAGGTCACTGCTCCGCTTTCCCCTGAGATTATTTTTTTATCGTCTCCAACTGGATTTCCCATTGTTCTCATACCTTTTGCAGTGATAAAATCTGGACATGACACAAAATTATCACCATAATCCCTAAGTACTTTATATCCTATGCTGCAAGGTTCTCCGCAGGCAAGTCCTGCCATTATTGTATCCATATCACCTGTTACAAAATGAAGCTCTCCATCATTTTTCTCTGCCGTCTTATAAATGCAATCTGCCTTATTAGGTTCTACTATTGTCGTTATTGGCCTGTTTTCTCCATAAACACTAGCAAAGAATCCTTGAACAGCACCTGCAAAAGCTCCAACCCCTGCCTGCAGAAAAATATGTGTTGGCATTTCTGCTTTCATTTCCTGCATTTGCATATATACTTCGTATGCCATTGTTGTATATCCCTGCATTATCCAAGTTGGAATCTTCTCATATCCATCCCACGCCGTATCTTGAACCATTACCCAGCCATTTTTCTCTGCTAATTCATTTGAAAATCTTACTGCCTCATCATAATTCATATCAGTTATTGCAGCTTCTGCACCTTCTGCCTTTATGTTATTTAGTCTCTCTAAAGAACTTCCCTTCGGCATATAAACAATAGATTTTTGTTTTAATCGATTTGCTGTCCACGCCACTCCTCTCCCATGATTTCCGTCTGTTGCAGTAATAAAGGTTATATCCCCAAGTTTGCTTTTCACCTCATCAGAAATCATTTTTTCATATGGAAGTTCATCTATATCTTGTCCTAACTTTTCTGCAATATAATTTCCTATTGCATAACTTCCACCTAATACCTTAAAAGCATTTAACCCAAATCTATATGACTCGTCCTTTACATATATATTGTTTACTCCTATCGTATCTGCCAAATTTTTAAGCTCTGTTAGAGGCGTGATACTATAATTATTAAAACTCTTATGAAATTTCTGTGCCTTCCTAGCTGCATCAATGTTTAAAAATTCCAACGATGTCTTCTTTCCTTTTTTTCTATCCTGACTAACATTCTTAAATTTCTCACTCATTCTGACTTTCTCCTCTACTTTTAATACATAAATACTTGTACTTAAACTTACAGTTTTCAATGTGCAATTTAAGATAATACATTATTAAAAATGTCCTGAGCATATTTGAACTTATTATTTTCTCTCATATACCTAAAACTCCTCATTGAATTTCTAAAAATACACTTTAAGAAAAGCTATAAGCTTTTTTCTCTACACTGTCAATTGTACATTGCTCACTATTAATTTATTCATTCTTTTTTACTTATATTTAATTAACATGACATTAGGCATTACCTAAAAAAGAACAAGTCAATCAGCCTGACTATTTTCTTTCATATGCCTTAAATCTCTAGAAAATTCTATAATTTCCTCTATGTAAAAAAGGTCATCACTAATAAAATAGCGATGACCTCGTTGCCACTTATAAATTTAGTATGACTAAATTTATTTAATATAAGTATAATATCACTAACCAATAATATTGTCAATGAACTCTTAATTGTTATCTATTTTTAAAATTGAGGAGGAGTTATAGTTGAAATAAATATCATTTCTTCATCTCCAGTATTTATTATCTGATGAGGAGTTGTTCCAAAATAGTATATTGTATCACCCTGCTCAAGTGTATATTCTTCTTCACCTATCTTTATCCACATCTTTCCCTTAAGAACATAAGTTACTTCTTCACCTGGATGAGTCAGCGGTTCACTACAAGTCATAGCTCCTGGCTCTAATTTAGCCATAAACATCTCCATCTGTCTATCCATATCTGGAGATAATAACTCGTAAGTCATATGAGATTCCGAGAATCTTATTTTCTTTCGTTCATTTCTCTTTACTACAGGATTTTTACCTTTATCATCTACTAAAAAATAAAATACAGCTACACCTAAAACTTCAGAAATCTTACGCAGTGATGAAATCGAAGGCTCTGATAAATCTCTTTCTATTTGACTTAAAAATCCTGATGTTAAATCTGTCTTTTCTGCTAATTCTTTAAGACTTAATCCAAGTTGTTGTCTTCTTTCTCTGATTTTTTGTCCGATCATGCAACGTCTCCCCCAATACTTAGTACATATTTACAACCTCTTTATATATTTACCATTATCTATTAGCTAAAAAAAATAGTCAACAATTCAAAATCATATTTTTCCTATTTACATATATTTTATATGTTCACTTTTAACGCATACCTTAGATTATGTCTTATTTATTATAATATTACATAATTGTGTATTAATATATCAACACCTTATTGAAAATATATTATATATATTTAATCCATTAAATTATAATAGCACAGATAGTTACTATAGACTGTAACTATCCGTGCTACATTATTCCATATTTATAAAATCTAAAAATACTATTTAAACCTTTATTAACATCTATATTTATGCATTATCCCAAAAAATAATCTATGACAGTATGTCCATTACAGTTAGGCTTGTTTGAATGTATCTTAACTGTAACAGTTGTCTTATGGAGAATACTCGTATTTATAACACAGGTTACTTCTTCATTGGCTTTAACATTATCCCATTTACCGCCGCCGCCATCTGAAGATATAATCTCTGCAGAATAAATTCCATCTTCTGGAGTTGTAATCTTTCCGCGAATATTTACTTTTTTACCAAAGCCATATTCACTATCTGTATAAATATAGTCTCCATTATTATCAAAAACAAAGTCAATACCTACACTGTCTCTATCCTTATTTTTATCGAATTTATCTTTTATCATGAAAATTACCCCCATATACATTTTTTACTGTCTTTGATCTATTATTTATAATACGCAGCCTAGCATACCTTTGCATATTATCTCTAAAGTAAACACTAAACTTCATATATTAATCATTTCTAATCCATATTTATTATATTCGCCACTCTTCCTAATGTTGCATTAAATATGATTTTTAAGACAATAAAAATGGGTATCTGAAGTAAAATCAAAAAAAGCCGTAGTACAACGTACTACTAAAGCTATTTTTCAATAAATATGATAACCATGCTATTTTTAGTTTGTGCATAAAACGTTATTAATTAGACGGATGATAATTTTTTTGATCAATTAATACATATTTATATGTATTCCCCCCTTTTTATTTTACCTAACTCTTCCAGATTATTAAATAATTAGGATTAAATCTCATACATTTCCCATCATATTGTATGAAGAATAAGTACCTATAATCGTTTATGTATAAATAATAAGACACATTTAATAAATAGTCGGTACCATTCCTCCATCCATACGAATTGGAGAACCTTTAAATGCCCCTGCATAAGGGCTGCACACAAATGTAGTTAATCTACCTATTTCACTTGGTCTAATAAAACGCTGTATTTCAGATTGAGGTAAATTTGCAGCCATAAATTTTTTCTCCTTTTCTTCAAATGTCATATTTTTGTCAGAATATACACCATCAACTATTTCATATACATTTTCAGAAAGTGTTGGCCCTGGCATAATTGTATTAACTGTAACTTCTTTTCCTATTGTTAATTTAGATAAACTTTTTGATAATGATAATAACATTGATTTTGTCATGCAATATTGTGGCATTTGTCCAGAAGGCATAATTGCTTCTTCACTTGCAATAAAAATAATGCGACCATAATTATTTTTTAACATTTTAGGTAAATAAAATTTACATAATCCATTTGCAGCAAGAACATTAGTTTTAAAGTATTTTTCCCAAATTTCATCTTCAACATCATTGTATTCCATAATTCCATAGATACCCATATTATTAACTAAGATATCAATGTCAGGATATTTCTCAAATAAAGCTTCTCTTTTTTTAATATTCACAATATCTGCTGTAGCATTTTGAGGAGAAGTAGATGGAAATCTTGATTTAATTTCATTTACAATCTGTTCTACTTCTTCATAATTTCGTCCATTAATTAGTACATTAACACCTTCCTTAGCAAATTCCATAGCAATTGCTTTACCTATCCCTTTTGTTGATCCCGTAACTAAAGCTGTTTTATTGTTTAATTCCATATCCATGGTATATTTCTCCTTTTAAATTACTTATTAAGATTTTAAAAAGTTAATTTAAACAAACATTCTTATTCTTTTGTAATTTTTATTAGATTAACTTTTTTGTAATATATTGTTAAATATTTTGCTCTTAAGACAAAGTCAATTTATCTAATTTTTGCCTAAATGTTCAGCACGCCAATTTGAAGGAGTATCACCTTCCCAAAGTCGAAAAGCGCGGTAGAATGAATTTTTGTCTTCATATCCAATCATGAAGGCTACTTCTTTAATGTCGAGAGATAAGTCTGTCAAGTACTCTATTGCCTGCTCATGCCTTACTTGTGTCAATATATTCTTAAAGCTCGTACCTTCATCAATAAGACGGCGCTGCAATGTGCGATTACTCATTCCTAGTTCACTCGCGACAGTCTGAATATCTGGACACCCTCCGGTTAGGCTACGCTTTACAATCCACTTGACCATTTCAGTAATTGAATAACTGCGTTGTCGCTCATCCAACGATTGTTCCAGTACTGGAGTCAGAATCTCTAACAACTCTGCATTGTATGAAACAAATGGGCGGTCCAAATCTCCTCGATGTAACGTCAAGCGATTACAATTTGCACCGGTCTTAACGCAGCAGCCAAAGTAAGCTTCAAGCACCTCTACATTGCCCATAGAATCAGAAAATTCTACTAACTTAGCCATTAAAGGTTGAGCTGTGCCCCTGCGACCTAACTCCAAAAGAAATGCCAGTGTAATACCAACCAAAATCGGTGGACCAGACTGTTCAACATACAACCATTCCAATTCTATTGTGCACTCATCACCTTTTTCGGTAATGTGCAAACCTTCAGGAGGGCACAGTTGCTTATATCTAGCCATTCGCTTTAATGCATCACGATAATCGCGAGCGTGATAAGTTGCTAGGACAGTGGGTGGATAATGGGCTGCATCAAATGCGGTCGCAAGCTTAATAATACCCTCAGCAGTATCATCAATAATATCTGAATAAGCTTTCCAGATTGCAAAATATTGAGTGGTTGTTACAAAAGGAGCTGTAATAATTGTAAGCGGTAGCCGTGCTTTTCTAACTACATGCTTAGCATCAATTCCTAATTGATATAAACTTTCCCAAAATCCTGTCGTGATTTTAATTCGGGCATGAGATGTCATGCATAATCCCCTCCTTTAAATATTTACATATTCACTAATTTAGCTATAATTACATTTACCTTGCTAGTTAAACATTTATTACATTATACCTATTAAATATGATCATGTAACTAGCACAATACGACAAGTTACTTGCTAATTGCGCCAAACATTATTAAATACCTTAAATGCATTAATGCTACTATCTAAATTTAATAATTCCCACTTATTCATATAAAATATGATATAATTAACACACTTATCTTTTAACTATAATTATCGGACTATGTATAGGAGGATTAAAAGTTGGACACGTATCATGTAGATGAATTATTATATCCAATAGGCAATGGAGCTACTATTCCTATACTTGGAGTTGTTAATAATAAAAATTATATTATAAAAACCTTCAATAATATTGAAGGAAATAAAACTTTAATAAATGAATTGGTTTGTCATTACATAGCTAAAAAATTAAACTTTCCAATTCCTGATGCAAAATTAGGGATTATAGATGCAAATACAGTAATATCTAAAAAAGTATTAGACCTAGAGGACTTTTCTGATTCCTGTTTTGGATTAGCCTTTTGTTCAGAATTTTTGGAGCCTGTTACCGTAGTAACCTCAAGCAAAATGCTGCAACTTGCAAGTAATTATGAATGGTTATTGCCTAAATTAATGTTATTTGATCATTTAATTTATAATAAAGATAGAAATAAGGGTAATCTTCTTATTTCACTTTCAAAATCCAATAGACAACTATACATTATAGATCATAGTCATACTTTTAATCTAGAAGCGTTATGGAATACCCACGCACTTGAATATAAAATTATAGATGAAGATTTTAAAGATTCTGCTATAATGGCTGATAATTGGTACCACTATGCAAAATTCAAATCAGTCTTAAATCTTGACCTTAATGTTATGAAAGAAACAGTAGATTATTTCAAAGAAAATTTAACAAAAGACTTTTTGGAAAGTATCGTTGATAAAATCCCTGAAGTATTTGAACATAATAAAAATGAATTAAAGACATTAATTCAATATTTATTGTATAGAATGGAGCATATTGACTACTATGCAGATTTAATTGTAAATACTAATTATTAGGAAGTGATTTCATGTTTAATATTGATTATTCTATTTTATGCCATCATCCATCTTTGGTTTCAAAGGACTGCATAACATTAGCTATTTTATTATTTAATAGAGATACAAAAGAAACCGCTTTAATTTCAACCCAAAATTGGGATAGAGTCCATTTATTTAACGAAAACTTAGATATAGATTTAGTCAAATTACAACTTGAAGGCATCGAAGATGAAATTGTCGATATTGCTAAAGCTCCTAAGTTTTCATTAGAGAAATATACTAAGTTTTATATTAATGATTTAAAATTTACTGAAATTACTTCAACTAAGGCAGATAACTTTGAAGACTTTGTAAAAAAATGCTCAAAACAATATTTAATTTCTGATTTTAATGAAAAAATTATTATAAAATAGCGTATTGCTTTAATAGCTGCGCTTCTATCTTTTTGTGTAACAGCAATAAAGACCACTTATTGCCTGTTGACATAATCGTAGTATATGGAGAATCCACAAGCTTGATGATAAACCAAAGGCGAGATGAGGATACAGCAGAAACTTTTAAGTTAAGAATATGTTATTCCTTATATTTAAGAATTGAATCTGCACTAAATGTTCCAACTAATGATATACCCGTGTAAACAAAACACCATATTAGGAAAGTTGAATTAAATAAAGTAAATGTAACAATTAAATATCCTATAAAAACAACACCTAAAATAATTACTTTTTTCTTAATTAAAATTTGTAAAATTAAGGATGCTATAAATGTAAGCAGTGGAAAGATAATTAAAATCATTCCAAATGGATTATCATTAATACTAAAAGTAGACATCAATATTTCACTCCTTCTAGATAAATCACATTAATACAACAACTACATCTCTTTGCTAAATTTTTAAAAACAAATGTATCAGCATCCAATAATTGTATGCTGATACATTTTAAATTGATTATTCTATAATCCATAAAACTTAATAATTATTTCTTTTTGCTTTATAACTTCTATAGCAGGCAAATCAAAAATGTTAACTTGCCTTCAATTGGGAATGCTCATACACTTTTATTCAAGTGTACTTAAATCCACTCTCAAATTTTTAAAGCGTCCCCGTTGTGTCCCATTTTATTAATTCTTTTAGAATAGAAAAAGAAATTCAACAAAATGCTAGAAAAACCGTATATAACTTAATTACTGCTTGTAATTTTTTACTTGTAATTTTTTATTATGAAGTAAATTTGAATCAACTACAGTAGTGGATTGTAAAAAACGTACATGATCGTTGCTTTCATTAAATACTTTGTATCCAGCACTTTTTAATAATTCAATTTCCTTTTTAAACTTTTCAATTGAAGTATCTTCTCGATATATTTCGATTGACTCTCTAATTACCATTAAAGCCTCACCTTTCTCTAAATATTATTTATTATTTATATTGAGTTGTTCTTTGTACGCCTCAACAATAATTTCATCCAATCTTTTACTTATTTCTAATACATCATCTGAATTCAATTCTTAGCAATATCTGCTTATTTAGCTTAATTTATTTTAAATACATATTACGAACTTAATTATATAAATATCTCTGAAGTTTTACAAATTTAAAAAAGTTTAACAAAATTCACTTGAATTCTGTTAAACTTATTCCACTTTTTAGCATGTCTTTGCAATATTTTATATACTCTTTTATTGTTTTTAATTTGGATTTTGTGTATTTACACGAGTCTCACTATTGCGCTTTACACTAGATACTGTGCTATTTTTGCAGTATTAGTATATAAGTTTTAGTTGAAACAAATGCAACCTTTATTAATAGTGTTCTTTTCACTACTACCTGCAATATAGTTTTTTTCATAAATTTCTCACATAAAAAAGTTAACCAAATTGACAAATGCTTCATTTAACATTGTAATATAATGCCGAAATTTGCGATAAAAAATTTTTTAAATATTTTAGTCTCCTTAAGTTTGTCAATTAATTATTGAAATAGTTGTTTTCTTCCCTTTTTCATATATATAATACTTTATAATTTCTGCATGAATCAAATAATAATTTATATAATTCTATCAACCTACTTATTTCTTTATTTAAAATCTTTATTACAAAATCATTTATCTATATGCTTTTTCTATTCTATAAATTAAAAAAGCTAAGCAAATTATCTAGAACTCCACTTAACTTTCTCATATCTTTTACATTATATTTTTGTTGATTTTATTATCAATCCATATCTTGTGAATCTAAATGATATACATTATTTTGCTTCACACTAGACACCGCACCATTTTTAGTGCTATTAGTATGTGTAGTTTTACTTGAAGCAAAGGCGACATTTGTTAATAACATTGATACTGCTATTGCTGCTAATATAATTTTTTTCATAAATTTCCCCCTAGAAAAGTCTAATTAAGGCAATGAATACTTCATTTAACATTATACCATAATATTGAAATATGCTATAAAGAATTTGTTAAAAATTTTTTGATCTGTTTCATTTTTTCTTTTGATTTCCTAATAAAATATCTACTCTTTTCTTCATTTCGTCCTCTATAATACTCTCCAATTTCTAAATAAATTAAAGAATAATCTATATTTAATTCTTTTGCTTTATCTGCCATTAGTACTAAATTTTCCTTATCTTCTTTTTTTATATAAATTAGCACCAGCTCATAAATCACTTGTTCAATTAAGATTAAATCTTCCCTATCATCTTTCTCACATATTTCTAATGCCCGTAAGAGATACATCTCAAATTCTTCATTTACATGACTAAGAACTTTAGCTGAAAAACAAAGGGTTTCACTAATATATCGATTTTCAGGATGATTTTTTAGACAGACTTTTATATATTCTGCGGCATCTTTGTATTTTCCTTTATTGAAATATAATTCAGATAAATTTCTATAAGCTGCAGCTATAATATCTTTATCATCATATTTCATAGCAAGATTTAATGTTTCTTTGTATTGTTTTTCGGCTTCATCGAATTTATAAGTATCACTAAAACAATTGGCACAGTTCATTTTCGCCCTTAATAACATATCGCAATCCTTAATTTCAAATTTCCATAGTATTTTAAAACATTCTAAAGCACTATCATATTCGCCTAGCTTTTTATATGCCAGCGCCTTGTAATACAATATCATTATAGAAAGCTCATCATTTACTATACTACCATTTAGTTTTTCTGCGTAATCCAATTGTTGCAATGCTTTAATATAATTTCTTGTAAATATATTAGTTCTAGATTTATATATATAAAAACTTATCTCCTCAAAACTATTTTGGGAATTAATACTTACCTTTAATCCAAGATCACACATTTGATCACTTTTAGAATATCTATGTCTATAGTAATAGAAATAATCAGCTAATTTATACAGTTCTATTTTTTTATTATCTTCAATATTATACTTTTCAATTAGTTCTTCAGCTTCCATAAACTTTTGTTCGAACAAATCTATTCTTTTAATTTCTTTTAATTCATTTAAAATTTGATTTTTAAAAATATAATTTGCTTTTTCATCTTCATTTTCCATTAATTCCTTTGGAGTAATTAAAGATATATCCAGTCCTTTCTTTTTTGCAATTTTATTTAAATTTCCAGCAATTCCAGTAGCTAATTTAAAATTTAATCTTTTTTTATCATTCTCGATTAGACTTATCATAGTTTTTGTGCATATACCTTCTGAAATCTCCTCCTGAGTTGCTCCAAGAATTATTTGTCTTATCTTTTTTAACCTTTCACCTTGTTTAATAATTTCATTATCAAACATTTATGTTTTCCCCTCTCTCTTTACAGAGATGCTAAAAACCAAATGAAAAATTTATACATAATGTAATTTTATTTTATATCATAGACATTATTACATAAATGTAATACAATTACATTACTAGCATTCAGTTGTTAGTTCTCTTTAGACTCTGCAATGACTTAATTGGGTTGTCTAACATTACAGGGCTTATTACTTATTATTTTAAGAGTCTGTTTTATAGTAAATATCTTATTTATATTGCTAGAAAATATTTATACAATAAATTAATAAAACATCATTTAAATATAATTCAATATTTAACATATATTTCTATATTATAATATATTACATTAATTTAGATTAATGTTCAATAAATCCTCTATCAAATAACTATTTGTGGGTATAAAAAACTATGGTCCTAAGGTATTTTGTTAATGAATTTTCTATACTTAACAAATGCATAAGATCACTTTTAAATAAATATTCATCAATAATTTTTAAAGCTAATAAGCACAGCTTATTTAAAATTTTATTTCAATTTTAAAATTTCCAGCGCATTTTGAATCTAATCTGTACATTTTTGTCCCTTATTGCCCCTCACAAACAAGTATTAGCTAACACATGGTAACATTACCCACACTGAAGAATGGCTCTATAAGCCACTTTATCAGGTAGCTTTTCTTTGAAAAATAAAAAAGCCGTAGTACAACGTACTACGACCTTTGTGGCAGGGGCACTAGGATTTGAACCCAGAACCAATGGTTTTGGAGACCACTACTCTACCGTTGAGCCATACCCCTAAGCGACAAGATTTATTATATAACATATTTATAAATTAATCAATAAATTTTTTCTTAACAGCCTTCATCAGCTCAATTTCAATTGCCTCTTACATATTATGACCATTGATATTACAAATATGTATGTGGTTTCTAGTATAAATAAATACGAACAAAGATTTAATGAATATAGCTTGAAAAAACTCTTATGAGGCTACAGTTCAAGGAATATATATTCTTAATCATACAATCAGTGTATATATCACCTTTGTAAATCTTCAGATTCAATACCTTTTTAGTTAAAATGCCCATTTAGATACTAATTCATCGCCCTCAGCTAAAGACATTTCTCCATCACTAACCCAGCATATTACATCATCAGACTGCAGTTCTTGATCCGTAATTTCGCAGGTGATTCCATTTTTCATTTTTTTATTTATTCTTTTGCTTTTTTTAACCTCTAAATTTATAGGAGGTTTATCTCTTGAACTATTACTTAGTGCTTCCTTATTCATATCAGTATTAATTTTCATCATATATTCATCCGTAAATTCTTTATTTTCCTCACCTGAGCTTTCAACATTTAGTGTATCCTTATTATCTTTACTTTCACCAGCTTTTGCTAACTTTCCTTCCTCTGCTTTAATTTCATTGTTTGTATTATTATCTCTGTTTAGCTCATCTACTTCAGTTTTGTTTTCAAGCTTTTCTTTACTTATGTCTTCTAACTTTGCTGCCTCATTCTTAGATTTATTTTTTTCTGTTCTTTTGATATTCTGGTGTTTTGCAAAATTTATCACTCTATAAACCTTAGCTTCTGTTAGTTCAATCATTTCTAATTCTATAAATACTTCTAAAGCCGATCTTATTTGATCTGCTTCCCTGTTAAATTCTATTGCTAAAGTTTCTACTGTATATGGTATATTTCTTGACATATACAAATCTCCTTCTAAATTAACCTTCCCAGCTAAAGCCACAAGTCTTGTCCAAACATAGTGAATTAAATCTCTATTAGGCTTTGTATCTATTATTTTAAATTTTGTATCCTCATACATATCAGTTCTAAATTTTATATATTTTCTTTCTCTCATAATTACCATTCCCCCTCATTTTTCAATATAGACTTTCCTTAATTTAAATTCTCTTTGAATAATGACAATTCACTATCTTTATTCATTCATATTGGATATATGGGTTATCTAGAAAAATCACATCAAAACAAAAAAATTTTTATTTATATTTAAGTTGTAATAATATATTGTGATTAATTACACAAATAGAAAGACTAACTTTATTTAGCTAATTGGGGACACAGCTAAAAAGACTACTAAAAAAAGCTATCCTAATTATAAAATAACTTTTTTTAGCAGTCTAAATAAGTAAATATATTTTATTAAAATACTAAATAACTAATATTAAGTTAAAATCAGCTTATGCTGCTACATTGCTAGAAGCTTTATCATCTTTTTCTGGAGCTAATTTAGCTAATTCTTGTACATTGTATAAAATCAAATCATCAAAAGAATTCTCTCCATAATATTTCCACAACTTTACTGTATTATATCCTGATAAATCTAATTTAGTTCCTGCTTCTCCATCAACTATTATAATGACTTTCTTCGGATCCAAATTATTAATTTTTATAAACTCACCCATTTCATGATTATCAAGTTGAATGGTATTTAAGCTTAAAGATTTAGTCAAGTAATCAAAATCATTATTTAATGTTATAAATTTATATTCACTAAGAGATTTTAATTTATCACTGTATTTCTTTAAATTATCATCAAGTTCTTTTACGGCTTCATTGTAATTTTCCTCATAATAATCTCTATTTTGAGGATCTTTATCTTGAATAGCTGCTTTTACATTATACAAAGCTATCTTATATTCCTCTATGCCTTCAAAATAATAAGGATTCTCCTTGGTATCACTACCTTGTGTATAGCTTAAAAGTCTTATACCCCTTGCTAAATTTATTATTCCAACATTGCCCTTCTTTAATTCATCAATAAGGGAATTACTCCAAGGTTCAAATGAAGTACCAGAATATATAAATAAATCCATATTAGATATGTTATTTAAAACATCCTCACTATATTTAAACTCACTAATATCCTTCTCCTCAGTAAGCATATACTCTACATTATTCCTATCTTTTGTGATTTTCTTAACCATATCATATTGTGGTTTATTAACTGTCATTATATTTAAATATTTATCTCTATTTTCTGTTCTATTATTGTCAGTGTTTGCTAACAAAGGATTTGAAAAAAAACTCATACCAAAAGACAATGCAATAGTTATTATTATCATTGCAAAGGTAATCTTCTTCAAAATAAGTCACCTCCAAAATTGACTGACTTCTTATAATTTTCTTTCTAATATACTTATTAATTAATAAATATAGAACAATTTATAATTTATGTAGCAAAAATAATTAATTCTCTATTCATTTATTATTTTTGTTAATTACAGTTTAGCATATATTTTACTTTATTATACCAACATATTCAGAAGAAATATATACAAATTTATTACATTTTTTCTGAATATTTAATTTATGTAATATTAAAGTTACTTATAAACAATATTTTTAATTTGCTTTTATATAATTTTGATATAAAATAAAAGGATGAGAATTTATAAGCCTCGTTTTTATTATTTTCACTCAGAATGTATTATAAACTATTTGGATAGAATTTTAAACAAAAAAATCGCAGATGACTATAGAACCATAGGTTTCTTTATACATCTGACTTTTTTAGCGTGTGTGAGAAAAATCTAACGTGTGAATGTGTTCTCACTTGAAGGAGGTATTTCATGGAATTTGAAATTTATAATGTAGCTGATACCACTAATCTTGGGATAGAATTAGGTAAATTATTAAATACCGGTGATATAATCTGTTTAACTGGAGATTTAGGGGTTGGCAAAACTCATATTACTAAGGGAATTGCACAAGGCCTTGGAGTAACCGATACTATTACAAGTCCAACTTTTACAATTGTTAATGAATATGATAGTGGTAGATTAAAACTCAACCATTTTGATGTATATAGAGTAAATGACCCTGATGAAATTTATGCAATTGGCTTTGATGACTATATTTTTTCAGATGCAGTATCTATTATTGAATGGGCAAATTATATAGAAGAAATTCTACCAGATGATTTACTTCATATAAATATAAAAAAGGATCTTACTAAAGGTGAAGATTACAGAAAAATAATTTTAACTCCTTATGGAGGAAGATATGATTATATAAAGGAGTTGAAGATATGATTATACTCTCTATAGATTCATCTTCAAAGGTAGCAACTGCTGCTTTAATGAAGGATAATAAATTACTTGGAGAAATTACTTTAAATGATAAGAAAGAGCACTCTGTCATTCTCATGTCCATAATCGAAAATTTATTAAAAGCTAATAACTTAAATATAGAAGATATCGATGGATATGTTGTTTCTAAAGGCCCTGGTTCTTTCACTGGCCTTAGAATAGGTATGGCCACAATAAAAGGGCTTAGCTTTGGAAGTAATAAACCTTATGTCAGTGTATCAAGTCTAGATGCTTTAGCGCTAAGCGCAGCTAATTTTGATGGAATTATATGTCCTATAATGGATGCATTACGAAATAGTGTATATACTGCATTGTATAAGGGGCATGCTGCTGATTCCATAACTGACATGAAATCAAACAATGCAGATTCTGATCTTCCAGTTACACTAGAAAAAATTTTAGATTATTCTGCTCTAGATCTTAATGAACTTGTAGAAATTATCAAAGCAAAAGAAGAAAAAGTTATATTTATTGGTGATGGTGTAGATAAATATAAGGATTATTTAATTGAAAATTGTCCAAATTGTTATTTTCCACCTAATCATCTTAATTTAGTTCGTGCTTCTTCTTTAGGCGAAATAGGCAATGTATTATTAAAAAATGGTGATTTTGATGATCCAAACTCTACTCCATTTTACCTGAAGAAATCACAAGCTGAAAGAGAATATGAGCAAAGGATGAAATAGATATGTGTGTAACTATTGATTTGATGAAAGAAGAAGACATTGATGAAGTTCTAGAAATAAGCTCATTAAGTTTCTCTGTTTCCTGGAGCATAGAATCCTATATACAAGAATTATCTAATCCTGTGGCTAAATATTTTATAGCAAGACTTGATGGAAAAGTTGTTGGTTTTGCAGGAACATGGATCATTTTAGATGAAGCACATATAACAAATATAGCTATACACCCAAACTGCAGAAAGCAAGGAATTGCATCTAAGCTCCTTAATGAATTAATTTATTATTGTAAAAATGAGCGGGCCTGCACCGCCTTTACCCTTGAAGTTAGAAGCAGTAATACAGCCGCAAAAGCATTATATGAAAAATACAATTTTAAGCAGGATGGAATTAGAAGAGGCTATTACGAAGATAATAAAGAAGATGCCATTATCATGTGGCTAAGATGATAGTAAAGTTCCCTAGGAACTCTACTATCATTTTTATATCAATTCTATTTCGCTATTATCTAATATTTCTGTGATCTGTTCATTAGGCTTTTCATTTGTTATTATTGCATCTATATCATCAATCATAGCGAATTTATAATTGCCATCTACATTAAACTTTTTATTTTCCATTACCAAAAATGTTTTTTTGCTGGATTGTATTATAGCTGCTTTGGTTATCCCATCCTCAATTTCAAAAGTAGTTATACTTTTATCAAAAGCATCAATTCCGCAACTACCTATAAAGGCTTTATCAAATTTATATTTTTTAATAAAATCATTAGCCGCTGCTCCAATAAAACCGTTTAATGCTTTATTCAAAACACCTGCTGCAACCACAACTGTAATATTATTTTCTGACATCGCTAAAATATTTGCAATCTCAAGCATATTAGTTACAACTATCACTCTTTTTTTACTTTTTAAGAGAGCTTTTGCTATTAAAATATTAATTGTGGAAATATCTAAAAATATAGTTTCCCTATCTTGAATTAATTCTAAGGCTTTTTCTGCAATTATGCTCTTAGCTGAAATATCTACCTTTTCCCTTTCTGAAATATCATATATTTGAGAAGACTGCCTAACTTGAATTGCCCCTCCATATGTTCTTTTTAATTTTCCTGTATGTTCTAACTGTTTTAGATCTTTTCTAATACAATCTTCTGTCACATTAAACCTTTGACTTAAATCTTTAACCTTAACTTTACCCTGCATATTTAATATATTTAATATCTCATCCAATCTTTCTTCCGTAAACATATAACTCATTCTCCTAATTATTTATTATTAAGGCACATGAAAATAATATTCTCGAATACTTTTCTATAAATATAATAATACACAATATATAAGGGACTTTCAAAATTTTTAAAATTATTTTGATCGTCCCTTTTTATTAAAACTTTATATTTGGATTTTAACTATTTTATTAGGCATTATCAAAAAAGTACCAGATCAATATGCCTATTGTTTTTCAAAATCTGACTTTGGAACTCCGCATAATGGACATACCCAATCATCAGGAATATCTTCAAACTTTGTTCCTGGTGCAACTCCATTATCTGGATCACCTAATGCCTCATCATAAATATAACCACATACTGTACAAATATACTTTTCCATAATAAAAACCTCCTCTAAATTTAATTATTATTTAAATACTAATATTTATTAATTTATATCAAATATATTTAAAGCATTTCTGCAATTGCTTTACCAAATTCCCTGCACCTATTTAGTGCATCTTCATCGGGATTCCATAATTCTCTTATTCCTGAATTAATTACTTCAAAGCCAGATTTTTCTAACTCCTCTGTAATTAATTTTGTAGCTTCACCACTCCATCCATAACTGCCAAAAGCGGCTCCTTTTTTTCCTTTGAATTTTAATCCTTTAATCATTTCCAATATTGCTGCTGTTGATGTTAAAATTCCGTTATTTATTGTTGAAGAACCAACAAGCACTATTTTTGATTTAAAAGCTTCCACAGAAATATCATTTTTATCACCTTTAGCACTGTTGATAATTTTTATTGCTACATCCTTATTATTATTTTTTATACCTTCTGCTATACATTCTGCCATCCTTCTTGTTGCATTCCACATACTATCATAAATTATTGTGATTTGATTTTCTTTATACTCATTTGCCCATTCTAAATATTTATTTACTATCTGTATAGGATTATCCCTCCATATTACTCCATGACTTGAGCAAATCATATCTATCGGTAAGTTGAAGCTTAAGATTTCTTCGATTTTTCTTGAAACCTGTTTACTAAACGGGGTCAATATATTAGCATAATACTTAAGTGCTTCCTGATATAATTCTGACTGATCAACTTTATCATTATACATATACTCTGAAGCATAGTGCTGACCAAAACCATCATTACTAAATAAAATATTTTCCCCTGATAGATATGTAAACATAGTATCTGGCCAATGAAGCATACTAGCTTCAATAAAAGTAAGTTTGTGTTTACCTATATCCAAAGTATCTCCAGTTTTTACTTCAACAAAGTTCCACTCTTGATGATAATGGCCTTTTAATACTTTAACACCGCTCTTAGTGCAGTATATAGGAGTATTAGGTATCTCCTTCATAAGTTCTACTAATGCACCACTATGATCTACTTCTGAATGATTCATAACTATATAATCAATTTTATTTATATCAATTTCTTTTTTTAAATTAGTAATGAATTCTTTATTGAACGGCTCCCAAACTGTATCAATTAAGACTGTTTTCTCATCTCTAATCAAATAGGAATTATACGATGAGCCTTTATGCGTTGAATATTCATCTCCATGAAACTTTTTTAATTCCCAATCAATCTTTCCAACCCATGTTACTGTATCATTTATTCTAAAACTCATTGAAACACCCCTTTTCTTATCTCTATATTAATATAATACCAGATAAGGAATTATTAATCAATAGTTATTATTAATTAACTAATTTTATTAACTAATAAAACTATAATTATTCTATTTAATTTCTCCTTATCTATTTCTTATAATTACTTTTCCCAAAAGCATAAAATCAATTCGTAAGCCTTTATTAGTAAAAAAAGCTGTGACAAAATGTTTTTAACCATTTTGCCACAGCTTTTTCTATATTTCTATATAGTTTTTGTTGTATCTTCTATACTTCCAAAATTAGCTTCTGCTTTGAATATTGAAACCGAAATCCTTTTGTATAATACATAAGTTAATATTGATGTTATAAGTGCTTTTATAGCATTAATTGGTAATAATCCTGCAGTAATATACCACATAAGATAAGCATTATCCACATGCATTCCATAAGCAGGTAATAATAGATATACATTTCCTATAATTCCTACTATCTGCATAACAACTGCTCCTAATATCATTCCAAGTATAGCATTTTTTTTGCTTTTCTTTTTATGGTACACAAGTCCAGCTGGTAGGATTAATGCAACTCCAAATAAAAAGTTCGCAACCTCTCCAACGAAGCCTGTACTTGTTCCTTTTATCGCTAATATTACAACATTTTTTAATAACTCTATTATTATTCCTGCCATTGGCCCAAAACCAAATACCCCAAGCATTGCCGGAACATCACTTAAGTCAAATTGTAACCATGGAAATGGCGGTATTATTGGAATTTCTATATACCTAAGTATAAGTGCTATTGCTGCTAATAAAGATATTTTCACCATTTTACTTGTTTTTTCGTTCATCTTTCTACCTCCCAAAAGATTATCTTCCTGGTGTAGCTTATTAGTTATTCTATTTTCAATTAACTGCATTTGAACGTTTGTTTTTAAACATTAAAAAAACCCCGATGTTAAACATCAGGGCTTAAACTCAAAGAGCTAAATTACAAAAATCAAAATCTCTAATAGGTTACCTTCTTTCATCCAGACTATACTGTCGGCTTCGGAATTACACCGAATCTGCTTACTTTAAGCTCGCGGGCTGTACCGCCGGTAGGGATTCACACCCTGCCCTGAAGATATTATATTTTTTATTTTCTTAATTATATAACTTTATTATATACTTTTCAATATGTTTTTATTGCTAGTAAAAATATTAATTTCTAATTATAAAAACAAATACTAATTATATAATCTGTTTTATTGTCCTATAAGCTTGTCATTTTTTAATATATGTTCAGTCAACCAATCGTTTAAAAAATTCAGCACTTCCATTAAGCTCTCATCTTGATTTTCATCAACATTTTTTAAATCAATTGCTTCAAGTTTTTTAATAAACGCATCATGCTCTACCTTTTGAGTGAACATTCTCTTATAGTTTATACTTGCCATATACTCTTCTTCTGATTTAAAATGAAAAATAGTGTACTCCTTTAATTCCTGTAGTATTTCTACTATTTTGTCATACTTATCAATTGTAAACTCGTCTTTTAGTAACATGTAAGCTTTATCTGCTAATTCAAACAGCTTCTTATGTTGATTATCAATTAGTTCTACCCCAATTTTGTACTCTTCTTTCATTTCATACATAAATAAAACATTCCTCCTATCATAGTTTAAGCTTCATCCATCCTATTATTTACTAATATATCACCTTTTTCTGACAAAGTCACTATGAAATACATGATTCTTTAATAAAAATTTCAAATTCGATAATTTTTACAGCTAAAAAATTGAAAATGTTTATCTATGGCTTATTACTAAACAAATATTACATTTTTAGCTTTCTATACCTATTATAAGCTGCCATTATTTCTTGCTTTCTCGGCATAGCTAAACTTCCACTTCCGCCTTTCACCCTTTCAATAAACAATAACCCGTTTTTATCTATTTCATTAATTATTTTATCCACAAATTTTTCTAAACTTAGATTTTTATCCACAATATTATCCTCTGCCCATTTCATAATAGAACCTATTGCATTTAGCTGCTCATTATCTACTATTTGTTCTACAGTTCTCAAATTTATCTCTTCTTTATTTATACTTATTGCATCTAACCCCATTGTTTTTATTTTTACGCCCTTTTCACCAGCTTGAATAGTTCCTTTTTTCACCACTCTATTAAATGAAATATCTATTTTTAAATTTCTATCCTTAATTCTTTTTATTATATGTCCGCTTCTTAACTCTTTAGCCTCTTTTGTAACATCCTTAGTTTCATAATTATCCATTTGAATCACACAATCTGCTACATCAAAAAAATCTCCACAGCTTCCAACTACCATTATTGTTGAAATTCCTTTTTGTTCATATAAGGGCTTAACTACTTCAATAAATGGTGTTATTGGTTCCTTTTCTTTTGAAACCAGCTTTTGCATTAGCTCATCTCTCATCATAAAGTTAGTAGCTGACGTATCTTCATCTATTAATAATACCCTGCTGCCACTTTCTATTCCTTCTATTATATTAGCAGCCTGCGAGGTGCTTCCACTTGCATTCTCTGTACAGAATTCTGTAGTATTTTTTTCATTTGGCAGATTATTTATAAATAACGATATATCTGTTTTTGTTACACATCTATTATCTTCTGCTCTCACTTTCAGTGCAGATTTATCTGTTATTACAAATTCTCTTCCATCACCCTCAATATGATTATAAACGCCAAGTTCTAAAGCTCTTAATAATGTGGATTTACCATGATATCCTCCTCCAACGATAAGAGTTATACCTTTTTTTATTCCCATTCCTTTAATTGTTCCGTTACTTTGCGTATTAAACTCCACTTCTAATTCCTTAGGTGAAACAAATACTTTCCCATTTTTTAATGGCCTCGAAGATATTCCACTTTCTCTAGGTAAAATTGATCCATTGGCAATAAATGCAATCAGGCCTCTTTTATCTAGTTCTTCTCTTATGTATTCCTGATCTTCCATTAGCTTTACTCTATTTATCAGCTTTTCACTATTAATGTTTTTGTATATCAAAGTTTTCTCAACAATATTTGGTATAACATTATATAAAATCTTTTCAAGTTCCTTTGCTAAAACACTCCTTCCTCTTGCAGGAAATCCAACATAAAACCTTGCTTCTAGCTTATCATTGTCTATAATTATTGAAGTTCTCTCTAATATTTGCTGAGGGCATTTACTTATAACTATCAAACCACTCTTTCCTGAACCAAAAATTCTTTCACTGCACTTATTTATATTGTAATAAAATTCTCTTGTCAAATAATCTGCTGCTGCAATATTTTTGTATTTACTATCAAAAAGCTCCTTTGGAAACCCAGCCACATTTTGATTCACTATTACTCTAATTCTAGATGGTGCTGCAAAAGGATCCCCTTGAACATGATCTATGCTCAATATATAATTTTTAAAATCATATTGCCCTTCTAGGTTTTTATATAGCTTATAACTTTTCCCATCAATTCTATCTAATTCTCTTTTTAATTCTTCTAAATTTTTCATGTAATTCACCTATTTTTCTCTTAATATTTAAGATTTTTTTCTTAATATATTTTCAACTTATTTAATAATATCATATTATTTTATAGCTAAACAAATTAGGGACTTGATTTATTCCTTGTAATTTGCAACTTGTCACTGCTTTAGTTATTGCCTTAATCTATAAAAATATTAGTTCTAAGTTATAAGTCTAGTTCCTATTCTGGATATCTATAGCTTTCCATTCACATATTAGTGAAATATTATTTCCTTCAAGATTAGCTATTATATTACCATTCATCTTTTCCATTAGACTTTTAACAATTGATAGTCCAAGTCCTGTTCCTTGTCCTTTTCTCACCTGATCTGCCATGTAAAATCTATCAAATATATGTAATATATCTTCCTGGTTCATATTTGTACATATATTTGAGATTTTAAAAACAGCTTCATTTTTAACTTCTTCTAAATTTATTTCAATATCTCCTTCAGCATACTTTAATGTGTTTGAAAGTAAATTATCTATTATTCGCTCTAAACTATCTTTATCTCCCATTATAAAGATTGGTTTATCTAAAATATTTATCTTAGGATTAACTCCTTTACTTTCAAACACTTCATAAAAAGATAGAAGCTCTTCACGTACTATATTGGTTAAATTTATCTTTGTCATGTGTAATTCATAAGCATCACTTTCTATGGATGCTAATTCAAAGAAGCCATTTATAAGCACATTTAGCTTATCAGTTTTATTCCTGAGTACATTTAACGCAGTTTCCCTATCTATCTCGTCATTTTCAAGTAACTTTAAATATCCTATTATTGATGTCAATGGAGTTCTTAAATCATGTGACATATTAGCTATTCCTTGCTTTAAAGTATCTTTAACTGTTATTTTTTCCTGTTCATTCCTCTTATAAAGTTCTAAACATTCATTAATCTCAAAAGCTAAGCCTTCTATGTTTTTATCTGCTATTTTAATATTAATCTTCCTATTTGTTTTTCTCTCTCTAAATTTCTTAATTTGAATTGTAATATCTTGTATCTGCTTCTTATAAAAAAACAACTTAATATTCATAATTATTACTAGTATAATTAGCATTAATAAAATAGCAATTAATAAATACATTTCATATCTCCTGATTCATCTAAGGCACTATCAAATAAATAACAAGTCCGCTTGCAAAGCTATTTGGGACTCGTTATTTATTTTCATCTGCCTAATATAATTTTTAGTTATTTAATATCCTCATATTTTACAAATAAGATGCTTCCTCCAACTGTTATTATGAAAGTTATGATTGATGATATTATACATTTAATACTTTCAAATAGAGGTGTAAACCTCCCCATTGCATGGATTCCTGCTATATATGGTAAGTATGATAATATATATGACACATATGAATATTCTCCATTTGGGAACGCGTATGGAAAGGATATAATTAATACAAAAGGTGCAACGATTGTACAAAAATTACTCTTCGTTATTATAGCTGTCATAAAGATTATTGATATTGTTGCTAAATTATACATTATTCCAAGAATAATTATTCTAACTAATGCTAAAATAGTATCAAGATTCAAGGAATCACAAAAACCGTGTCTCAATGAAACATAACTGATTAAAGCTGATATATATATTATTTCTAAAAGCAAAGAAAATAGCATTGTCACAAGAATTTTACTTAACAATACTTGAGTTCTTTTATATCCATAGACAAAACTTTTAGTTATATTACTACTTTTAAAATCTTTCACTATAAATCCTGAGGCAAGGAGTGCAAAGAGAAAGTTTCCCAAAATAATTGCGCAAAACCCATCCCCATCTGTTAAAACATATGCTCCATTTAATATAGTCCCTTGATAACTTCGATTCATTTCTCTCTCATGATCCCAAAAAATCATAAGTAAAAATCCAAACGCAAATGCTAAAGTTATCATTCCAATGAAATATTTGCTTTTCCTTAATTTATAAAATTCTCCTCTAATTAAATTAATCATTACATTTACCTCCAACTAATTTAAAGAAATAATCCTCTAAGGATTCACCCATCTGAATTATTTCTTTAACCCCTATCCCATGTTTAGCTAAAGCCAGCGTAATCTTTTCTCCATCAAATTCATCATATATTCTTATAATATTATCTGAGAAAACTTCGTAATCTTTTATTCCAAGCTCATTTTCTAAAATAAGTGAAACCTCTGAGGAATCCTTTACTTTTAAATGAAGGTAATTCCTAGATTTATCTGCTAACTCACCCGCAGTTATTTCTTCAATTAATTTTCCTTCATTAATAAAGGCATATATGGTGCAAATTTGAGTAAGTTCCGTCAATATATGACTTGATATTAGAATTGTCGTTCCTCTCTCTTTATTTAATTTAAGTAGAAGTTCTCTTATTTCCTTTATTCCAACTGGATCTACTCCATTGATAGGCTCGTCTAAAATCAAAACTTCAGGGTCACTTAGTAATGCCATGGCAATACCTAACCTTTGTTTCATTCCCAATGAGAAGTTTTTGGTTTTCTTTTTTTCGATATCATTAAGTCCTACTGACTTTAAAGCTTCATCAATGCATTTTGTTCCTGGAATTCCTCTTTGAATTCTAATAAGCTCAAGGTTTTCCTTTGCCGTCATATTAAGGTATATTGCTGCCGAGTCTATTAATGTACCCATCCTGCTTCTTTGCTTTACAAGCTCCTTTTCATCACTATGTCCAAACAACTGAACTTGTCCTTCATTTGGCGCAGCAAGCCCAGTAATTACTCTTATCATGGTCGTCTTTCCGGCTCCGTTTTTACCTATAAAACCATATATATCACCTTTTTTTATCTTTATAGATATATTATCCAATACTTTCTTTCTCTTATATACTTTAGTGATATTATCTACTTTAACTATATACTCATTCATTGTCTATTACTCCTTTCTTCGTTACGCTCTTATAATAAACAATGGCACTTAAGAAAACTTTTCTAAAATATTTCAAAAACCTTAAATCTGTTATTAAAATCTATTTCTCTAAATTTACATATTTTTATACAAATTATTTGGAATATTAAATGCGCCTCACTTATTACTTTTTCAGCCTATATCCCATTGCCCAAATTGTTTCTATATAATCTTGTTCATTATTACCTGCCTTTGATAATTTATTTCTTAATCTGCTCATATGTACATTTACAGTATTATCATCGCCTAAATATTCCTCTCCCCAAATACTTTCAAAAATATTAGCTTTACTATACACCTTACTAGGATTCCTCAATAACAACTCCAATATTGCAAACTCTCTTGAGGTCAGCGTGATAATGACTTTTCCCACTTTTACTTCCTTACTTTCCATATCTAAACTAATGTCTTTATAACTTATAATATTACCTTTCTTTTCTTCCGCTGAAGAAAATTCTAAATACCTTCTTAAATTGGAATTAACTCTTGCAATTACTTCATCTGGATCAAAAGGCTTACAAATAAAATCATCAGCACCTTTCTCCAATAACTCTAACCTAGTTTTTTTAGCAGTCTTTGCACTTACAACAATTATTGGAGCCTTTGTTATTTCCCTGATTTTTAGAATGACTTCCTCTCCACTGATTCCTGGAATCATCAAATCTAATAAAATCATCTCCCACCTCTCATTTTCAATGCACATCAATGCTTCTGTTCCAGAGAAAGCAGCTCTAGCTCTATATCCCTTCCTCTCAAGAATACTGCAAAGCAAATTATTAATGTCATTCTCATCTTCCACTACTAAAATCTTAACTCTCTTATCCATAACTTCCTCCATTAAAATCTTCATAGTTACTTTTAACATTCATCTCTAGCTTAATACCAAATGAACTCATAATTATCCTTTAATTATATTTCATGTAAAAATTATACTATACTATCTAAAGGTAATTCTTAAATAATTATTAATTCAAAACAATGTTTATAAAAAATGAACTATAAAATAAAAATATCCACATGAATTATAATTTCTTATAGTATTCATGTGGATATTTTATTTAAATTTATATGGATTCCCCCGACTTACACAATTCGAAATATATACGCTTAAGTACAAGGTTTATATCAATTATAAACTTTTTACTTTGCTCATAACTTCTGCACAGTATTCTGTTACTCCTGCAGCACCACCATTTTTGTATGCTTTGTTTAAATCACTACCAATTCCGCTACAATCTGCTCCTGTAGTAATCCATTCAGTTATATTATCTTTGTTTACTCCACCAGTAGGCATTATGTTAAGGTCTGGGAATATTGATTTTGCTCCACCTATGAAACCTTTTCCTACAACATTTCCTGGGAATACTTTTATAAATCTCAAACCTAATTTATAAACTTTATTTAATTCTGACATTGTCATTAATCCTGGAATCACTAATGCCTTTTTAGCAATTATGTGAGTGATAACTTCTTCATCTACACATGGAGAAACAATAAAATCCGCACCATTTTCAATACATGCATCTGCTGCTTCTGTACTTAATACAGTTCCAGCTCCAACACAAGCATCCTTATATTCTTCTTTTAATTCTTTTATTAACTTAGGTGCATCTGGTACACTCATAGTTACTTCTATAATTTTCATTCCGCCTTTAATAGCAGCGATACTTATTTCTTTCGCCTCATCATATGTCTTAGTTCTAACAACTGCTACTGCTTTTTCTTCTTTTAATGTGTTATAAATTTTTTCAAACATTCTTACACCTCATTTAATTTTTAGTTTTAATATATATTTTCAATTCTAGTTAACAATGAATAATAAAATTTCCTTAAGACTTGAGTTACTTATTAATTGTTAAATATCAACTGAATTTAGCGTTCTATTTTTTTTGCTTGTCCTAAATGTACTAATACATCTTCATAGTTAGGCAATCCTTCATTATCGCCTTCTACACCTACAACTAAAGAGCCAACTGCATTTGCAAACTTAACACATTCTTCTAAAGTTTTACCTTCACAAAATGCTGTTAAAAATCCTGCTGCAAATCCATCTCCCGCACCTACAGTGTCAACTAAAGCTTTAGGTTTAATAGCTTCTACTTCATATACATTCTTGCCATCTGAACCTAGTGCTCCTTTAGCTCCTTTTTTAACAATAACTTTGTCTATTCCATAACCATGGAATGTTTTTATTGCATCTTCTATAGTTGTTTCTCCTAGTAGAATTTCGATTTCTTCATCTCCAACAAGAAGAATATCAACATCAGGCAATAACTTTTCTATATATGCCTTTGCTTCTTCCTTTGTCCACATTTTTAATCTTATATTAGGATCAAAAGATACAGTTAAGTTGTGTTTCTTTGCTAATTTTACTGCTTCTAATATAATTTCCTGATTATTTTTAGTTATAGATGGAAATACACCGGTAATATGAAGTACTTTTGACTGCTTAAAATATTCTTCATTTAACTCTTCACTTTTCATCGTGCTTGTTGGTGAATTTTCTCTATAATAAAATGATCTGCTAGATCCATCAGATAAAACTTCTCTAAAATAAACTGAAGTTGGATGTCCATCTACAAGTTCAACCTCTGAAGTGTCAATGCCCTCTCCCCTTACAGTTTTTAATATGTACTTCCCAAAATCATCATTACCAAGTCTGCTTATCCAGCCTGATTTTAATCCTAATCTCGCACATCCTATTGCTACATTTAATTCCGCTCCACCAGTTTTCCTTTTAAACGTATCACAGAATATTATTGGGCCTTTCTCCTGAGGGCACATTGCAATCATTGCATCCCCTATAGTAATTACATCTAGCATTAATATACCTCCTAATAAAATTTACTCTTCTTCTGTATAAAATACAAGTCTAATTTTAACATGTATCTGCACTTTTTCCTAATATGAAAGAACTAGATTGAGATAATTTACTAAGTCTAGTCCTTTCATATTTTCATATATTAACTTTTTATTATAATACTATTACAATATACCTTTAATATACTCTTCTATTTCCTTGCATTTGCAATTATTAAAGAAATACTCTTTGAATCTTTCTCCACTTACAGCACCTTTTAGTAAATCCTGATCTATTTCCTTTAAAATTGTTACCATATCTCTATGTGTTATTTTCTTAACCTCATCTAATATCTTTTTATTTCTTTGTTCTGGAACAACTCTTTCCTTTGGATATCCTTGACCACTTTCTCCTTGGAATAACTTTTCAAAGATATACTCTAAGTTTAGTTCTGCTCCCCACCCAAATCCTTTTGCAAACGGTAATGCTATTGCATTCCCATCATTGATTTGTGCAAACATATAAGCATCTGATGGATCTACTATGTGACCACATAATACTCCAGGGAATGAGTTACATGCAAGCATTGCACCTTCTCCTGTCCCACATCCAGTAACTACATAATCAGCTGCTCCTGAATTTAAAAGAATAGCTGCTAAGATACCATTTTGAACGTATGTTAATTGTGCGCTATCTTCTGCACTGTACATTCCATAATTGAATACTTCATGCCCTTTTGACTCTACTACCTTTTTAAGTGTCTCATATATAAGCTCATTTTTCGCTGCTTGGCTGTTTTCATTAATTAAAGCAATCTTCATTTTTATTACCTCTCAATTATTGTGGTTGTTTTCCAATGTAAGCTAGAATTCCACCGTCTACATATAATACATGACCATTTACAAAGTCTGATGCATTTGATGCTAAGAATATAGCTGGTCCTGTTAAATCTTCTGCTGTTCCCCAACGTGCTGCTGGAGTTTTTGCAATTATAAATTGATCAAATGGATGTCTTGAACCATCTGGTTGAAGTTCTCTTAATGGAGCAGTTTGTGGTGTCTCTATATAACCAGGTCCAATTCCGTTACATTGGATGTTATATTCACCATATTCAGATGCAATGTTTCTTGTTAACATCTTAAGTCCACCCTTAGCTGCTGCATAAGCTGAAACTGTTTCTCTTCCAAGTTCACTCATCATAGAACAGATGTTGATTATTTTTCCATGTCCTTTTTTAATCATTCCAGGAATTACTGCCTTAGAAACTATAAATGGAGCATTTAAATCTACGTCAATAACTTTTCTGAAATCTTCTGCCTTCATTTCAAGCATTGGAATACGTTTGATTATACCTGCATTATTTACAAGAATATCAATAACTCCAACTTCCTTTTCTATCTTTGCAACTAATGCTTGTACTGCTTCCTCATCTGTAACATCACATACATAACCATATGCTTTTAACCCTGCTTCTTCATATGCCTTTAACCCTTTATCAACTAATTCTTGATTGATATCGTTAAATACTATTGTAGCTCCTGCTTCTCCATAAGATTTTGCTATAGCAAATCCAATCCCATATGATGCACCTGTTACTAATGCTATTTTACCTTCTAATGAAAAATTTTTGATTATATCCATAATATGTTCCTCCTCAAATTATTATTTTAAACTTTAACCATATCAAGCATAAGAGATAGGATTTATTTTTGACTTGATAAGGTCAAATTAAATCTTAACTATACCATACTTAATATATAAAACATGTAATTATTATTTTATCAAAGTGAAGTTATATATTAATATAATTCGAATCCAATCGTTCCGCATCATGGAATGACGTTTCACTTTCCTAATATTATTTTAATATTCCTATTTCCACTTGTCAATGATGCACGCCTAAAAATACCTAAAATTTTTTATTTGTTAAAATATATATTAGCGATTACAATATACTATAAAGACGAAATTATGTAGGAGGATTTAATATGTCTCAAGATTTAAACAATTCTAATTTGGTTCAATCAGTAGAGCGTGCTATAGACATACTTGATTGTTTATCAGAATATCCAAAAGGTATTGGAATTGGGGAATTATCAAAAAACTTAGGTTTAAGCAAAAGCACTATACATAGAATAATATCAACTTTGAAATATAAAGAATATGTTACTCAAAATAAAGAAAATGACAAATATCAGCTTGGAGTGAAATTACTTAATCTCTCCTCTTCAATAATTAACAGCATGGATTTGATAAATATTGCTAAACCATATTTAAATGAATTTGCAAATAAAGTTGATGAAGTTATACATCTTTGTATTCCAGATGAATCATACTCTAATATAATTTACGTAGATAAGGTATCCTCTGAAAATACAAGTAGAAATATAGTAATGTCTTCGAGCATAGGGAAAAAAGCTCCAACTTATTGTACAGCTTCCGGTAAATTATTATTATCTCAATTCTCTGATGATAAAATAAGAGAGCTATTAAAAGATACAGAGCTTGTTAAATATGCTGAAAATACAATAACTGACTTAGATACGTTTTTTAATGAAATTCATGAAATACGAAAAAATCAGTATTCTCTTGACAATATTGAATATGATACTGGAGTTATCTGTATAGCTGTACCTATCTTTGATAGAACTAATAAAATAATTGCAGCTACAAGCCTTTCTTCAGTAACTCTCTTTAATACCTTGGATGATTTATTGAAATATAAAGATGAATTTATGCAAATTGCTAAAAATATTAGTAAATTGATGGGGTACATACCATCTTGAGTTCATTAACTTTTTAGGGTAACCTAAAATAACCATAAGTCCATTAGTCGGACTTATGGTTATTTTTAATTTTTCTTTGTTACCTTACTAACCATCCACCATCAACTGCTAGAATATGTCCATTAACATAGTCTGAAGCCCTGCTCGCTAAAAATACCACTGCCCCCATTAAGTCAAATGGCTCAGCCCATTTTTCTGCTGGAATTCTATCAAGTATTTCCTTATTTCTCTTTTCATCTTCTCGTATTGGCGCTGTGTTTGCTGTCTTTATATATCCTGGTGCTATAGCATTTATTTGAATGTTTTTGCAAGCCAGCTCATTAGCAAATGCCTTCGTTATACCAGCTACTCCATGTTTACTTGCTGTATATGGTGGTACAAATTTACCGCCTTGGAAGGTTAACATTGACGCAATATTAATTATTTTTCCTGAACCTTGTTTAGCCATTATCTTTGCTGCCTCCTGGCTTAAGAAATATACTGCATTTAGATTAATATCCATTACTGCATTCCAGTCCTCTTCATTATATTCAAGGAGTGGAGCTCTCTTTATAGTTCCTGCATTATTTACTAGTATATCTATTTTTCCAAACTCTTTCATACTAACTTCTATTATATTTTGCCTATCCTCTTTTTTAGTCAAATCAGCTTGTACAAATACAACCTTTCTACCCATGTTCTCTATCAATTCTTTTGTTTCGCTCCAATTTGTTCCATGAGTTGTAATTACTAAATCTGCACCTGCCTTAGCTAGAGCTGCTGCATACGCCTGTCCAAGTCCTGTATTTCCACCTGTAACTATTGCTACTTTCCCATCTAATCTAAAAAAATCCATTGAAAATTCATTTAAAAAGTTTGCCATTTTTGCTTCGCCTCCATATTAATTTAATATTTCTTCTTAACTACTAGATATAGTTATTGTTCCGTATTATGAAACAGCGTTTCATTTTTATAAATTAATTTTAATGGCATACTTAATAATTGTCAATGACACTATTCTGGAAAACCTCAAATCTAAAGGGTATCAGATATCAAAACATATTTCTTTAATGCCTCTGCAACACCATCCTCGTCATTTGTTGAAGTCACACAGTCTGCATATCTTTTCACGTCTTCTGGAGCATTTCCCATTGCTATTCCAAGTCCTGAGTACTTTAACATATCTATATCATTATAATTATCTCCCATAGTTATTATCTCTTCTTTAGCTACATTAAACACTTTTTGCAAATAATTTATAGCAGTTGTTTTCGATACCGTGCCTTGCATAATTTCTAAATATGTTGGCTTTGATAGGTATAAATTTAAATCATCTGCTTTAATGTTTTCTTTTAGTTTAATTATTTCATCTGGATTAGACATACATAAAATTTTATTTGGTCCTGTCTTTTCTTTTCTCCATAGATCTATTAACTCTTTAAAATCAGATATTTTAGGTATAATATTTGTTATATCACTTTCTTGTTTTGCCCAATTATCCATTTCTTCTATATACCATTCATCATCTTTATATAGACTCATGTGTATATTATAATTTTTAGCTAATCTATATACTTTTTCAAGATCCCATACATTTATGAATTTCTTATCTAACACCGTCTTGTCCTTATCTAAAATTAAAGCTCCACTATAACAAATAATTGGTTGTTTTATTTCAAGCTCCTTTTGCAAAAATGTTATACCTTTTGGCATTCTAGCTGAAACTAATATTACAGGTATGTTCATTTTGTTTACCACCGCACTAATTGCATCTTTGACATTTTCACTAATTTGATAGTTAGAGTTTAACAAAGTTCCATCAATATCTAGGCACACCATTTTAAAGTTATTCATAAATTCAACTCCTCCATATAATCTTGTTTAAATTTTCTATTTTTAATTTGTAACTATAAGATTAATATCATTTGACTCTATAATATCTATAAATACAGAAGGTGGTATTTTATTAGTAATAATTACATCAATTTGATTCCAATTTACTCCCTTGTAGTAACTTAAAGTTTTAAATTTTTCATATTCAGCAAGAACAATAACTAAATCAGATTTTTTAATAGCTGCTTGTTTAATTGAGGCATCTTCTTGGTCTACATAATATATTCCATCTTCTGTTATTGAAGCTGCACCTAAAATCGCAATGTCAACTCTTATATCCTCAAAATAATTTGTGCAGTCTAATTTATAAAAGAATCTATTTTTTTTATTTAGGCTTCCACCAATAGATTGCACATCCACATCCTTTTTCTCAGAAAGTATTTCAATGTTATCTAATGAATGTGTTAATACCCAAATAGGTTTATCTATTTTTTGAGCTAAAAAGCTTACAGTTGTAGAAACATCAAAAAAATAATGCTTCTCTTCCTTAATAAATTCCATTGCTTTTTGAGCAATATTTTTCTTTTCTTCTGAATAAGCTTCTATTCTCTCCCTATATGCTTTAATAGTATCTTGTAAAACCGGCAAGCTGATTCCTCCATGAGTTCTAACCGCTGTTCCTTCACTTATGAGTTTCACTATATCACGTCGTGCAGTATCCCTAGATACATTAAACATTTTACAAATATCATGAATAGACATATAGTTATGTTCATTTAAATGCTCTAATATTTTCAAAAGTCTTTCTTCTTGATACATTTTTGATCACCTACTTCTTAAATCTATATGATTACCAGGCTATTAGGATTAATTTTAATATTTTGCGATGCTATAATATATATAAATAAAGAAATTGAGATAGGATCAACAATAATGATATTTGCTTGTTCCAAATCTAATCCTTTATATTTAGCAGTCTTTTCATATTTTTGATGTTCTGCAAGCAAAATTACTTTCTTTGATCTTTTTACAACTTCTCTTTTAACAAAAGCATCTTCTTCATTTTCATAATAAACGCCATCACTTCTTATAGCTCCAGCACCTAAAAATGCTGAATCAAACTCTACTTCATTTAAATACTTTTCATAATCTTCTCTATAAAAAAAACGATTCCTAGTATTAAATTCTCCAGATATTAAATTTACTAATACATTTGACTTTTCTGAAAGTATCTTAAAATTATCTAGAGAATGAGTAAATACAATAACATTTTTATTTAACTCTTGTGCAAGAAATTGAACACTAGTAGAAACATCAAAAAAGTATTTTCCATTATCGTGAATAAAATTCATAGCTTTTTCTACTATTTTTTTCTTTTCTGTAGTATTTACATATAATCTTTCCCTATATGGAAGAATTACATCATTATTTGATTTTCTACATACCTCTTCTTTAACCATATAAATCTCCTCCTCTAAAATTATTATAAGCATATTTAAGTATTTATTCAATATAATTAAGTATATTTAAGCATTTTACTTTTTTATGATATTTAATTTTATTAAACTAGAATTGAGTAAAGGTTATCTACAGGTTTAACTTTAATATAATTTTCAAAATGATAAAAAACAAGAACCTTGCACAATTCGGTTTTCATGCAAAGTTCTTTCTTATAATTCACTTATTTTTATTGATTATATTTTATACAAAAATCAAGCTGCTGCTCTAGCAATATAATATTTCAAATAATAATATTAATCTAAAAATTATTGTAATATTCCAGACGCAACTCCTAAAATACCTACTGCAAATAATCCAAATATGATTAATAATGGATTAACTTTTTTCTTTAATAGGTACATACACAAAAATGTTAGTAGAAGTGGAACTAATCCTGGCATTAAGCTGTCTAATACACTTTGAACTGTTGTAACTACTTCTTTACCATCTTGCCCTGTATACTTAGAAATTACAAATGGTATATTGACAGTTGTCCATTTTGAAACAAGACCACCTATAACTAATAATCCAAGTACTGAAGAGCCTTCAGTAAGATACCTTAATTTATTTCCTGACATGTCAGAAACCAACTGAGTACCCTTTTCATAACCATAAAATATTCCATACCAGTTTATCGAAAGTCTTATTGCATTAAATACTAGGAAGAAAATTAATGGTCCAATGATACTTCCAGTAAGTGCAAATCCTGCACCTAAAGCTGCAAGCACCGGCCTTACTGTTCCCCAGAATATTGGATCTCCAACTCCCGCAAGAGGTCCCATAAGCCCTATTTTCACACCACTTATTGATGCCTCATCAATATCAGCTCCATTTGCCTTCTGTTCCTCCATTGCTGCTGTTATTCCCATAATTGGTTTAGCCACATATGGATGTGTATTAAAGAATTCCAGATGTCTTTTAAGTGCTGCTTTTAATTCATCACCCTTATACAATTTCTTTAATGCAGGTATTAATGATACACAAAATCCTACAGACTGCATTCTTTCAAAATTAAATGAACCTAAAAGGAAATTTGAACGGATGAACATTTTTACTAAATCACTTTTATCTAATTTTTTCTGACTCATTGTTGTATCCCCCTTCTGTATTTTACATTAAATCTGAATCATCAACATCATCTATACTATTACCAGCTGTTGCTACTACTACTTTTCCTTCATTAGCTATTGATTTAATATGAAATATTGCTGCAATTACACCTACAGCACCAAAACCAATTAAGTTAAAGTTAGTGAATGCTGCTATTAAGAATCCGATAAAGAAAAATGGCATTAGTGATTTACTCTTCATCATATTAATAACCATTGCATACCCAACAACTACAATAAATCCACCAGATACTTGGAGTCCTCTTGTAATTACTGTTGGTATAGCTGCAAGTGCTGCATTTACAGCATCTGTACCTGCAAGAACTCCTACAATAGCAGCTGGAACAGCTACACGTATTGCTTGAAGTGATAAACCTAGAATATGACACATTTCTATTCCTCTTGTATTACCAGCTTCAGCATATTTATCAGCTAAATGTTGGAAAAATACTGTTATTGTTCTTACAAATATAGTTAATACTTGTCCTGCTGCTGCTATTGGTACTGCAACTGCAATACCTGCTCCAATCGATTGCTTTCCAACGATTACAAGAATTGCTGATATTACACTTGCAAGAGCTGCATCTGGTGCCATTGCTGCACCAACATTCATCCAACCAAGTGCTAACATTTCTAGTGTTCCACCTAATATAATTCCTGTTTTAATATCTCCTAATACAAGTCCAACTAATGTACATGCAATTAGTGGTCTATGGAATTGTGCTTCGTCCAATACACTAGCCATACCAGCAACTGCTGCAACGATTACTAATAAAATTAATTGTAAAGTGCTCATTTATAAATTCCCCTCTTTCTTAAAACTTTAAAAATATATATAAACTATTATTTATATATCTATATGAGTTTTAATTCCTTAAGTCTATCCATTAAGTTAATTTTAGTGTCTTTGGCTAATTTTCTCACTTCTAATTCAATACCTTTTTCATGAAGCTTTTTGAAGGCTTGAATATCCTCATTACTCATACATAGTGCATTTGTGATTTGCTTTGTACCGTCCTTATAACACATACCGCCAACGTTTACAGATTTAATGTCAACTCCACCGTCAACCATCCTAAGTACATCTGTTGGATTTGTGAATAAAAATAAAGTTTTAAAGCTATTAAATTTAGGATCTTTATATGCTTCTATTGCTTTTGCTACTGGAATTACATATGCTTTTATTCCAGGAGGTGCTACTTGAATTACTAATTGCTTTCTCAAGCTATCAGCTGCAACCTCATCACTTACAGCCATTATTCTGTTGCAGCCGCTCTCCTTTGTCCAAACTGTTGCAACCTGCCCATGAATTAACCTATCGTCTATTCTTACAAAACTAATTTCCATAACTATATCTCCTTCTTATCTCTTTTTTCTTTTATATTGAGTTACATATATATTTACATGTAATTTTTTGCACTAAGCATTTATATCAATTCATCATTCATATTCTCTTGAAAATTTTTAGATAAAGTTTTTATAGCGTCTTTTCCTGAATCCGTTGCTACCTTTAGCAGTTCTGACATAGATAAAAATTCTCTACTTCCTAATACTTCTAAAATCATTGGAAGATTCACACCCGTAACTATTTCCATATTCTCATTCTTTACCGCGATCAAACTAGCTGCATTAAATGGACTACCTCCAAAAAGATCAACCATAAATAAAACACCGTCTTTAGAATCCATTTTCTTTATGAGCATATTATACTTTTCTACTAAGGCTTCTACTCCCTCACCTGGTTTAAATGTAACAGCGCCCACATTTTCCTGAGTTCCAAAAATCATTTCCGCAGATTTAAGAATTTCTTCTGAAAACATGCCATGAGTGGCTATTATTACTGAGATCATTATTGCATCATCCTTCCATTAGTACATATATTATTTTTATACCTTTTTTAATAGCAATTGCCATGCCAAAAAAGGGTGTAAATATATACATTACAGCATAGAACTTTATTTTCAATACCTTAGAAAATTATATTTTTATAGACTACACTGTGGTTTCTAAATTTACACTCTTATATTTACATTTAACACAGTTAGGCACATAAAAATAAATAACAGGTCCAAGGTTGCCTTAAATATTTTTCATCAGACAAGAAGGTAAATTTACCTCATAGTGAGCCTATTAGGTCAATTTGCCGATGAGCAGAGAACCCAAATCTATGATTTGGTGTGAATCGCTTACTCAGCAAGCGTAGCGAGTCGAGCTTGCTCTAATGGAAAATAGGCCGACAAATGGACTTGTTATTTATTTAATTATGCCTTATATGTAAGTTCCACTTTAATTCACACACTCTTTTAGACTTAATACATAAATATAGTAGTTTATACTTTCTAAACATATATTTACTAAAAATAACTTATCGCTAAAAAGTGAAGAATTATTTATAAAAGCTATGGGCATTTTTCAATACTCATACTATTTTTATAAGTAATTCTTCACTGGCTATTTTTATTAAATAATTATCTACCCAAACATAACTCCTCGAAAATATTCTTGTTTCTATTTTATTCAATTACTAATCTGTCATTTTTATAATATCTGCTATAAAGTATATTTCATCATCCGTTAATTTTATTGATAACGCATCTTTAAAGAGCAAACTAGCTTCCTTTAATGCCCGAATAGTTTTTTCATCAAAATTTACATTTTCTTCATCATAAACTAATCCATTATTTCGAATCATTCTTTCTAATGCACATGCGACATGAAACATAATTCTTAACTTAGCTGAATTGTGGAAACTTATATTTAATGATTTCTCAATCAAATGCAAAAATTCATCTAATACTGAATAAATTTTCTTTGGATTAAGAAATGTTATGATTTCCGAAAGATTTTGTATACAGAGATCTTTAAAAATAATCTGTTTGTTTCCTTTACTTTCAACAGGCTTAATATTTTTCACCTCTAGAATACTTACTAAAGTATTTTCTCCACTTCCATCAATTAATTGCTCTATTGATATAAATGGTATTTCAAGCTTTGGATTAGCAATGCCTATAACAGCTAAAATATTGCTTTCCTTGGAAATACGGGTAATACTATTTTTTAAATTTTTCACTCCTAGTGAAACAACATTAATCTTTTCAGTACTTATATTCCTTATAACATTTTCAACTAATACTTTAAGTTTAAGCGCTGCACCTTTTCCTGTAGAACAAACTGTAACTATAACTTTTTCTTTTTGCTTCTTGTTTTGAGCTATATATTCAGAAATATTATTTGAATATCCTCTAAAATCTGTAAGTAAATATGAATACACTGAATTTAAATCCACATCGCAAACAGAACATTTTCTAACTGCCTCTAAAACCAAAGGGGTAGATACCATATCAATACTTTTTATTTCTATGCCTGTTTTTTCTTTTATTACTTCACCAAAACTATTTAGTGAACCCATATCTACCAAAAGTAATACCCCTTTTCCTTCATCAACCTGTTTAACTTTTTCAATAACCGTATCCAGTATGTCTGCTGGAGATCTTTCAAGCGGCATATCAACTGCTAAAATGTTATCTGCTTCGAAGAGTTTTTTAGCTAAGCTAACCATACTCGTAGCAATATTGGCTCCATGAGAAGCCACAACTATTCCCACTCTCTCCTGACGAGATGATTCTTGTATTGAACTTAGGAGTAAAGCCAAATATTCAATTTCTACATCTGGTATAATGAGATTGAAATTCTTTTGTATAAGTTTATGAATTTCTTTAGCAACTTTATATTCATTACTTTCAGCAGAAATTGATAAGGTAATATTGGATTCAAGTGACACAGTATTTTTTTTAATTCGGTTAAATAGAGCACTAAAATGAAGACTTGTAGCATAAATAAATCTTTCATTTAATTTTCTACTCAATCTTGTTTCCGCTATTTTTTTTATCTCCTCAGCAAAATCAATAATATCCTTATCTACAATCTTCAATAGTCCTTCCCTTCGATTAATATCATTTTTAAATCTATCGTAAAACTGTTTTAAATGAATATTTATATCCGTAGTTATAAAACTATTTATTTCATTATCATCAAGTCCTTCCTCCTTTAGTAATGAAGTTTTATTTTCTATTATGCTGTAAATGTTAAATGGCGTTTCATAATCATCCGTTTCTAAAAAGGTTTTATTTCCATCAGGTTGTATAGTAATGCTATTAGGCATCATATTCCACATTGTTGTATTGTCTCCTGTTTGATTTCCAAAAACTAATATTCCACTTTTAATATTAGGAGGTAATAAAGTCAAATTTATCTCAATATTTTTATCTGTATTTACAGAATTAAAAAATCCCTTAGCACATACTAACTGTATATTTGACTTTAATTGTCCAACATTTCCATATGTAGTACTGCCTATTAAAGCTTTAATTGCTTCTGATGAAATCCTAATGGCTTTATTCACTCTTTGGGCTTCTTTTGAAAACAAATATTGGACTAATTCTAACTTTTCATCTATAGATCTTTCATCAAATGCTGGTATTGTTATTGTTATAGGAATTCTTCTAATAAATGTATTTAATAATGCAGAATTTGGATCTTCAGTTGTAGCCCCAATTAGCAATACATTTGCTCTTCTACGTCTGTCCGTTTCTCCAAGTTTATTATATGTTCCAGTATCCATAAAATAAAAAACCATTTCTTGACCTTCTGGGGGCAATCTATGAATTTCATCTAAAAACAAAATTCCACCATCAGCTTTTTCAACTATACCTTCTTTCTCTTTTTCTGCCCCCGTAAATGCTCCTTTTACATGTCCAAAAATATGAGATAATAACAGTTGTGGATTATTACAATAATCTGCACAATTAAAAATAATAAAAGGAGGATCTTCTGGCAATTCTTTAATGCTCTTATAATATTTATACATCATATTGGCAAACAAACTTTTCCCGACTCCTGTGCCTCCAATTATCAATGTATGAAGTCCGTTAGGAGGATACAATAATGCTGCTTTAGCTTGTTCAATTTGATTTTTTAAACTTCTATTAAAACCAATAAGGGAATTAAATGATGATCTATCCTTCCTTTCATCAGATATATCAATGAAGTCCTTAATATCTATACCTTCTTCATAATCAAAGACACCCTTTATATTTAATAATTTAATGAATTGTTCTTTTTCAAAATAGAGTACAGGCCTATTTTTTATTTTAATTATTTTTTTTTCACGGCAAAGATTGTTTAATTCTCGTGATACATTACTTCTTAAAACCCCAAAATGCTCACCAATTTGTTGTGCGCTAAATCCCTTAACTTCTAATAATTTTTCTTTTGTAAATTCTTTAGATTTTAATAATATATAATTATAAATTTTCTCAATTTGCTTCATATGTTATACCTTCCTTTGAGCCATAGTAAAAAATAATTATTCTAATCATTGAATTTAGTGTCACCGTTTCCTATTTTTAATTAATTCACTAGGAAATATGACTTTCTAAAAAAATAAGATGCCTCTTTATACATGTAATATTTTTGAAAAAAATTCATGTTTATTATTATAATATAACTCATATTTAGTTAATCATTCAATATAAATCAAAATAATTCATAAACAGTCACAATGAAATTTTCGAAACATTTTGAACTAAGCTTATCCCTAGACTATAAAATTTTTTATTATTTCTATAAATATTTAAAGCAATCCTCATGCCAAATAAGCGTGTAATTTAAAGTGTTAACTATAACTTCTATTTCAAAGTCCTCCTCTATTAACACAAATGTTTTTTACACACTCATAATTTATATCACACACTATAATTTACTTTTGATACATTTATTTTTTGTTAATTTTAACAGCAAAAAACCTTGCATAATCTAAATATCCTGCAAGGTTTATATTCTTTTACAACAATAAAATTTATTAATCAAAATATATTATTAATGTTAACTTTCCTTTTGAATTATTTTATCTATAGCTTCTTTATCTAATCTATGAATAATCCATTCCCTCATGGGTTTTGCCCCAATACTTTTATAGAAATTAAGAGACGGCTCATTCCAATCCAAGCAAGTCCACTCAATTCTTTCACATTTATTTTCTTTTGCTATATGAGCTAAAACCTCAAAAGCCTTTTTACCTATTCCGTTTCTTCTATATTCCGGTTTTATATATAAGTCTTCAATATATATCCCCTCTCTTCCAACAAATGTTGAAAAATTAAAGAAGTATATAACATATCCTACAAATTCCTTATTCATTTCTATAAGCAGTGCTTCTGCTCTATTATTGTGAAATATGGATTCCCTTAGTGATTCTTCTGTTGCCTTTACTTTATCCAGCATTTTTTCATAAGCTGCTATTTGTTTTATAAAATCTAATATAATTGGTATATCTTTTTCTGTAGCTCTCTTAAAGCTAACTTTATTGACTGATTTCTCAATTTCTTTCATTTATCTCTACCTCCATCTCTATCTTCTTACTTTGAATATTTTAGACAAGTTAAATGTTATTTATAATATTTTTCTCACTTTAACAGAAATTGCTTTATCTTTTTCTCTGTATCTGACCCAGGAACAGCAGTGAGTATAGACATTTTTAAGTCAGAATCTGATACAAGCATATAAATAGTATGCTCAAACTCTAGTTCTCCTAAAATTGGATGGTTAATATTCTTCAACATTCCCTCATCTTTCTTAATGTCGTACATTGACCACCAAGAATCAAATTCTTTACTTTCGTTCCTGAGCTCAGTTATAAGATTCTCAATCCATGGATCCCCGACAAACTCTCCATAAATTGTGCGAAAGCTTGCAATCATCTTTTTTGCTGAAACTTCCCAGTCAGTGAGTTTCTTTTTATATTCTTCATTTGTAAACATAATTCGTAACAGGTTACGTTTAGAAACATTAATCTGACCATAATCAAGAATAATTTTTGCAGCAGCTCTATTCCACGCAATAACATTAAAGCGAGCATCATGAATGGTTGCTGGGGAAAATTCTAAGCTGTTAAGCACATGTTGAAACATAGGATTGATATCATCACCGTAAATATGAAAATCAGTCGGTGGCGTATGCTGTGCAAGAATATAAAGATGTTTTGTTTCCTCCTTATCAAGCATCAGGGCTTTAGCTAAACTTTCAAGTGCTTTTATAGATATTTGTATAGGACGTCCTTGCTCAATCCACGTATACCAGGTTAAACCAATTCCTGAGAGCAAGGCCACCTCTTCTCTTCTAAGTCCTGGAGTTCGGCGGCGTATTCCTTCAGGCATCCCAACCTGCGATGGCAAAATTTTCGCCCTACGCGATTTTAAAAAATCCCCTAATTCCTTATATCGTTGCTTTTCATTGTACATAAGTTCTTACCTTTCTTTATCATAGCAGTATTAATACTAGTATAATTACATATCTATTACTATTATAAATAAAGTGATAATATAAATACAATATTAATTAAAGATTGGAGATAATGAAACTATGAAAAAGATAGTCGCTTTTATGGGAAGTCCGAGAAAAAATGGCAATACTGCTACCCTTATTAATGAAGTTATTCGAGGAGCACAAGATGCTGGTGCAGAAACAACTGTTTATAATCTGTATGATATGAACATCAAACCCTGCCAAGGTTGCTTTGTCTGTCGCAAAACCGGACAATGCGTTATGCAAGATGATTTTCAGGACATGTTTAAACATATTATTGATGCCGATACTGTGATTTTTGGATCTCCCGTATATGTTATGCAGATTACAGCTCAAATGAAGCTGCTATGGGATAGACTCTGTGGCTTGTTTGATGAAAATTTCACTCCTAGATATGGTGCTAAAGACCTGATAATGGTATATTCTCAAGGAAATCCAAATGGACAAGCTCTTCAAACAATCTTTCAAGGAAATGAAGCTATGCTTAAAATGTTTGGCTTAAATGTAGTTGATACTATTTTGCAAACAGGCGGCCAAGACTCCAGTGTAGCAGCTAATAATAAAGAACTTTTATTAAAAGCTTATGAAGCAGGAAAATCTATCTAGAGAACCATCAATAATGTTCTTTGCGAAACAACTGTTTCACAAAGAACATATAAGAGGAGCTTTGCAATAGCAATTTTTAGTCGCTACTGCAATAGCTCCTTTCTAAAAAATCTTCACTTCTTATAATATATTTCTCACTTTACTTTTAATTTAAATATTATTTTTAGGTTTCTATCCTTCTGCCTCTATTGCCTTTATTTCTTCTTGTTTACCTTGTTTTAATAAAAGTGTTGGAATAATTACAATAGCAGTAATTATTGAAATGACAAGCATGGTATCATTAAGAGCTTGGAGCTGTGCCTTAAGTGCAACTTCTCCAAACATTTTGTTTAAAGCAATTCCTTGAGCATTACCTACTGACATCCCGCTTTTAATAAACACCCCTTGAAGCATTTCATATAATTTCATGCTATTTTTATTAAAAGATGTCACTTGAGATGCTAAGTTAGAGTAATCAATCACATTTCTATGCTGCATAACGCTTGTGATAATTGTAACTCCTATGGAAGTCCCTACCTGTTTTACTGTATTAGTTAAAGCAGATGCGTTTGACATTGCAGTCTTTGGTAATCCACTAAAACCTACTGTTTGAACAGGTGCCATAAGAAATCCGACACCAAATCCCCGAATCATTAATAAAATCATAATCGTCATATTAGGTGTATCCAAAGTAATTTTTGACATACTATAACTGTTAATGCCTATCAAAATTAATGCAAATACAGCAAATAACCTAACGTCAAATTTATTACCAATTTTCCCGTATAAGACCATAGATATGGCTGTAGCTATTGCTTCTGGAAATAAAATTAAACCTGTATTCATTGAATCAAGTCCCCTTATTTGTTGAAGGAATATTGGCATCAGAAACACACCACCATAAAGAGCTAACATTGCAATATTCATGATAATATTACTCATGCAAAAGGTGTAATTCTTCAATAGTTTTAAATCAAGCATAGGTTCTTCAATGAGTAATTCATTCACAACAAATATTACAAGACTGTAACACCCAACAATCATAAGCACGATATTTTTTATATCGTTCCAGTCCAAATCACTTTTCCCAAGTACATAAAGAACGCAAGACATTCCGATACTTGAAGTTAAAAATCCAATAATATCAAATTTCTTTGATAACTTATGTTCTGATTTTTTGAATATGAGTATAGCCATTATTGTGGCAACTATTCCAACTGGAAGATTTATAAAAAAAAGAAATCTCCAATTAAAATTTTGAATAATATATCCTCCTAAGCTTGGCCCTAAAGCTGGGGCTGCCATTACACACATTCCCATTACCCCTATTGCCATTCCAAGTTCGTTTTTATCAAAAGTAGTCATTAATATTGTCATACCAAGCGATATTATACAAGCTCCTCCAATTCCTTGAATTACTCTTGCAATTATCATTATAGTTTCATTCCATGAAATCCCACACAATAGTGAACCTAAAGTAAATAAACTTAACGCAGTAATAAATACGTTTTTAGTGCCAAATTTATCTCCAAAATAACTTGTTGATGGTATTACAACTCCTAGGGTTAGGGTATATGCACTAACAACCCATTGGATTTGATCTATGGATGCGTTAAAGGTCTGCATCATTTTAGTAACAGAGATGTTAATAATACTTGTATCTAGATTTACCATAAAAATTGCCATAATTACAACACTCATAATAAGCCATTTAGCTGATGATTCTTTTTTATTTTCCATGCTCACACCTACTTAATATGTATTTTTATGTCTGCATTTGTACCAGGTAGAAGCTTAGCATCATTTTCCTCAAGTTCAATTTTCACAGGTACCTTTTGAACAACCTTAGTAAAAGTTCCACCTGAAGAAGATGGGAGAAGTGAAAATGCTGAATTTGAAGCCTTTCCTATATATTCAACTTTACCTTGAAATACTTTCCCATCAAATTGATCAATTTTTATATCTACATTTTGCCCTTCTTTTAATTTTTCGACCTTGGTTTCTTCTATATTAGCAGTTATATAAAGTTTTTCTTGGTCAACCATTACCGCAAGCGTAGATCCAGCCTGAACATATTGCCCCTCCTCAGCTTCCTTTTTAATAATTATCCCATTAATTGGCGCTCTAAGTAATGAAGAATTAACATTTTCATCTGCTATTCCCTCTTCATCTATGTGTCCTACAATTTGATCTTTAACTAAAGTTTCTCCTTCTTCTACACTAAATTCAAGAAGACTTCCTGAAATTTTTGGAGTTATATCTATAAAATCTCCAGCTACCTGTGCATCTTCAGTTGAAACAAAATACTCATTTTCATACCAATAATAAAACCCAACTCCGCTAAGAGTTATTAACATAGCTATAGCTATACAAAAAATTATTATTTTACGCTTTCCTTGCATTTTTATCATCCCTTCCTAACTTCTTACGCCAACTTTGGCAAACATGCCAGGTTTCAATTGTGCGCTTGAATCTATTAAAGTTATTTTTACTAAAACATTATTACTCTTAGAATTTAATTCTGAATTTATTACTGATATAGTTCCTTCAAATTCTGAATCTTCTATCTCCGACACTTTAACATTTACAGCTTGTCCTTCTTCTAGATTTTTTGCAATACTCAACGGTACATATGCATTCACGCATAAAGTGTCAGGATTAGATATCGAAATAAGAGTGCTGCCAGGTGATACTATTTCACCTTTATTTATATTTTTAACAGTAACTTTCCCTGAAATAGGCGCTGTGATAGCTCCATTATTTAATGCTATTTGTGCTGTTTTTAATGCTTCTTCAGCTTGCTTTACTTCAGCCTTGTAAACATCTATACTCGTTTCTGTAGCACCATTTTTAAGCATTTCTAATTGTTCCTCTGCTGATTTTTGCCCTGACTCAGCAGAAGTAAGTTGCTGCTGTGCAGTTTCAAGCTGCACCTCTGTAGCTGCACCAGCGTCAACTAAAGCTTTTGTACGATCATAATCCTTTTTAGAGGCATCATAAGTTGCTTTAGCACTATCCAGAGCTGCTTGTGCTTGCTCTATTTGTTCAGGACGTGTACTGTTCATAGCATTAGTTAAATTTGCATTTGCAGTATTTACTGCTGCTTGTGCTTGATCTACCTGAGCCTGCAAGTCCTGAGTATCTAATTTAATGACAGTATCACCTTGATTTACAACTGACCCTACATTAACTGATATATCTGAAACTCTTGCAGAAATTTTTGAAGATACATTAACTTGATTATCTGTTTCAAGTTTTCCTGCCATGATATATATGGATTTTTGCTCATTAACCTCTTCTGCTTGAACAGCATTTTCATTTCTATTATTATTTGCGACGCATCCTGTAAAAAAAGATGTTCCTATAAGCACTGGTAATACAATTAACAAAACATATTTCTTCATAAATTACTTACTCCTTTAACAAATTAATTATCGATAAGAACTCTCATTCTCATTAAACTTTGAAATTTTCATCACTGAATTTATGTAATTAGTTAGGATTCCATTTAAAGTTACTATAAAAATTTTAACTTGTTCATCATCAACCTAACCTCTAACAGACATATTTTTATGAAATATATTCACTTTTTTAATAATAATGCTAATAAATAAAAATAAAAGTATCTAGCCGTATATATATGCCCTTGTTTTACTTGCAATGTTCAGCCCAAAAATCAATAGATTTTTTCTTCCATTATTCTAAACTCAAATTAGCCACATTACCAACTTCTCCATAAAATTTTAACAAGTTTTATGATTTAATTGTATTCATGCCCTGAAGCTATTTCTTTGCTTTACAAGAAGTAACAAGGGAATCTTAATTTTAAGTCCCATGTTATTCTTCCCAATTAGATTATTTACTCGCTTTATATATCGGAATCAAAATATTATCAATAATATCCTCAGTATTCGTTTCTGTGATCCTCCCATGCAAAACAAGCTCATTTATAATTAGTATAGCTGGTAAATTTAAAGCCTTTTCAGAAATAGTATCTATTGAAAGTGAAATCTCTTTGCGATGATTAGCCCTCGTTATAATAGTTTCAGTTGATTCACGAAGACCATTTCCGTTGTTAATAACATTAAATAAATCGTAAGGCGTCATATTAGAAAGCATATCTAAAATCACATCTCGTAGATCATCGGGTCTGATAATTTCAAATAGATTTAAAACATTAAATAAGGCAATTAAATCTTCTCTTAGCGAACCATGATCACTGACTTCTAATTCTATTGATGGTAGATGTCGGCTTAAAGCGGCAAAAATAAGATAACATTTTTGTGGCCATCGGCGATAAATAGCATTTTTGTTGGTTTTTGCAGCACGAGCTACGTCATCCATTGTCAATTTGCTATATCCCATTTTATTAAGCAATAACCAAGCCTCATCTAAAATTGCATTTTCAAGTATAGCGCCACGGCGTCGACTAGCATTATTGTTCATGATACAACCTCCTATTTTTGGTCTACATAATTCCACCATAATATAGTACCATAAACACCAATAAATAAAATAACAAGAATCGTCAATTTACTGATCCAATTAATAAGCTGAGGATTATTCAAATATATTCCAGAAATTGTCCATGGGATATAACGGCCTAACGGCTGTGATCCAAAAATGGCAGCTATAATTATAGCTACAAATGAAGTACTAACTGGAGCCAAAATTCCCCGTGTCATGCTGGCGATAAGAGGAAATAGAAAACTAAGACTACAATTATAGAGTGTTACTATCCCCAACCTTTTTAGAAGAGTTCCAGTCAATAACACATCAAAATTTGTCAAATCTAAGCTCAAGCCTATGGCAAATGTCGCACCAATTGCTAATACCGTTATGCCTAAAAAACATAATCCTAAAGCAAAAAATTTTGAACATACCAAACTTGTGCGAGAAATTGGCAATGATAAAAGATCTTTAAAAGTTTGATCCTGATACTCTCTACCAAATACCCAGCTGCTTAAAATACCAAAACCCATCAATCCAATAACAGTAGAATACATAAAAAAAGTATTTTTCAAAAATTCTTCCCACGTTTTATCCTGCATATGGATAAGTAACAAAAAGCTATAAAAAGCTAAAATATAAATTGGTATATGACCTCGTACTATTTTATAAAACTCAATTTTAGTCATTGACCATATCTGTTTCATAATGATTTGCCCTCCTTAATTGTTTTAAGAAAGAATTCTTCTAAACTTTCATTTACAGATTGAAAAATCATTGGATTCAATTTCTGATTTTCTAACTGATGTAATAAAGCAGAATATTGGTTAATAGGTATATTCGAAACAAGTATTTCCTCTTCACTTACTGATGTGCATTGCAAGTTTTTTGTAGCAAGGTAATCAGCAAGATTCTCGACGGAGCCATCCGTTTTTATGTAAAGCTTGGATTCTCTACAGGTTTCAAATTCTGAAAAATTTAATTCTCGTAGCAGGCATCCATGTGCTAATATCCCAATTCGACTTACCAGCTTTTCCATCTCATCTAATAGATGGCTTGAAATAAAAATAGTTGTCCCATTTTTAGCCATTTCTAATAAAGACTTACGAACAACTACAAGCCCCTCCGGATCCAATCCGTTTGTTGGTTCGTCTAACAAAAGAATTTTTGGCCTATGAATAAGCGCCTTAGCTAATCCAATTTTCTGATTGTTTCCCAAGGAAAGATCTTTTACCTTAACTTGCCTATAATTATCTAGCAATAGCTGCTGTGAAATGTCATCAATTCGTTTCTTAATTTCTGAATATGGTATTAGTCTTTGCTTTGCATATAATATAAGATTTTCTTCTACAGTAAAGTTTGGATAAGCATGTGGTGTTTCAATTAAGTAACCCACCTGATTCCAAAATTCAGAATGTAGCTTTGAAATTGATTGTCCAGAGTAATAAATTTCACCAGATGTAGGATTAATCATTTTAAGCAACATCCGCATTGTGGTTGTTTTTCCTGCACCGTTTAATCCTAAAAAACCATATATTTCACCTTCATTGGCTGTCAGATTAATATCATAAACACTATTTTTTGAACCATAACTCTTTGTTAACTTCTTCGTTTGTATTATTGACAAAACGTAAACACCTCCAATGTTATACTTCAATTAAGGTACTCTAGTACCTTAATTGAAGTATAACATTGGAAATTATAAAACGCAATACTAAATATTCATATTTTTTTATTTATTCTTATCATTATTTCTATCTCCCTAATCTATGAGACCACTTCCTGATCACTGCCTTCAATATATAAACTTCTCTATAATATCCGATTTGTTTTAGATAAAGAGATATCATAGAAATTATTTTTAATGGACAAAAAGAAGCTATTTCAATAACGAATCTCAATCCGCTATTGAAATAGCCCCTCATAAATTTAAATTACTCTTATTTTAAGACATATGAAAATAAATAACTAGTCAAAAATAGCCTTGCAAGTGGAGTTATTATTTATTTGATAGTGCCTAATATATTGATTTGTATATTTCAAAAATCTCTGCTACATTTGTATCCCTTGGATTACCTGGAGTACATGCATCTGCCATAGCTGATTCTGCAAGCGCCTTTAAATCTTCTTCCTTTACACCAATTTCCTTTAATGTCTTAGGTATTCCAACATCCTCTGAAAGCTTTTTAACCGCATCAATAGCTGCTTTTCTGTATTCCTCCTGAGACATATTGTCTACACCTTGAACTCCCATTACTCTAGCAATTTCTCTATATTTTTCGCCAGTTGCTTCTGCATTATATTCCATTACATATGGTAAGATTACCGCATTAGCAATTCCATGTGGAGTATCGTAAAATGCTCCAAGTGGATGCGCCATTCCATGAACTATGCCAAGACCTACATTACTAAAGCCCATACCCGCAACATATTGTCCAAGAGCCATATCTTCTCTTCCCTTTGGTTCATTGTTTACTGCACCTCTAAGTGAACGTGAAATAATTTCAATAGCTTTTAAATGTAGTGCATCGGTCAATTCCCAAGCTCCCTTTGTAATATATCCTTCAATTGCATGAGTTAATGCATCCATGCCTGTGGCTGCTGTTAAACCTTTTGGCATTGATGACATCATTTCTGAATCAACAACTGCTATAACTGGAATATCATGTGGATCAACACATACAAATTTACGTTTCTTTTCCTCATCAGTTATTACATAATTAATTGTAACTTCTGCTGCTGTTCCTGCTGTTGTTGGAACTGCTATAATATCAACACATTTATTTTTTGTCTCAACTGCTCCCTCAAGACTTCTCACATCTGAAAATTCAGGATTATTTATGATTATTCCAATAGCCTTTGCTGTATCAATTGATGATCCTCCACCTATTGCAATTAAATAATCTGCGCCAGCTGCTTTAAATTTATCTATGCCTGCTAAAACTACATTTATAGTTGGATTAGCTTTTACTTCATCAAATATTTCAAAATCCAAATTATTTACTTTTAATAAATCTGTTACTTTAGTAGCTACATTAAATTTAATTAAATCTTTATCTGTTACAACTAATGCCTTTTTATACCTTCTTATTTTAACTTCTGTGATAATGTTTTCAATAGCACCTGCACCTATATAGCTTGTCTCATTTAAAACCATTCTGTTTGACATAAAAATCAATCTCCCTTTTTATATTTAATTTATTGTTAAATAATTAACTGTTCGGACAAAAAAAATTTATCCAAATATATTTATTAATTGAAGATTTTTTTATTACCCTTGAGAATTCTCAAGGGTAATTTTTTATATTATAATATATTAACAAGTTATCTGAGGCTATTGCTGAATATGGAGAAGTAGGGTCATACCAAAAATTTTTTCATAGCTTAGCCTCAAATAACTCTATTAAACTAAATAATCTTCTGAGATAGTAACATTAAAATCCTTTGCTAAATCTCTAAAGTTTTGAGAAGTTATAGTTTGCTTTTTTCCACCCATAGATAATACTTTGACTAAAATTTCAGCTGACTTTTCAACTGTGTCCATAAGTCCAAAAGTTAAATCTAATGTTTCTCCTGAGCAGAACATTCCATGATGTGCCCAAATAACAACATCATGGCTCTTCATTAGCTCACCTGTAACTTCTGCAATAGCAGCTCCACCTGGAACCATCCAAGGAACCACTCCAATTCCACTTGGAAATACTACTGGACATTCTGTTGCCATTTCCCAAAGCTCTCTAGTAAATACTACTCCATCTAGTGGTAATACAAATGTCAATGCTATTACATTAGTTGTATGAGAATGCATTATAACTCTGTGAGCCCCATTTGTTTTTTCTACCTTTATAGAATGACTCATTAGATGTGAATCTAATTCACTTGTTGGTTTTGCTTCATTCTCTAGTCCCCAAACTATTTTATAGTTTTCTCCTTTTTCATCTATTTTAATTATTCCCGCATTTTCTTCTAATGAAATTTCCATGTTTCTCATGAATTTTCCACTTCCAGTTACTAAAAAATATTCATTAGCAAGATTTTTAACAGTTACACCAATTGGAGTATATTTTGAATCTTCATTAATAAATCCACCAATCGCTACTACTTCATCTTCTGTTAATCTATAAGTTATGTTTCCACCATTTCTTTCATGCCAGCCTTTTAGCCAAGCATCATTGGTGATTTTTTTAAAGTTCTCTATAAATTTCATATCTTCTATTGCCATGCTTTCTCCTACTTTCATATTTATAATTGATTTTTAAATTTTTGCTTTAAATCTTTATTCTGATAATTCCATTTGAATTTCTCTCATTACTCTCAGTTTTCCAAATAAACTTATTAATTCTGTAAAAATTATAAGTTATTGTGTGATGATAAATGCGCGTAACCTTTATTTATAGACATGAGCGCTATATCTATCTCAAATAACAAATAGATATATCCCCTCTAACTTCTTTAATTATACTTCATTTTTTAGTTAAACACAATTGTTTTTTGTTGTTTTTCTTTGTTTTTATTTGCATGTCTTTTACAACTCAACATTATTATTAAGTTTGTATTTATGTTTTTAATATAAATGTGATTATTCTAGTTCAATCCAGATATATGACTTTATTTTTAAAAAAATGATCAGCTGTAAATCATTTTTTACAATTCACAGCTGATCATTTTCTACACTAGGTTTTTAATTAAAATACAACTTCAATATTATATGAATGCAATAAATTTATCCATTCCTCTTTTGGTTCCTCATCTGTAATTATATAATCTATATTTTCATAATCAAAAAGCTTTACAAATGATGTTTTATCATATTTAGAATGGTCAACTAATAATATTACTTTATTAGATTGTTTAATCATAGTTCTCTTAATTTCTGCCTCTGCCTCATTTGAATCAAGTATTCCTTTTTCAAGGTCTATACCTTTGCAGCTTACAAGCGCTATATCAACGTTATATTTTCTTATAGTATTTTGTGTTATAGGACCTTGCAATGATAAAGAACGTTGTATTACACTGCCACCAGTTGATATAATATTTAAATCCGATTGATTTAATTCTTGAAGCACCTCAATAGAATTTGTTATGACTGTTACATCATTTCTGTTTTTAATCATCTTTAAGGTTTCAAGAACTGTTGAACTGCAATCAGCAACTATTGTACTACCTTCTTTGATAAATTCTACAGCTTTTGCTGCTATATATTGCTTGCTTTCTATGTTAGTTTTTGATCTTTTATAAAAAGGTATGTCTTCATTTGTTTTTTCCGCGTTTAATATTGCACCACCATAGCTTCTAGTTACTATGCCTTGTAATTCTAACTTTTCTAAATCTCTTCTTATAGTTTCCTCTGTCACATCAAACTTTTCACTTAACTTCGATACATATACCTTTTTTTCTTTTAATGCTATTGCTTTTATTATTTCTAACCTTTCTCTAGGTAACATTCTATTTCCTCCTTCTATTCATTTCACAACTTCCATACATTTATATTTTAAATCATATTTCAAATAATTAAAATTACATATTTATTATTTGATACTTAATTAATTTATATCCAATATACCAAATCAACACAGATAATACAATATAAATCAAAATTAATTATTGACCATTTTTTAAGAAGAGCTATATAATGTACATATATTATTATTTTCGAAGGAGAATAGCTATGATACAAAAAGCTTTTAAAATGAAATTATTTGAAGGTAAGGAAAAAGAATATGAAAAACGACATAATGAAATCTGGCCAGAACTTGTAAAGGAATTAAAATCTCATGGAGCCTCGACATATCTAATATTTCATGATAAAGAGACCAATTACTTATTTTCTTATGTAGAAATGGAAAGTGAAGAATTATGGGATCAAATTGCAGAAACAGAAGCCTGCAAAAAATGGTGGGAATTTATGAAAGATATAATGGAAACTAATCCAGATAATAGTCCTGTATCTATAGAATTATCTAGGGTATTTAATTTAAAGTAATTATTAAAGTTTGACTTTCATAAACAAAAGTGACCAAAGTGACTTTAATTTCAATTTTAAAATATACAGAAAAAAAATAGCCTACACTTCTTGGTGCAGGCTATTTTCTTACTATATTATATAATTCTATATATTTAAGCTTTTTGATTTTCTTTATATCTTCTCCAGTTTCTATAACCTACCTTGTTATTTCCCCATACATTCTCGTAATTTAATCCTGTTAATTCCTCAACTGTTTCACGAGTTTCTGAATCTACATCCTCTTTTAACCCGCCATCTTTTAATCTTGCAATTTCTTTCTTAAGTATTTCATGTGTTTTATGAGATACTTTGAATTTATATGATGATATTATACCATATATAAGTAGTATTGCTGGTGCTGCTATTAATATAACTGCCATAGCTGTTAATGCTTCTGGAGGTTGTGCTGTTGTTGATCCAGATTTAAAGTTGAATTCTTGTAATACAACTCCAACTAAGAAAACAGCAAGTGCTTGTGAAGCTTTACGTAAAAGACTCATAAATCCAGCAAATACACCTTCTCTTCTATCAGCAGACACTATTTCATCTACATCAGGAACAAAAGTATAGTTATTCCAAGGAACAAAGTTTATTCCACCTCTTCCAAGTCCAGCTACAGCTGATACAATATATAATGCAACAAGACTGTCAGGAACTGTTTTATATACTATTAAATATCCTATAATACTTACAAAGAATATTAGTGATACAACTCTAAATGCCCCACCAGGACTTAATTTCAATGTGCAATAAGTTGCTATACCAACTCCCGCTATTTGGAATATATACATTAATGCTAATAAGTTTGATGCTACAATAGCCCCCTTAAATAATGCAAATACTATAAAATAAGTAAAAACTGCATTAAATGTATCCTGTGCTAAATACCCTCCAATGTACATTCCTAAATGAGCTCTAAAAGTTTTAATTTTAAGAGTTGTAATTAAATCTATGTAAATTTTCATTACATTTTGCCCAAATGATAATTTTTCCTTTGAATGTCTTCCTTCTAATATTTCTATTTCTTCTAAAGACCTTTCCCAAGTGAATGTGTATACAAGAATTAAAACACATATAAATATTACAGTAAAAATTCCACCAGCAATCAAGAATGATTGTGGAGATTCTTTTCCTAATGCATTTATAAGTCTTCCTGGTAAAAATGCAGCTAGAAAAGCTGAAAATTGAGCAATATACATTCTCGCACTAGTAAGTTTCGCACGAACTTTAAAATCTGATGTCATTTCTGCTGCCAAAGTATCATAAGGTATAAGTACCATCGTATAGACGATTTCAAATGCTATATAAGTCGCAACATAATAAACATAAGAGAAACCACTAACCCAAATAGCTGAATATACAATTATTAAAGGTATTGCTGCTAGTAAAAAGAATTTTCTTCTTCCAAACTTTCTTCCAAGTGCAGTTTTGTGGAAGTTGTCTGTTATAAATCCCATTGTTGGACTTGCTACTGCATCTACTATACGGGCCAACGCAAATATTGAACTCGCTTGAATTGGTGTTAATCCGCAAAAAGTTGTATAAAAATATAATAACCATGCACTTGTTAAGGCAAATGCTCCTGCTCCTATGAAATCATTCATTCCATAAGAAAAATAATTTATAAATCTTATTTTTCCATCTTTCTTACTCATATTTCCTCCTAAAATATATTATAAATTTTATTTTTTACATAGTATTTAAGTGTTAACGTTTTTATAATATAAAAAACAAGCTTAAAATTAACCATACTATAATAAATTTAATATCTGATTACTCTGCTATAAATCATAAATAACATTATTTGATATGAGTTCTTTATTTTTTAATAAATTTAACTTCCCTGCCTTAATGGAATTATCAAATGTAATTGATTCTTTTAATATATTTGCTTTTCTCTATAGAGTTCTATCTACCATAGCTATTCCCCCCAAGTATCCTAAATTTGTTATCGGTTACTTAAAACATTTACATCCTCTATATTTATATATTACTTTGATTCCAACACAAAGTCAATATATTTTCTTGTATTTTCTTTTGTTTTTATTTGTTTATGTTAGTTTTATCTTTAAAATCATATTTAAATAATCTTTTTTTAATCATTTAAGACTTATTTTTTAGTCATACTTTTGTTTTTAATATTTACTACAATTCATTTTTATTCATTCATTATATATTTTTAATGCTTTTAATATAAAATAAAAGAAGCCTAGGATTTTCCCACGCCTCTTTTATTTACGCCAAACTCTTTGTGTGTATATTAAAATCAAATCTAACTCTACATATAAATAAATTTATAATAAGCTGTTATAAACTTCCTCAATATATTTTATACTTGAATCCAAATCTTCCGGTATTGTATCTTCAAGTATTATATCTATATAAGGCTTTCTTTTTTGGATTAAGGATAATAACAGTGGATAATTAAATTGTCCTTTTCCTATTGAAACCTGCTGCACCTTTCCATCTTTATAAACAAAATCCTTTGCATGTATTATTGATATTTTTTCACCAAACAATTCAAATGATTTATTTATTATTTCATCTTGTCTTTCATAATTACTTTCATCTATAAAGTTAATAGGATCAAAAATCACTTGCAGATTATTTGATTTAACACCATCTAGTGCCCTCTTTAATCTCTCTGGAGTGTTCATCACATGTTTTGTAACTCCCTCTATCCCAACTGAAACCCCAAACTTCTCAGCTTCCTCTACAAGAGTTTTTATTGAATTTAATGATCTTTGAAAAGCTTCTTCTGTATTATTTTTTTCTGTATAAATATATTCTCTATTTAAAGCTCCTGTCTCGGTACCCACAATATTGCAGCCCAGGTATTTTGCAAAGCGTATATGTTCTTTAAACGTGTCTAATAATTCATTAAGTTCGTTGTCATCTGGATTTGCTAAGTTAATATAACATCCAAGTATACTTATATTAATTCCATACTTTTGAAATGTTTCATTAATATATTGAGCCATTCCTGGTGTCATACTTCCTTTTGTAACCTCAAACTCTGATATTATTTTCTTTGCGACAAATTGTACACTTTTAAGCTTTTTATCATTCATTATTTGTCCTATTTGATCTAGTCTATAGTTTCCAATATCATGTCCTCTAATTCCAATTCTCATAATATTCTTCCTTTCCATAAATGATAATTTTAATTATATAACTCGTTCAATCAAAACTCAACAGTTTTTTGTGCGATTCTTTTTAAAATCAACATAAATCAAAATACATTCATACTCACGCATTTAATCAGATCATTACCCATTTTACAATGATTGCAGTTGTCTTATTATTAACATCCTTTAAATATATCATTGATATTTTACTGATATTTTCTCCTTTGTATTTTTGTTTTATGTAGATTTATTTTGTTTTCTGATGTATAATTTATATTGAGATCAAAAATAATCTTAATTCTATAATAAATTTATAAATCATACTAATGATTGCAAACTTATACATTTACATTAAAGCTATATTTATTCAATCAGTTATTTATTGATTGATATTATATTCTCGATTTTATAATAATTACTATTAGAATATAAAATAGAAAGCATATTCCATAATACTTTCTAGCAATAAAATATATGAGGTGATATATGATGAAATTAACAGAAAAAGAAATTCGTGCAAAGCTTGATTTAGTAGTTGATAAACTCATAAACTTAGATCGTCCAGCCGATGAAGAAAAATTAACTAAAGATGGCGGAGAAGCTATTGGAATGTTTCCAAGAGACTTTGGAATTCAAGAATGGGATTGGCCGCAAGGCGTTGGATTATATGGATTGTTAAAGTTAGATAAACATGATAAAAGTAAGAAGTATTTAGACTTTTTAAATAATTGGTATAAAACAAATATAGATAATGGCTTACCATCCAAAAATATTAATACAACAGCACCTTTATTAACTCTAATAAATTTATTAGAAACAAGTCCTAATAAAGAATTTGAAAACCTTTGCTTGAAATGGGCTGACTGGCTTATTGATTGTCTCCCAAGAACTAAAGAAGGCGGCTTCCAGCATGTGACTAGCGCAAACGGAGACAGACAAGGTGTTAGATTAAATGAAAGTGAAATGTGGATCGATACCTTATTTATGACCGTTTTATTCTTAAATAAAATGGGACAAAAATATAATAGGCAGGATTGGATTGATGAATCAATTCACCAGGTACTTATTCATATAAAATATTTGTATGATAAAAAATCTGGATTGTTCTTTCATGGATGGAGCTTTAATGAAAACAGCAACTTCGGTGAAATTTTCTGGTGCAGAGGCAATTCATGGTTTACATTTGGCATCCTAGATTATATTGATATGTTTGCTGGTGAAATGAATCCTGGCTTAAAGAAATTCTTAGTTGATACCTTCAAAGCTCAAGTAAATGCATTAGCTAAATATCAATCAAAATCAGGATTATGGCATACAGTCATTGATGATCCTACTAGTTATGAAGAAGTTTCTGGTTCTGCTGCAATAGCTGCCGGTATATTAACAGGAATAAGACTTGGAATACTAGATGATTCCTTTAAACCAGTTGGTAAAAAAGCTATAGAAGCAATCTGTAACAACATAGCTAAAGATGGTACTGTACTAAATGTATCTGGCGGTACAGGAATGGGCTATAATAAAGAACATTACAAAAATATTATTATAGCTCCTATGGCTTATGGTCAATCACTAACTATAATGGCTCTCGTTGAAGCTCTTAACCACGTAGATTGTTAGTTTTTAATCAGTAATTATTCAAAAACCTCATTCTCTAGACATAAAGAGAATGAGGTTTCTTTTATTTCATATAGCTATCCACCTACCGTTAAGGCACATAAAGATAAATAATAGACAAAATTATACGCCGAATATTTAATGTCAAACAAGGAATCAAATTCAGTTCGTAGTTAAATCATTAGTGGAATCTACTGACGCAGTATGGTACAAAATAGACAAGTATACTGATCTATTGTTTTTTGATTGTATCTAAACTTACCCTTATAAAATATACTTCCATATTGACTAAACTTTGAGTTCATATCTACACCAGAAATCAAATACATTTGTGTGCAGCAGGCATTTGAAAATTTCGATGTTAAAAGCACTAAGAGGTAGGTTGTTCCACTTTAGCTTGTCCAATTGAATGATTGGAGCAAGCTAAAGTGGGTGCAACCTACCTCTTAGTACTTTCAGCGTAATTTTCATAGTCCTGCGAAATACAAATGTATTTGATTTCGGTTAGCTACTGAATAAGTTTAAGAGTCTATATTATTTTCTAATACTATCCAGTGTTTTATTCAGATTATCATATGTTTCTTTAGCACATTGCTCTGGACTGGCTTTGCCATAGGCAACTTTATTTAGAGCATCTATACATACACTTTGAATCAATGTATTTTCATAGTATGGGCTTATCAATATTTCTTTTACACTACTATCTTCTTTATTGGCTTCATATTGCAATCCTGAAAGTTTATTATCTACTTCTAAAGCTTTAATAGCTGTACTGCTTGATGGTACCCCTCTATCAAAACCTAAAACTTTAGCTGCATCTTCATCATTTAATATGAAATTCAATAACAAAGCAGCTTCTTTTGGATGCTCTGTATTTTTACTTATAGCATATAACATTGATGGTTTTACATAGCTTAAACTTGTTTTTCCATCAACAGATGGTAGTTTACTAAATCCAGCTCCTTTATTGTTTTTCTTCATTAGTCCTTCAATTTTAGTCGCATCTGAAGTCCATGAAAAACCTGCGACAGATTTATTATCACTTAAATCATTGGCGCCTTTGTGAAGGGTAGCTGGGATTACCTTGTTATCTACAAGAGTTTTATAAAATGTTAATAGATCTTTCAAGTCCTCTTCATTAAATCCAAGAGTTCCATCATCCTTTATAAAGTCTTTTCCAGTCTTCTCCTGAACATAAGCCGTAGGTAGAGCCCATGCACTAACATCATCTAATTCTAATGGATATTCATTTTCATCTGAAATTTTACTTCTGCTATTCAAAAGCTCGTCCCAAGTATTAAATTTCTCAATTCCATATTTTTTAGCTAAATCTTCATTGTAATATAAAACCTGCTTATTCATAGAAATTGAAATGCCATTTAACACATTATTTTTAGTACCATATTTTAATATCTCTTTAGAATAATTATCTAATTTTAGAACGTCTGAAACTGAATTCAAATCATAGAATCCTGATCCATCTTTAGAATATGCTTCAAGCCAGTCATAATTTATTTGCATAAGATCTGGCTCTTCATTTCCTGCTATGTTCATGCTCATTTTCTTATTGAAGCCTGTCCATTCCGCAAACTCTGGCTTCACCTTAATATTTGGGTATTTTTCTTCAAATTTTTGTATAACTTCCATAGTTTTATCGTGCCGGCTCTCTCCACCCCACCATGAAAATCTTATAGTTACACTATCTTCTGACTTATCTTTATTATTATTTGATTGGCATCCATATATGCTTAATGATGTGAAACAACACATTACTATTGCTACAATTCTTTTATACATTACAACTTCCTCCTAAAAACATCTAATTTTTTTATAATTCTTGCGTCCAAAATCCAAAATTAATTTGTCTTAAATATACTTAAGCTGTCTTCTAATTTTTTCACAGTTTCACTTAATTTCATTGAACGCTCTTCCAAGTTTTCAGCACTAGCTGTCTGTTCTTCTGTTGCCGCCAAAACTTCTTCTGTATTAGCAGATGAATTTTCAGTAATGTATTTTATACTATTTGTTGATTCTAAAGTTTTATCTTTTTGATGATTTATTTTATTCATTAAACTTTCTATATTTCCTATCTCACCAGTTATCTTTTCAGTTGAATTTATTATATTGATAAACGAATTATTAGCAAAAGTTACAGCTTCACTTTGCTCCTTAAATACTTCTCTAGAAGTATCTATGAGATTTTTAGTAGTGCTTGCTTTTGAATATACATCTTTAATTACTTTACTTATGCTCTCTGTTGATTTCCTTGATTCTTCTGCAAGCTTCTTTACTTCTTCAGCAACTACTGCAAATCCTTTTCCACTTTCCCCTGCACGCGCAGCTTCAATACTTGCGTTCAGTGATAAAAGGTTAGTTTCTTCACTTATTCCTTGTATCATTTCAATTACTTTTTCGATTTCCTTTATGCTCTCAGTTAATACTTCGATATTTGATGTTATTTCTCCCATTACCTCATTACTATTTTTAGTTTTAACCTCTAACCCCTTAACTATATTTAATGATTCATCTCCAACCTTTTTAGTTTCATTAGATATAATTGTCACATTTGAAACATTAGATATTATATTATTAATACTGCTCGCTAAGTTTTCCATTATCCCTAATGTTACATCTAATTCATTGGATTGTTCCACAGTACCTTCTGCAATACCTTCCATTGCCTTGGATACCCCTTCTGCTATTTCAGAAGTTTGTCTTGATATTTCCTTTAAGTCCTTAGCTTCTCTTACAACGATTTCAGAAACACTTCTAGTTTCTTCAATTAAATTTCTTATAGAACCCATCATTGAATTGAAACTCTTGCTGAGCATTCCAATTTCATCTTCTCCAAAGACATCTGCTTTTACTGTTAAGTCTCCCTCTTCTGCTTCTTTCATCTTAACTACAAGATTATTAATTGGATTAGCTATTCTTCTTGCAAGGAATAATCCAAATATGCCTGAAATTATTATGCACACAATAGTCAATACTATTGTAAGTATTCCTGAAGTTTGAATTTCATGTAATATGTACCCCTTTGGAATTTCATCTATTAATCTCCATCTATTGCTGCAGGTATTCAATGTAATTAAATTGCTGCCTGATTCAAACACTTTAGAATTAACTCCATCTATGTTTTTAGCTATGTCATCATTTACCTTAGCTCCAATTCTATTCTTATCAGTTGAATATATGGCTATCCCCTGGCTATCTATTAGTGATAATACAATTCCACTGTTATCGTCTTCCTTTTGAAGCATTCCATCAAGTTCACTTGTATAAATTGATGCTAACATCATCGTTTTATCATTTACCTGCTTTGCATAATATAACTTACTGTAGTTTCCATCTTTACCCGTAAACCAATTTGCTTTACTCTTATTACCACCTACTTGATTTTTTAAATCCGTATATAATGCTTTCATGTCATGCATATTAGTTATGGTTTCAGATGTTTTACCAATTGTAGTTCCATCTTCATAGACTAGTGCAAAATCAGTAAAATTCTGCATCAGACTTATAGATAATAAATAATCACTTATTTCTTTTGATACTTGCTCTTTTTGAAACTGATCTGTTTTATTATCAAGTGGATTAAATATTAAAATGTTATCATTTGCAAAAATAAGAGAAGTTGCATTTTCAATTTCACCTAAATAATTATCTATGTTTAACTGAGTCTGTGCACTTGTACCTTTAGATAACTCCCCTACTTTATTTGTTAATATATTTCTATTATTAACATAAGTTAATGATGCAATCAACACTATTGATACCAATGCTATTGCTATGTAACTAGCCATTAATTTAGCTTTTAAAGACTTTTTTATATTCGTCCCTTCTTTAAATGCCATAAGTTTTATATCCATTAAAATTCCCCCTAAACTATAGTTAATTAAATTATGATAACCCTTATTGTCAGCATGGCTATAATTAGCATTATGCTTTAATAATCTATTATTAGAATAATATCCCATGCACATTGTCTAAAAAAACTTTGCCAAAATATTTCATCTTATTTTGACAAAGCCCAATTTATATTTAATTTATCTAACCTTTACCTTTAATGCATTTTACTAGTCAGCCACCATAAGCAGCTAGTATATGCCTATTAACTTTAAAAATTATTATATTGTGTTAAACGCTATATTTTATTTTCAATAATATATCTATTGTTAAATGCTATATTATTTTCAAAACTAATTTTTATTCATTTTGTTCTTATCTACTAGGCTCTTTTAGATAGAACCTTTTCTTCATACACTTTAACTTCTTTGAGCCAGTTTTCAGCAACTGGTACATTATTCTTTTCACAATAATAATTCCAAATATCACCCATTGGATAAGTTTTGAATTCTTCCATTAAAGCTAATCTTTCTGTGAAATTTCCAATATCCTGTAATTCTCTTAATTTATCATTTGGTATTAACATTGCATTTAGCAATGCTTTTATCATATTTCTTGTTCCAATTGTCCATGCTGCAATTCTGTTTATGCTTGCATCAAAGAAATCAAGCCCAATAATTACTTTATCTAAAGCATCGTTTCTTACTATCTCTTTAGCTAGTTCCTTAAGTTCATCATCTAAAACTATAACATGATCAGAATCCCACCTTACTGGTCTGCTTACATGAAGAGCAACCTTTTCATCAAATAATAACATTGCTGAAAGTTTATCTGAAACAACTTCTGTTGGATGATAGTGTCCTGTATCCATTAATGACATTATGTTATTTTTAGCTGCATAATTTAGATAAAATTCATTTGATCCTACTGTGTAAGCTTCTGCCCCCAAACCAAATACCTTTGATTCAACACAATCTAAATTATATTTTTTATCTACTTCTACCTTTAAAATTTCATCTAAAGATTCTTTAAGTCTTCTTCTTGGTCCTAACCTATCGCTTGGAATATCCTTATAACCATCTGGAATCCATATATTTGTTAAACAAGTCTGCCCTAATTCTTTTCCAAAATATTCTCCAATCTTTCGTGAAGCTATGCAGTGTCTTATCCAAAAGTCCCTTATTTCTTTGCTCGGATGAGATAATGTTAGACCATCTGAAGCCTTTGGATGAGAAAAAATTGTTGGATTAAAATCAAGACCTAATCCATTTTTCTTTGCCCATTCTACCCAGTTTTTAAAATGTTCTGGTTTTAGTTCATCTCTTTCTACTGCTTCTCCATCAGTCTCTGCATAAATAGCATGAAGATTAATCTTATGTTTTCCTGGAATTAAACTTAAGGCTTTCTCTAAATCTTTTCTTAATTCCTCTGCATTTCTTGCCTTCCCTGGATAGTTACCAGTTGCAGCAATACCACCTGACAATTCATTTTGACTTACTTCAAACCCTGTAACATCATCTCCCTGCCAGCAGTGAATTGATATTTTAACTTTATTAAGTTCTTCTAGAACCTTATCTACATCAATTCCCCATTTTTCATATTCTTCTTTGGCTAATTCATATTTTTCTTTAATATTCATTTTTTACTCCTCCGTTTATATTAGGATTTTATAAATTTTCATTTACTAGTTTGTTTGAGTAACTTATACTAATAAAACTTATATGCATATATAAATTTACTTTTGTTTTACTTAAATGCTTTAATATCAAATGATTCTTTGATAGCTTGCCTTGCTTCTCCTAAGTCTTTAAAAATATTTTTACTTATAAGCTGAGCTACAATGTTTCCTATTGCTGTAGCTTCTACTGGGCCTGCCAGTACTTCTTTTCCTGTGACTTTAGCAACTAATTCATTAAGTAAATCATTTTGACAGCCACCACCAAAGATATTTATTCTCTTAAATTCCTTTTCAAATATCCCCTCAAGGCTGTATACAGCTTTTTTATAACAATGAGCCAGGCTGTTAAACACGCACTGTGCCACTTCACCTATTTCTTCTGGAACTTTTTGATTTGTCTCCTTGCAGTAAGCTTTTATTTCCTCAATCATGTTTTCTGGTTTTAAGAATCTATCATCATCAACATTTACTATTGAAGTAAAATCTGAATGTTTTCTTGCTAAATCAACAAATTCTGCAAAAGAATATTTGTTTTGAGTATTCCTTCTGACTTCTTGAATTACCCAGAGTCCCATAATATTTTTTAAGAATCTATATCTATAATCTATTCCACCTTCGTTTGTGAAGTTATGCTCCATTGCCTGCGGCACACAAATTGGAAATCTATTTTCAACACCAATAAGCGACCATGTTCCTGAACTTAAATAAATGCTGTCATTATCATTACATACAGATGAGATAAATGCTGAACCCGTATCATGGGTTGCTGGAAGTATTACCTCCATATCAAATCCAAGTTCATTAACTAATTCTTCTCTTAAACTTCCCAAGCTTGTTTTAGGTAATTTTATTTCCTGGAAAATTTCTTTGTTAATTTCAAGCTTTTCTAAGATTTCTTCGTCCCAAGTCCTTTCAAAAGAGTTAACTAGTTGAGTTGATGTTGCATTAGTATATTCATTGACTTTCTTTCCTGTAAGCAGGAAATTCAAATAGTCTGGAATCATTAAAAAAGTTTTTGCCTTTTCTAATATTTCCGGATTGTTTTTCTTTATAGAAAGTAGTTGATACACTGTATTGAACCTTTGAAACTGAATTCCTGTATGCAAATACAAATCATCCTTTGGAATAATCTTAAAGACTTCTTCCATCATACCTTCTGTTCTGTCATCTCTATAAGCAACTGAGTTTCCAAGTATCTTATCGTTTTCATCTAATAAAATAAAATCAACTGCCCAGGTATCTATTCCTATGCTCTTTGGAATTTTTCCTATCTCTTTGCATTTTTTAATTCCATTTTTTATATCCTTAAATAATTGCTCAATATTCCAGCAATATTCATTTCCTACTTTAGTTATTCCATTTTCAAATCTATATACTTCTTCTAGATTTATCTTTCCATTTTCTATTGAACCTACTATATGTCTCCCGCTAGATGCCCCAATATCAATGGCTAAATAATAATCCATACATTTCCTCCTATTTATTTATTATTTTATCTACACTATATTTAAATTATATTGCGTGTGAAAGTCATTTTTAATATCTAGGTTTGTTTAATTTATTATCCTTATTTGCAGCTTTATCTATTTTCTTATCATCTCTCAAAACAAAAATAATTTTACTCACTTTCAGTTTTTACAACTATCTCAAAGCACTATATTTAAGAGATTTTAGATAAAAATAAATAAAGGTCTGATTCCAATTAAATATTGAAATCAGACCTCTATTTTATAATCTGTATTTTCTATTTATTTGCTTTATTTGATTGTGTCTTATTATTCGAATGGATTTTCTGTTTTATATAGCATTCCCTTTGGTTTATTAAATCCAACTTCATTAACACCTAAGTATTTAAATAAATTGAAGATTGCCTTTCCAAAGTGTCCAAATGCAACTGCTCCATGGTGTGGATATCTACCTTCAATTAATACATGACGATAGAATCTTCCCATTTCAGGTATTGCAAATACTCCTATAGCACCGAAAGAACGTGTTGCGACTGGTAAAACTTCTCCTTCTGCTACATAAGCTGTAAGTTCTGCATCTGCATTACTTTGTAATCTAAAGAAAGTAATTTCTCCTGGTACAATATCTCCTTCTAATGTTCCTCTAGTTATATTTGGTTCTTGGTTTGGTTCTAATGCTCTTGCCATAATCATTTGGTTCTTCATAGTACCTTTTGTTAATTTACAAGCTGCTGTATTACCACAGTGGAAGCCCATAAATGTATCTTTTAATGTATAATTAAATTTACTCTTTATTTCGCCTTCGTACATATCAGCTGGTACTGTATTATTAATATCAAGTAATGTTACGACATCTTGACTTACGCAAGTTCCAATATATTCACTTAAAGCTCCATAAATATCAACTTCACATGATACTGCAATTCCTCTTGCTGTTAAACGGCTGTTTACATAGCAAGGTACAAAGCCAAATTGTGTTTGGAATGATGGCCAGCATTTATTTGCAAATACAACAAATTCTCTTGAACCCTTGTGCTCTTCCATCCAATCTAATAATGTGATTTCATATTGAGCAAGCTTTGGTAAAATACCAGGCATTTTATTTCCTTCGCCTAATTCTTTTTCCATACTAGCTATTACTTCTGGAATTCTTGAATCATCTTTATGTGCATTAAATGCTGCATATAAATCAAGTTCTGAATTTTCTTCTATTTCAACACCTAAGTTATATAATTGCTTAATAGGTGCATTACAAGCTAAGAAATCTTGAGGTCTTGGACCAAAAGAAATTATTTTTAAATTCTTTAAACCAAGTAATGCTGTTGCAACTGGTACAAATTCAGCAATCATATCAGCAACTTCTGTTGCAGTTCCAACAGGATATTCTGGAATATATGCTTTTATATTACGAAGAGCTAAATTATAGCTTGCATTAAGCATTCCACAATATGCATCGCCACGTCCTCCAACTAAATTATTTCCTGTTTCTTCTGAAGCAGCTGCAAACATAACTGGTCCATCAAATTCCTTAGCAAGTAAAGTTTCTGGAGTTTCAGGTCCGAAGTTTCCAAGATATACTACAAGAGCATTTACACCAGCTTCTTTAACTTCTGCTAATGCTTTTTGCATATGTTTTTCATTTTCGATAGCTGTTGGACATTCATATATATCTCCATAAACACTCTTATAAGCTTCTACTACAGCTTTTCTTCTATTAGTTGATAATTCCATTGGGAAACAATCTCTGCTTACAGCAACAATTCCTAATTTTACTTTTGGTGTATTATTCATTTTTAATTCCTCCATTTTTATATATATTTTATTTCAAAACTTTATTTTTGTTTTATATATCACTAATTGATTATTTTAACGAAATATTTTCTCCTTTTAAGCCTATAAATGCACCTTGCTCGCCTAGGTCAGTATCTTTATGTCCAATTAACCACTTATTTCTTGCAAATAGCAATGCATCTTCACCTGATTTTGAAATTTCATTTTCTAAAGGTAAATTAGTATCCCTTGGTAAAACAACAACACATCTAAATCCATTTTCATTTGCATTGCATGGTGCATAGTGAAGTGTAGTTGCATATACTTCAATTATAGTTCCAGCTGGCACTTTGAAAGCTTCAATCTTAGCTGTGTCATATGAGTAATCGTCTTCAATGTCCTGCTGAGAGCCTATTAAAAGAATAAGATCGGTTACTGCTATATTAATCTCTGATGAACGATGATATTCAACTGCATTTAACATATAATTATTACCATTACAATATCCTATTTGTATTGGCAACTCACCATATTCTCTATCTTGTAACTCTTTAGCAATGCTTAATTTCTCAAGTTCTTCAATTGATGGTTCATATATTACATCATCTGGTAATGGTGTACTTTTCATTTTTTCGATTATTTCTGTACAATCATAATTCTTTAGTACTTGTCCATACTTTTTAAATGCTTTGTCAGTAACACTTTTAATAACCATATTAATCTTCCCTTCTCACATATATTCAATATTAAATACACATTTTATAACAAAATCTATAAATATACTTTAACTACTTCTCTAATTCTTATATTTTATCATTTATACAACTCTTATTTCTTCACACTTTTTTACACTACAATTCTTATACATATCTTTTTAGCTATAGTAATACAAATCAGTTTCCATATATTTATAGATTAAGTGCTAATTATTTTGAAACAACTTTAATTGTTCTTTCAACCACATTGTCTACAGTAAAGCCGAATAATTTAAATAATTCTTCTGCTTTACCTGAAGCTCCAAAAGTATCTAGAGAAATAACTTCTCCATCAAGTCCTACATACTTATGCCATCCAAAGCTTGTTAAGGCTTCTACTGCAACTCTTGCTCTCACTGCTTTTGGCATTACAGACTCTTTATAGCTTTCATCTTGAGCATCAAATAACTCAAAGCTTGGCATGCTTATTACTCTTGCATCTATTCCTTTAGCTGAGAGTTCTTCTGCTGCCTTAAAGATTAATTCTACTTCAGATCCTGATGCCATTAATAGTACAT
>JAEZKY010000291.1 GCA_023435985.1 Bacillota bacterium | reverse complement strand
TGGGTACAAAATGATAGATAGTGATAATATATAAGCTTAAGTTAAGTTTTAGTAAAAAGCTATGTAAATTATGGAATTATTAGATATGATATGGTAATATGTAAATGAATTATATTTTATATATAATTATGAAATATAATTTGTAAGAGATTGCTACAAAATTTAGTGAATATATACAAAATTAAATAATTATAGAGATCTATACATACTAGTATTTATAAGAAATCAATATGGAAACAATGATTCATATATTTATTTTGGGCACTTTATATATGATGAGTTAGTAGTGCAACCGACCTTTATTTTTTTATTAAGGTCGGTATTTTTTTGCGTAAAAAGTGGAAGTAAGCATTTAGAGAGATATTATTTATTGATAAATAGTATTTAAATCTAAAATAAATATCAAAAATATTGAAAAAATGTATTTTAAAGTATAATATATAAATATATAAATATTACATAATATCTAAAAAATGGTAAAATAAAAAAGAGGTGATGAATTGGAATTTGTCTTTGTAGCTGTTTTAGGATTGGTTATAGGAAGTTTTTTAAATGTATGTATCTATAGAATTCCCATGGAACAATCAATAGCGTTTCCACCATCACATTGTACAAACTGTAATCACAAATTAATGTCTTTAGATTTGATTCCAGTAATCAGCTATCTTTTTCTTGGAGGAAAGTGTAGATACTGCAAGGAGAAAATATTAGTAAGATATCCTCTTATAGAAATTCTTAATGCGGTATTATATTTACTAATATATTTTAAATTTGGATTAACCGTAATTACATTAAAGTATTGTATATTAACATCAATTTTAATTGTTATTGGAATGATAGATTATGATACTCAATTTGTTTATACAAGTACCACACTTTTTGGTGGTACTATAGCGTGTATGTTTATAATAATTCAAGCTGCTATTTATAAAACTGGAACTGTTGATTTGATTTTAGGCGGAGTAATAGGCTTTGGCATCATAGGCCTAATAGTATTTTTTACTAAAGGAATGGGAGAAGGTGATATTGAAATAGCAGCCATTTGTGGACTATTCCTAGGAGTTAAAGGAATTTTAATGGGATTATTTTTAGCAATAATAATAGGTGGATTGATAGGGCTGGTTATATTATCTCTAAAATTAAAAGAAGCAAAGGAAAAAATAGCATTTGGACCATTTATAGCGGTTGGAAGTTTAATTTCTGCGATGTGGGGAGGAGAAATGCTAATAAGCTATTTGAAGTTTATGCTGTAAAATATAACATAATATTCGCTTTTTTAACATTTTTAAGATTGGACTATATTCTAAAAAAATTAAAATTATAAACAATAGAAGAAAAGTATATAAACTAGAAAAGAAAGGTAAGACCTAAAATGGCATCTGAAAAAAGAAGGTTAGGAAATATTCTAGTAAGCGCAGGCAAAATTACTAGCTATCAATTGCAAGAAGCATTAAAGTCTCAAAAAGCCATGGGAAAAAAGCTGGGAGAAATATTGGTAGAAAGCAAGGTAATCACAGAAGAAGAAATAATAGAAGCTATAGAACAGCAGACAGGAATTAAGAAAGTTGATTTAAATGTAATAAATTTTGATAAAAAAGCAATAACGTTAATACCTCAAAATTTATGTGACAAATATATATTGATTCCTTTTGGTTTTGATAATAATAAGATTAAAGTTGCTCTTGCAGATCCTTTAAATATTTTTGCAATTGATGATGTTGCAATATCTACTGGATTTGAAATAGAGTCATTTATATCTAGAAAGGATGATATAAAAAAGTTTATTGGGATATATTATAGCAGTCAGCAGATTAATAATGCGGCAATTCAACTTTCAAAGGAAAGCATAAAAGCAAGCAAAAATTCTAGATCAATGGTTACTGAAGATATGAATGATGTAAATAGTGCACCTGTTGTTAAAATGATAGACTATCTGTTTAAAAATTCAGTAGAAATGAAAGCATCAGATATACACATTGAACCTTTTGAACATGAGATAAGGATCAGATATAGGATAGATGGAAAGCTTCAAACAGTTAATATTCTTGGAATAGAAAGTTTAGGACCACTGGTAACTAGAATAAAGATTCTTTCAGGTTTGAATATAGCGGAAAAGAGAATTCCACAGGATGGAAGGATAATGACAAGTGTTAATGGAAAAGAGATCGATCTTAGAGTTTCAATATTACCAGTAGTTAATGGTGAAAAAATAGTTATAAGAATATTAAACACAGGAGGCAGTACCTTAAGCAAAAATCAGCTGGGTATGAGTGAAGATAATATGAAAAGGTTGGATAGGATAATAGCAAATCCTCATGGGATAATTTTAGTTACAGGTCCTACAGGAAGTGGCAAATCTACTAGTTTGTATTCAATACTTAAAGAATTAAATTCAACCAGTGTTAACATAATTACTGTAGAGGATCCTGTTGAGTTTACCATGGATGGAGTTAATCAAGTAAGTGTAAATGAAAAGGCAGGTTTAACCTTTGCAAATGGCCTTAGAAGCATTTTAAGACAAGATCCAGACATAATAATGATTGGTGAAATAAGAGATGAAGAAACAGCAGAAATTGCGACTCGTGCGGCTATTACAGGACATTTAGTTTTAAGTACTCTTCATACAAATGATGCTCCATCATCCATAATAAGACTTGTTGATATGGGAATTAAGCCTTATTTAGTTTCAACTTCTGTTGTGGGAGTAATGGCTCAAAGATTGGTGAGAAAAATATGCAATAACTGTAAGGAATCATATGAGGCTAATATATATGAAAAAGAAATTTTAGGACAAGCTATAGACAAACCACTTATTTTGCATAGGGGAAAAGGCTGCGGATACTGTAATGAAACTGGTTATTCGGGAAGAATTGGTATTTATGAAATTATGGAGATGACAAGAAAGCATAGAGAAGCTATAAATGCTGGTGGAAATTCAGATGTACTTAGAGATATTTCAATGGCTAATGGAATGAAAACTTTAGAAAGTGAATGTATAGATTTTGTTTTGAGCGGTATCACAACCATTGAAGAACTTTCAGCAATTACAAAAGCAGCAAACGATAACGGTAATACAAATTGTTAATTAAAAGATGTTAATTGGGTATTGCGTATTAAGAACTGAAAGAGGGGGGTAAAGTGGGAAAGTTTAAATATAGAGTTATGAATTCAGAGGGACAGAAGATAGAAGGAAGTTATGAAGCAAATTCTAAGAATGAAGTTTTAGATTTTATATCAGGCAATGGTTATTATCCATTAATGGTAGAAGAAATAGTTCAAAGCAGTAATATTGAAATAAATTTTAATAAGAAAGTAAAACTTAAGGATTTGGCAGTATTTTGCAGGCAGTTTTATACCATGTTAAATGCAGGCGTTCCAATTTTAACCTGCTTAGATATACTATCAAATCAAATTGAAAATAAAAAGTTAAGGGATGCTGTAAGAGATGTAAATGAAGAAGTTGAAAAAGGCGGAGTTTTATCGGAAGCTATGAGAATGCATAAGGATGCATTTCCTGATTTATTAGTAGCTTTAATAGCATCAGGGGAAGCAAGTGGTAGTTTAGAAGCCATAATGCTTAGAATGTCAACTTATTACGAAAAGGAAAATAAGATTAATAAGAAAGTTTCGAGTGCGTTAATTTACCCAGTAATATTGGGATTAGTGTCAATTAGTGCCGTTGGGTTTATTTTAGTTTATGTAATGCCTACATTTATAGATATATTTAAGCAAAGTGGAACAGTTTTGCCATGGTCAACTAGGTTTATATTAGGACTTAGTGAAGGAATCCAAAATTATTGGCTTATTATAATTATTTTAATAGCATTAGGTGGATTTTTACTTAACATATTTAGAAAAAGTGATGAAGGAATTCTCCTTTTTAGTAAATTAAAATTAAAATTACCAATACTTAAGAAGCTTAATCAAATGGTTATTGTATCCAGATTTACAAGAACTTTATCAACTTTAATTGCCAGTGGTCTTCCTCTTATTGAAGGATTAAGGATAGTTTCTACAATCACTGGAAATAAAATTGCAGAAAATGTTCTTATTAAAATAAGAGACAGTGTTATAAGAGGAGAAAGTTTGTATGCATCTATGGTAGAAAGTAATATCTTTCCACAAATGCTATATTCAATGATAAAAATCGGTGAAGATACAGGTTCGCTGGATGACATTTTAAATAAAACGGCTGATTTTTATGATGATGAATTAGAAGGGATAATTCAATCATCAGTAGCTATGTTGGAACCGTTATTAATAGTAATAATGGGACTCATAATTGGTTTTATGGTAATGTCCATAATGATACCTATGTTTGATAGCTATAGTCAAATTTAAATTTAGCTGCAACATAGTGTATTAATATAAAAGTATATATTTTAGGAGGAGTTTTTATGAATAATTTATTGATTAAAAAAAGCCATGGACTAGCAAAGAAAAAGAAGAAAGGATTTACATTAGTTGAATTGATTATTGTTATTGCGATAATTGCAATATTAGCTGCAATAGCTATACCTAAATTTGGACAAGCTAGATTAGATGCAAGAGTAAGTGATGATATAGCAGCAGCCAAAAATATTCAAACAGCAACTTCAATGCTGGTAGCAAATGGAACTATAGCTACAGGCGCTACAGATAAAACTATAACAATAGGAACTTCCGGCGATGCTGATTCAGATGCGATAATAGCAAGAATTGATGGATCTACGACACCAAAAGCTAAGGCATCAACTAGTTTTGTAGTTACAATTGATAATAACGGAAATGTAAAAGTTTGTTCTAGTGTATCTACTAGTATTACTTTAGCGCCAGCTGATGATACTACAACAACAGCATATACAACTGCAGTTAAGTAATAGAATGATGCTTTTAAACTATTATAGTTGATAAGTTGTTAAAAGTTATAAGAGTATAGAAATTCTATACTCTTATAAGTAATTTATTATAATATTTGTATAAAAATAGAAGAGTGATATAACTAAAAAATATTGTAATCCAAAAGAATCCTAAGTAAAAAAGTTGATGGAATTGGAGGGGCGTTATGAGAAATATATTTCTTAAAAAAAATGAAGATTATAATGTGGAAAGCAAAATTAATTTTAACAGATTAATGAATAAGGATTTGGGAAAATTAAAGACTGATTTTTTAAATAAAATAAAAAATTTAAATAGATTAACCTTTCCAGAAAAGAAGAAAAGAGTAGTTGCCTTTGATATTGGAAGCTCCATGATAAAAATAGTTGAAGGTATATATTATAAAAAAGATTTGATTATTGATAAATATGTTATAGTTCCAACTCCTAAAGGTGCCATTATAGATGGTGAAATAAAAAAAGAAGAAGAATTAAAGAATAAGTTAAGCCAAGTATTAAAAGAAAATGGTATAAAAGCTAAATATGCAATATGTACGACTAATTCTTCATTAATTATAAACAGAGAAATTGTAATTCCTAAGGTGGAGGAAGATGAAATGGAAACTGTAGTAAGGTATGAAATCCAACAATATCTACCTATAAATTTAGATGATTATATATTACAAGGAATCGTTTTAAGTGAAAAAGAAGTAGATGAAACCAAGAAACTCGATGTACGTGTAATAGCATATCCTGAAAGAATGGCAAGAACATATTATAATTTTTTATTGAAATTAGAGTTAAAGCCTTATGCTTTGGATGTAAATTATAATGCAGTAAATAAATTTGTTAATTTAATAGGTATAAATAATGAATTTGAACATAACTCAAACGATGCAGCTGTTCTTATTGATTTAGGGGCAAGCTCTATCGATGTTAATATATATAAGAATGGTAAATTAGACTTTACTAGAATAATAAAAGATTGTGGAAATGAAATCGATGAAATGCTAATGGAAAGAGACGATCTTAAGGTCGGTGAAATGGAAGATTTTAAAAAGAGAAATCTAAATTTATATGATGAGCTGGATACAGTAAATATTTTAGCTAGGAATATTATTGATGAATGGATTGAAAAAATAGAAAAAATTATTCAATTCTATAAAAATAGAAATATAAATAATGAACTAAATAACATAATGATTTTTGGTGGAAGTTCTAAAATTGTTGGAATGGAAGAATACATGACAAAGAAACTTGGCATAAAAACTAGAATAAAAGAAATTCCTAAAATTGCTTTTAAATCAAATGATGATGGTAAGCCTATTGATGAGTTTATAAATGTTATAGGTTCACTTATAAGAAATGAATAGGAGTCAAATATATGAATGAAGTGAATTTTTTTAAGCCATATCTGGGTAAAAATAAAGCAAAAATAAATTCTAAAGTATATATATATGGGTTTAGTGCAGTGGTTGGAATTTTGATTGCAGGGAGTTTAATATTTAACACTGCAAGATTATTTTTATTAGGCAGGAGTATAAGTAATTATAATGAAAAATTGACTGATTCAGATATCCAAGAGAAATTAACGGAAGCAGATAATATAAATAAGCAAATTGATGTACTTAAGCAATATAACACTGCACTATCGGACGTTGCAGCTTCAGTGCAAAAAAGGGACAATGTTTCTGAAGATTTGCTAAAGGATATAAGCTCTACAGTGCCAAGCCAAGTTTCATTTAAAAATCTAGATGTAGTGGAAAACACCATAGAAATAAAAGGAATATCCACTGAGAGATCAGCAGTTGCTGAATTGGAACATAATTTAAGCAGCCTACCAATTATGGATAATGTTTATGTAAATTCAATAGATACTCAAAGTGCAGTAGAGGGAGAGTACTCCTTTGATATAAAATGTGTGTTAAAGGATGTTAGGTAGTATGAAGATAAGTAATAGGGAAAAAATAATGCTATATATCTTGGGTATTATATTAGTAGGTCTTGGATATTATAATTTTATTTATTCATATCAATTAGCTAAAGTTCAAGAGAAACTCAAAGAAGAAAGTGATATTGAGCAAAAGTATACAACTGCTAAGGCAACTATAGATTCTTTGGATGAAAAAAGAAGCAGTGTTAAAGTATTAAAAGCTAAAATAGAAGATGAATCAAGTCCTTTTTATCCAGCAATTAGTGAAGAACAAATAATAGTGGAATTAGATAAGCTTTTGAAAGACAGCGGCTTAAAAGGTGGAATTACATTTAAACCTATAGTTTCTGACAGTGTGGAAGACTCTAAAAAAGAGCAGAGTTCTTTAGCTGAAAGCTCTATTCAAGGAATTGTAGATAAATATAATAATATAACTTCCAATGATGAAAAAGATAAGTCAGATAGCGATAAATCCTTAAGTAACAATGGAAATAATGCAACTGGTAATAATAAAGATTCTAATAATTCACCTGGAACATCAAATAGCAATAATAAAGACAATACCTCAACAAAAAGTTCAAGTACAGACAATTCTAAAAATATCACAAAAGATAAGAAAGATACAATTCAATATTTAAAATGCGAAATTAATTTTGAAGGCTCATATGAAAATTTAGATAAGTTTATAGATGAAATTGATAAAAATGAAAAGAAGATTGTGATAAATTCAATAAAAATGAACCAAGATACCTTAAATACATTAAAAGGAACTATTGACATTGAAATTTACTCGGTTCCAAAGATTACAGATGAATTGAAAAGTTATCTAAAATGGGATTTTGATAATAAGTATGGTAAAAATGTACCTTTTAGTAGTGGAACTGCTACTGGAATTACTAGTTACAATAAGGATACAAGCGATTTTATCGCCTCAGTTAGGTCAACAACTTCTGACTTGCCAAGCATAATGATGGGAAAAGCAGATGATGACTTAAGAACAACTTATGTTTATGCTGATAGTAATTCAGAAGAGAGTGTTGAAATAACATTAACTCAACAAGAAAATAAATATTATTATAAATATAAGACTTCAAATGGATCATTTCCAGTTAATTACGATGGATTGGGCGCTGAATTTATACCAGTATCAAAAAACATTGTAATAAATATTTTGAGTGAACCTAGAGTAACAGCTGATGATGAATCAAATATTAAGCTAAAAATAGTTAATAAAACAGATAAATTGGTTGAGGTAGATGTAACTGGAGATGATGCAAAAAATCCAAGAGTAAAAATAGATGGTGATGGAAATAATATAAGCGTTAATCAAAAGTAGGTGGGATTATGGAAAGTAATTCTAAAAAAAATGGTGGTTTTGGACTTATTGAAGTAGTGATAAGTATGGCTATTATGGGAATAATATCTGTAAGTGTTTATACAGGATATATTATGGCCATAAAGCATACAAAAGAAGGACAAGTTAAGCAGGAAGCTGCATTAGAAGGGAAAAAAGTAGTTGAAGAGATAAAATCCACAAATATTCAATTACCAACTGATGCCAATGGGATGATATCTATAGGGAGCATAAATCTAAAGGAGATAAGTAACACAGGAGTTTATACTAGATTTTTAGATGAAAATTTTAGTGATATTGATGAAACTTCAGCAAAATATGCTGAGGTTGTAAGTGTATCACAAACAAAAACTGATATAGGAAATATTAACTTTAATGATAACCAAAGTATTGAAATAAAGCCTGCAGACATAAATTATCAATTAAATATTAGTAAAGAAACCCAGCTTGATACAATAAAGGATTTTATTTCTGATGGTACATCACCTGAAAAAGAGTTACAAGGTCAGGGGAGAATAATATTATCTTTATACGTGAAAAATGCAGATACAAATAGCAGAATTATAAGTATAAATGATTATAAAGGGACGCCAATATTAAGTAGTGGAACTTTACAGTGTACTTCAGGTAAAGTTAATAT
>JAEZKY010000160.1 GCA_023435985.1 Bacillota bacterium | reverse complement strand
AGTCGAAAGATTATAATGGGATGATAAGCTATCTTTTATTGTGCTAGTTAAGATTGTTATATTCTTTAAAAAAACCATAATTAGTATATCTCTGTACTAATTATGGTTTTTAAATGTTAAATATGTTTACAATATCGTTTTCATAGTTTTTATAATTTAAATTGATTTGATTAATTTATCTTTTAAATTTCTGTCCTTTTCAATGAACCAACCTTCTTCTTCACATATATTCCCCCATTGAACTATATCATCTATTTCTTCCTTAGTTAACTCAACGGATATCTTATCTATAATTTTTAAATTTTCTTCATAATACCCATTATACATTTTTAACGCATTAGTCTCTCCTTTTAGTCCTAATGAATATAGTGGCGTTCCATTTGCATCCTTATGATGAGCTACAACATAAAGTCTTACTCCATGATTCTTTTTATCGGCCTCAGAATTAATTTGCATTACTTCAACTAAAGTTCCTAATGGTATATTATATTTATCCATAATATCTACATCCTCTCAAAATAAATTCTACAGAAAACTTTATTTTTTTATCCTTAAGAGAATTAATTCTCTTTTTTCTCTAGTTCCTCAACTCCAAATAATGCTGCTCCTATTGCTCCTACTATTTCAGGTTCATCTGAAATAAATAACTTTTCTCCTATTTTTTCTTCTAAAGCTTTTACAACTCCTATGTTCTGAGCTACACCGCCAGTCATCATGAATTCACTTTCTTTTCCTATCCTTCCAAGGAGAGCGTTAGTTTTGCTTGATATAGATTGATTTAAAGCATGAATAATATCAGCTTTTTCTTTGTTTTGTGCAATAAGGGAAATTACTTCTGACTCTGCAAAAACCGAACACATGCTGCTTATTTTTATATCCTCACTCCATTTCAAGGATTCAGGTCCCATATCCTTTATATCTATTTCAAGAGTTCTAGCCATCATTTCTAGAAATCTGCCGGTTCCTGCCGCACATTTATCATTCATTACAAAATCAATTACTTCTCCTTTTTCATTTAACTTAATGACCTTACTATCCTGGCCTCCTATATCTATTATTGTTCTTATTTTAGAATTTAAATAATGAGCGCCTTTACCATGACAGCTTATTTCTGTTACCTCTTTATCAGAAAAAGATATACTTACCCTTCCATAACCAGTAGCAACTATTAGTGAGATGTCATTTCTGTTTAATTTTGATTTATTTAATATTTCATCTAAAATTCTGTTCGCACTTTCACTACTTTTTGCTCCAGTTCTGATTACTGTATATGCTACAATTTCCTTATTAGTATTAACAATTACTGCATTAGTTGATGTTGAGCCACTGTCAATTCCAATCACATACTTTATATCTTCACCTTTTTTAATAGAATTATTTTTCGATTCTACATTAAAAAAGTTTTTCATTTTACTATCACCTTTTTCTCTGTTAGTTTTTAGAGCTTCAATAAATGCCTCAACTCTTGTCTTTATTTGCCCTTCACATTGTTTTGTATAATCTGTTTCTACTTTTAATATTGGGACATCATAATTTTCTCTCATTTCTGCATATTCATATGAATAAATATCACAGAATTTAACTGTATGATATATAATTCCATCTAGATTTTTCTTTTGTTTTTTTAGAAAATTTTTTCTCTCATTAATATTTGTCATACGAAGACAAGGCAATTTGCTAAACAAATCTTTTATATATTTATGATATATGTCTTTATCATTTAACTCATATTTTCGTTCATCACCAGTACATGAAATATTAAATAATACATTAACATTGGAGTTCTTAACTAATTCGATTATCCCATCATTGCATCTTGCTCCCATCATTCCTATGTTTATGCCATTTGAAGGTTTAATGGAATCTATTTTTAATGAATCACAGATTTCTTTAAGTTTCTCTTCCTGAAAAGTTTTTTTGCTAAAATTTTCATATGCATATATCATTTCTTTAACTATATTTTCATAAATCTTTATAGATTCATCATTTATCTTTCTTGGTAAATCTAATATATAAATAAATTTATCTTGAAAAATATCTTTTAAAGTATCATAAAGCCTTCGAGTACTATCACAACAGCTTGTTAGTACAACTCCATCGTAATCATTTAAAATCACGTCTTCTAATACGCCTTTAACATAAGAACACAAGTTGGCATGCATCATTGTTTCTGCTTTATCATAACTCGTTACATTAGGTTCTATTCTCTTTGTTTCAACACCTAAACTTGTGAATATTTCTATCGGTGTATATTTGCATATATATCCAATCATATGTTTCCCTCCGTATTTTTTAATATTTCTAAAAAAGCTTCTAGCCTGGTTTTTAACTGACCATCTTGAGAATTTCTCCTGTCCATACAATCTCCATCTAAAATAAGCATAGGTATATTTTTTGCTTTCATTGCCTCCTTAAGCTGCATTACACCTCCAGAAGATTGCTTGCAGCCCCAATGACAAAAATGGATGACAGCTTGAGAGCCTAAATCATCTACAGCTTTTTTTATTGCTTCAATCTTTCTTTCATAGGAGCCATTATATATATTTAAAATAAGCTTCTTTGCCAATGCTTCTAAAGGATGTTCTACATCCAATTCTTCCATGTAGTCAAAATTTGTGTCATATGATTGAATTTGATATTTAGGATTAAAATTAAAATATTCCTTCATAGTTTCTTGATAATATGGTAAAAGATGAACCCAAAATACTTTTAGTCCCTCGCTTTCAGGATATTTTTGTATATCTTCTGCTAATAATTTATAAAAATTATAAATTTCTTTAGTTCCTATACCTACATGTGATGCAAAAAGCATATACATATGCAGAGTTAAGGAGCTTGGATAATATTTTGTTCTTTGATATTTTAAATATTCTTTGAAAAAATTTTTAGATTCATTTTCCCTCTTTAATATTTCCTTTAAATCCTTCTCGTTGAATTTTTTCTTGCATTTCTCTTCAAGCAGGTTAATCATCTGTTTTAATTGTGTTACAACATATTTTTCATTTTCTAGAGAATATTTGTAAGGAATATCTAGAATATATGAATCTAAATCATGTTTTCCTGCAAGATAACGGATTGTATTAACATTGCCATCACAGCAGGTAGATGTTGTAAATGCAAACTTAGGTTTTGGTAGAATTCCACTTTCTACCGTTCCAATGAACCCTTTATGATATGAACATAGAGTTTCCGCAACTCCTATATTTTCAGCATACTCATTTACAAAATCCTCACATTCAAAGCCTGACATAAAGCAGGACATGCATTCTAAGGATAACGGATTAATATCAAAGCACTGCAAAATTTCTACTGGAGTAAAAATATTAACCCAAGCAGAGTTTTCTGGATTCTTTAATCCCCTTAAAATTGAATTAAGAGCTATTAAATTCAATTCTTTATATGCTTTAGGAACTTCTTGAGATGAAAACTTAACCATTTGCTTTTCTAAGAAAAGGCCTAATTTAATCATTTTATATGCTGTCTTTGGATTGGCTTCAGCTTGCTTTTTGGTTAATTCTTCATACTTTTTTACAATATCCATACCTCACCTCATTTTTATGACTAATGTCATATTCATATTTTTTACTATTTTGATTCTTTATACCAACTATTATTTTATTCCTTAATGAATTTTTTATCAAATATAACTACTCTTAAATATCTAAGATTAATTAAAATATAATAAGGATTGAAGCAAGTTTTATTTAATTCTACTCTTGCCCAATCCTTATTTATTTTAAAATAAAAGTCTATCTTTTATTTTTTCTTTATAAATTTCAATTCTACGCTTTTCATAGCTATTAAGTTGTAGCTTTTCAGTTCTGCAATCGTAGAAAATTTCTTTATTATTCTCATATGGCTTAATTTCAAAAACTTTTCTAAAAACTTTGATTAAACCCTTTACTTTTGAAAAAAACATTTCTATTTTGAATTCATCTTTCATATTATTTTTGTCTCTACTAACTTTAAATTTCATTCAGTATTTTTTATAACTCCTTTCTTTGAATATTCATTAAATTTTCTTTTATAACTTCTCATTTAAATCGCTCCTTTACTAATTATTTTTGACAAGTTTATATTATTATAAACTATCATCATAATAATAGATTACTCTTACTGTGGCTTAAGGTATATGTAAAAAATAATTAGAATAAAACTTTCCAACTTTATATGCATGGACACCAATAAAATAGATAACATTGCTTATATTTTAATCTTAATATTAAGTCAGAATTATAAATTCTATAGTATATTTTCATCGTAATCTCACAAAATACTACACAGTGAGGTGTTCATAATGAAATTAAAAGTATTCATAATATTCTTTTTAATGTTTACATTTGCTCTTGTAAAAGTACCACAGGCAGTTTTTATGTCAGATTCTTATAAACAAGGTGTATATAACATTTCTGAAGTAACGGATTTTACCGCTACCGCTAAACTGGTAGTAAATCCGCCTACAACTTTGATAATAATTGATTCCAGTGGTAATCAGAGATATTTTAAAAATTTTGAAAATCTTAATGAAGTTGTAAACTTAGGTTATATTAAAAATGGAGATCTTATTATAATAGCTGGTAAAGGAGAAATAGCTATAACTAAATCATAGTTATTCATTTAGTCCCTATATCTAATTCTCACTATTATAATTAATATTAATTTCTATCTTTATATATAAATCACATTTTTATCATATAGGTAATGATATACTCTTTTTCTCGATTGACAATGTTGAGTATGTTATTTCATATAATCCTTTAAAATATCATTTATATTAGTTACATTACTTATAGAAATCTTTCTTTTACATTGTTCTTATATTTTTAAGTTTATTTAATTTAAAAATAATTTTCCTTATACTGTCTTCTGAAAGATTATATAATTCCGCTATATCAAGGATTTTAGTTCCTTTTTTATAAAGATTGTATATTTCTAAATTTCTTTCCCTTATTGCTATTCTAGTACCATTATTTTCTCCCCAGCCTTTTCTCTCTTCTTTTCTAGGAATATATATGTTTTCTCCCTCAATATATTTTTGCAGCTCCTCTAAAAGTTTCTTCGGCAAAATATCCTTTCCATTTTTGTAACACAATGTTCAATTCCTCCTTATCTTTTATAAGTTCTAGTATTATTTCGTTTTTAGAATTTCCCATTGAAATCACCTCCTAATAAATTTTAAAATTCAAAACTACAGTTTTTCATCTTGAATTTTGGATAAAAAAATCCCGTGGATATATATAACCATCCACGGGACTTTAGAAAAAAGACAATAAAAAAACACGATAATCCTCGTGCACTCTGTCAGATTTCAATCCATATTAACTCTTCAGATGACGGTTATTAGTCACTTTCGAAAGCATACTAAACTTTGATTTGTCTAAACTTCCTACAGAAGTTGTAGAAATAACTATAAACTTGTTATAGTGCTTCCGACAATATTAAATTATTTAAAAAACACCTCTGCACAAT
>JAEZKY010000155.1 GCA_023435985.1 Bacillota bacterium | reverse complement strand
CATATGCATGGGAGAGTGCAGCATATTTTTGGAGTGTACTTAGTAATGCAAATGAAGTTGCAAGTCACAAAGATGTCAATCCTGATAAATTGTCTCAAATTGTGAATAAATATGATATAAACTCTTTTCAGAAAAGAGCAGATATCTATTATAACAAGGTTGTACCAAATATAAAATGATTTAATTTTTGTAGCTGAAACATCTATATTAAAACTTTTTATGATAAAAGATTGTTATAATTTATTAATGGAGACTAGATATGAAAAAAAATAAGTATATTATAGTACTAATTTTTGTATTTTTATTTTGTATTTGCATTATCTGTATTTTTATAAATCACACTAATAATTCAGCAAGAAAAGTTATGCGAAATAAAGAAAATGAAATTTTACAGGAAATAGACTTTGAGTTTATAACAAAAAAATATTGCCAATATAATAAAACAAAAGAAATTAATATTGATATATCATATCCTGAGATTAAAAATTTTCCAGATAAAAAAAAGCAGGAAAATATTAATGATTTAATAAAAGAAGCTGCATTAAATCCCTATAATAATATTTCGAATAATGATCAAGGAATAGTACAAGGTACCAGTTGGTCTGTAGACTATAAAATTGTATATGTTACAGATAGTGTTATTAGCATTATTTTTGAAGGATACCTATACGTACAGGATAATGCTAATGGAATTAATTGGATTTATTCTACGAATATTAATCTTATTTCTGGAAAAAAAATAACAATGTCTGACATTTTTTACAATACATTCAAAGATAAACTAAATTTTAATAACTTTAAAAGTATAGATACAGATACCCAAGATGCTGAACAATCCGCTTTAGACGAATTATTTAATTATCATAAAAATGATTTTAATAATAGCCATGATAATTTCTATTTTACAAAAGATAAATTTATAATAATTTTGCCCATCGACAATTATTATAGATTCGCTTCGGATTATGCTGACTTATTGAGTACTATGAAGGAAGATAATATAATTTGGAAATCCATTTTTGCCGGTTATGGTATTTCACAATATAATGATCGAAATAATTATATCGGATTAAATACAGCTAAAAATTTAAAAGTAGATGCGTATGAGTTAAAGAATGCAATTTCATATAATCAACTATTTTATGGAAAATGGAAAATAGTTGATTATATGCCTGCAGATTTATCACTGCCGTCCACTTATTCGGGATTAGATGAAGCGGGTAATTTAAAAGGACCAGATGTCACAAAAATAATAGGTAAGGAAATATCTTTTGAAGAAAATTACGCGGAATATCAGGGGAATAAATATCAATTTGCATATGGTCCGGTAACTTATACGCATGCCTTACAATCTGAACAGGAACAAATTGGCTATAATTATGCAAAGAGTTTAGGGATTACAGGTGAGTATTATTCAATAGTACACTTTTTGTTGCCTGATAATTATCAAGTTAACCAAGATGAAAAATATATACATGAAATAAGAATGGATGATTTATGTTATTTATATATAAAGGACAATGAAACTATTTATGCTTCTAATGGAATAATCACTTATTTATTAAAAAGGTTAGATTAGAAATATAAATATGCAAGATTACTGTACAGTAAGAATTAAAAGGGAGAGAAAACAATGAGAGAAGATAAGCTGGTTATACGTCCATTTGAAGATCTTCAAATTCTGGGATATGAGTCAATCCAGGAAGTGAATGAACATGCGCAGGCGGAGTTAAGAGGCCGTATTCCGTTTGACAGAAAAGAAAACTATATGAGTGTAGGAAAGCGCCAGACGTGGGCACAGGTAGTTGCCATATCCGCGGAGGAAGAATCCATTTTGTTTTACGGAGTAATCACTCAGCTTAACCTGGAAATAAAAGATGGAACCTGCTTTGTGAGTTTAAGTCTGCGTTCCGGTACCCAGCTCGTGGATTGCCAGGAACATATAAGAAGTTTCCAAAAGGAAGATTTTACTTTCAGTGGCCTTTTGGATACCTGCGGTCAGGGGTATGATGGTGCCGCCAAGATTATGACAGAGGGAAAAGGAAAGAGTATCGGTCATTTCATCATGCAATATGGTGAAACAGACTGGGAATTTATAAAACGGCTTGCTGCCATGAATCAAACGGTAGTATTTTCGGACTGTTATACCAGAGGAGAAAAATATCATTTTGGTAAACCTGAGAGAGCGGATGTTACAGAGGACAATTCCAGCGAATACCAGACGCAATATGATATGCAGGAATACTGGTATAAGAAAAATCATGGTCTGCCCGTTCAGCCTGAAGATGCTATGTCTTATATATGGGAAAGTCGGGAAATACATAAATTAGGTGAAAGAAGAACAGTTGTTGGAAAGGAAATGTTCATTTGGAAACTGGAATCCCATCTAAAGGGAAATGAATTATACCATACCTGTTTCATGAAAACAAAATCAGGTTTAAAAGTACCGACAGTTAATAATCCCCATATAAAAGGCGTTTCACTATCTGGAAGTGTAACAAAGGTCAAAAATGAGATGGTACAGATTAAAATATTTGATGATGAGAATATGGAAGATTCAGGAT
>JAEZKY010000136.1 GCA_023435985.1 Bacillota bacterium | reverse complement strand
TAACTCCAGGGGCAAAACTTGGACTAGCTAATATTGTGACTGCTGTATCACTCTATTTATTTGGTGGAATAGAAACTTTCATGGTTATCATAGTCAGGCTGTTGCTTTCATCAGTGCTTGGTGGAAGCATATCAAGCCTATTATATAGCATCGCTGGAGCATTATTTAGCTTTGTTGTAATGGCATTAATAAAGAGAATAGGTAAAGATAAGGTAAGCATAATAGGTGTTAGTAGCGCAGGAGCTGTGTTTCATAACATAGGTCAAATTACTATAGCTGCTTTGATAGTTCAGAACGTAAATATAAGTTTATATCTCCCCATTTTAACAATGTCAGGAATAGGTACAGGTTTTTTTGTGGGTCTGACTTCCAGATACATTGTAAACCATTTGAATAGACTAAACACAACTACTAAACTATTTGACGATAAAGGGTGATTACATGGATAAATTTTGGGATGAATGTCCAGTTGTAAAAAATGACTTAGAAGAAGTTATTAAAATAATGAAGAAAAACATTAAGTGTAGGGAAAAGTTTGTTGAAGATGCAATTTTAGATTTAATAAATTCGGGAGGTAAACTCCTTAGACCTGCATTTTTAATTATCGCAGCAAGATTTGGTGAATTTAATGAAGAAGAGGTTTATCCTTTGGCAGCTGTGCTTGAAATGCTCCATATGGCTACTTTAGTTCATGATGATATAGTAGATGATTCAAAGCTCAGAAGAGGAATTGAAACCATTCAGTCTAAATATGGGAAGGATTATGCTGTATACATAGGAGATTTTTTATTCTGCAGATGTTTTAAAATCTTATCTGAAAATTCTACTTTAAAAAACATCAACATAGACTCAAATTCAATGTCCAGAATATGCTTAGGAGAAATAGAACAATTCGCTTCTAAGTACAACACAAAAGTATCTGTAAGAAAATACTTAAAGAGAATATCAGCAAAGACTGCAGAGCTTTTTGCATTAAGCTTCTATAGTGGTGCGGTAGAAAGCAAGTGTGACAGCAGGCTATGCAAAAAGCTTTCTAATATTGGACATAATATAGGAATGGCTTTTCAAATAATTGATGATATTTTAGATTATACTGGAAATGAAGTAGTAGTAGGCAAAACTATTGGTAATGACATAAAACAAGGCATTTATACTTTGCCGATAATATATGCTCTTGAGAAAAAAAATCCTGATTTATCTTCTATTCTTAATAAAGATTACTTTGAAGAAAATGATCTTAAGGCTATTTCAGACATAGTAAAAGAGCTAAAAGGAATTGAAAAGTCTAGGGCATTAGCTGAAAAATATACTAATAGAGCTTTTAATTTAATTAATACTCTTCCAGACGGTGAAAGCAGAAATATTTTATTAAAAACAACTAAAAAGTTATTAGTAAGATTTTATTAAATAAGAAATAGAATTGAATGCCAATAAAGGAGGTTCAATTTTAATATATTCAAAAATATCTAGTGTTTATAATTATAATGATAAATTTCAATATTAAGGTATTGAGTCATATTAATTGAGAATTTTGCATAATTCAAATTAGTAAAGTTAATATGCAATATATATTATAATTAACTAAATAATATGAAATATGTATTGATAAAAACTCATAAGTAACTTAATTATGAAATTTCCTCAATTATATTATAATAAATTAAAAAATAGGGGGAATACTCATGAAAATTAAAGCATTATTATTGGCTTCCGTTATGGTTGCCGGATTATTAGTTGGATGCGGTTCTAAACAATCAGCACCTGCACAAGCACCTGCACCAAAAGCTGATGCTACTGCATCGGCATCAGTAACAAGTGATCCAGATGTGTTCACTAAAGCTATAAGCAAAGACGGAAAGTGGATCATCGCTATTACGAAAGACATGACATTAGATAAGGATTTAGTGTTGGAAGGTGAATTCAAGAATGGCAAGAAGGATGATTCAGGAAAAGAACTTTTACAAAGAAAGTTAGCTCTTTATACTCAAGATGACAATCGTAATATTACAAATAGATTTACTTTAACAGCACCAAAATTAACTATTGAGAGTCCACAAGCTAGTATTGAACATGGAACCTTTAAAGGTGATTTATATGTTGACACTAATGATTTTAAGTTAATTGACGCTAAGATTGACGGAAATGTCTATTTTAAAGACGATGCGGCTAAGTCTGGATTTAATATGGATAGTACGTCTTCTGTAACTGGAAAACAAGAATTAAAAAAATAATCTATAACGTTTGATTTTTAATATTTATTAAGTTCCAAAGAAAAAACAGTTAATCTATTGATTGGCTGTTTTTTCTTTAATGAAATTTAATATTAGATTTTAAAATAGCTAAGAAAAGTTGAAAATATGTTTTAATAAAAATTTAAATATTTAAAAAATGTATAATAACACCTGTTATATTAAAGAATATTATATGGCATTATAAGCTATTATATCCCTATAAATTAAAAAAAGAGGTGTTCTTGTGTTTAAAGCTATTAGAAATCCTGATATTTATCATGGAAAGAATAAAAAGTCAATTTTTTTTGAAGGCTGGTATTTCAAGATTGTGCAGCCATATACAGGTAATACATATTGCTTTATTCCAGGTTTATTTATTTCAAATAAAAAAGGATTTTCACATAGCTTCATTCAAGTACTTAAAGGAAATGAGAACAATTTTAAATATTTAAGATTTATGAAAGATGAGTTTAAAGCAAGTAAATCTAAATTTAATTTAAATGTAGGAGAAAGTTCTTTTTCAATTAATGCAATTAATTTAAATATTAGCCAGCAGAATGAAAAGATATTTGGAACACTACATTTTGACAACATTATAAAATGGCCAGATAGCATTATTAATCCTGGTAGCATGGGGTTCTATAATTATTTAGGTTTTATGCAATGCTATAGTCAGGTTTGTGCTGATGACGGAACTGTACGAGGGAAGCTTTGCATTAATGGTAAAGACATTGATTTCACTGGAGGAAAGTTATATATTGAAAAAAATTGGGGGAAAGCTTTCCCGTATTCTTATATTTGGGTTCAAGGAAATTCTTTCGAAAATGGAGATGGAGCAGTTACATGCTCTATAGGAGATGTACCACTTCCCTTTAAACTCAAAAGTTTTACAGGTTTTTTAATAGGAGTATATGCAAAAGGCAGATTTTGTAAATTTACAACAATAAATAGAAGTAATCTCTTAATTAATTGTGAAAATGAAAAAATTATTTTAGAAACTTATAATAAAAAGTATTCTCTTAAAATTGAAGGATCTTATAAAGAAGAAGATTTTATGAAGTTATATGCACCTTGCAATGGCAGTATGATACCTATAGCAAGTGAAACTCTTCATGGAAATTTAAAGGTAATGCTTTATGATAAAAAAAGAAATTGTATAATTTTTAATGATACTTGCACTTCATCAGGTATTGAATTCTCTAAGGATTATATGAATTTAGTGGATAGATATTGAGAGAAAAATATTTAGTAATGAAAAAGTAAAGGAAGATATAAAAGCTATTATAGCAAATGGCGAAGGTTTTAGAAAGAAAATTGCTTTTGATGGCATGGAACATTCAAAAGTTAAAGAAGGTATTGATCCAAAGCTGGTTATGAAAATGCTTGACTGGCTTACTGATGGATATATGAATTGATTATTAAATAAAACAGAAGTTAATTACGAAGATTTTTTTAAAGGATTTGATAAGTGTATTAATCTGCTTAGAAACAATTTTTATAATGATGAATATGTATGAGTTTATATGTGTTAAGCTTCAAGGAAATTGATAAATTAAAACTTTCAGTAGTAGGTGGAAAAGGTGCTAATCTTGGAGAATTATCTAAAATTGATAGAATACGTGTTCCAGAATCAATAAATCCTTTGCATCTTTTACTTACTGCAGCAATCCATTCAGATTTATCTTTGAATGGGGTTGTTCTTTTACCATCTTTAACGAGACTATAAGTTCGTTTATTATAGACTAATATCCAATGAATTTCATTAGGGTTGCCATAAACATTTATACCTTTATCTTCAAGAATTTTGAGAGCATTTGCGGAACTCTTTACACTGTTATTATAACAACATCAGAAGGCGGCACTAATTATACTAGACTAGATGCAATAGATGCAGATGGACAATTAGTACCATATGATGAATCAATAGCATTAGATAAATCATCAATGAATTTAACAGTAGGTGATTCAGCAGAATTAACAGCAACAGCAGCAACAACAGCAGTAGGAGTAACATGGACAGTAAGTGATCCTACTGTGGCAAGTATAGAAGTAGATCATATAAACGGAAAAATTATAAAAATAACTGCGTTAAAAGAAGTAACTTGCACTATAACTGCGACTACTGCAGACGGAAATAACTTAAGTGCATCATGTGTGATTAATGTAACTAAAAAGGATGAGCCTTCGAATCCAACAAATCCAGATTATCCTACAGATAATAAGGCAGGAGCAACATTAATAATAAGTTTAATAGATGGAGAGACGAAAGTTTTTGATATTTCAGCTTCAGAAGCAGCTAAATTTAAAGAATGGTATAATACTAAAACGGAATATGAGAATTAAATAACATATTCCGTTTTATAAAACAGTTAATTCAAGTATATCAGTAGAGGAAGATGTTGTGCACGATCAAGTAACATCTTATGAAATAAGAAAATATTAATATTTATATAGGCACTTGCAGAGATGTAAGTGCCTTTTGTTATGAGTGATGCATTTACAGGCTTTTATATGGAATATATTGCATTTAATATATGTATGTTATAATAGAAATAAGATAGGGGGGTAGAACAGATGGACAAACAATATTTTATAAAAACTGCAGAGGACTTTGTTGAGAGTTCGCAAGATAACTATATAGCAAAGGAAATAGCCATTTCGGAAAAAGTTATAGGAATGAAAATTTTTGAAGCTCCAATTTTAGCATTTGGTTCTGTGGATGATGAGCACTTTACATTATTGAAACAACCATCAGTAATTGGAAAACACTTCATGCTTCCAAAAGAATGGTTACCACAATCCAAGACTGTTATATCATTTTTTTTACCGTTTAGCGAAGCAGTTAGAAAAGGAAATAGAAGGAATATGTCATGGCCTACTGAAGAATGGCTTCATGGACGTATTGAAGGTCAGAGTTTGTTAAATAAGTTGTGTGTACATTTAAAGTCTGAATTGATGAATGCAGGATATAATAGTGTCGTACCTACTTTGGATGGAAGATTCTGGTCGAATGCTAATAATCCAAATCATGAAGAAAAATTTACAAGCAACTGGTCTGAAAGACACGCTGCCTTTATATGTGGACTTGGAACATTCGGGCTTTCTAAAGGACTTATAACCCCCAAAGGTATATCTGGAAGATTTGGTAGTATCATTACAGAATTATATTTATCACCTGATAAGAGAGAATACGAAAATATATATGAATATTGTTCAATGTGCGGTAAATGCGTAAAAAATTGTCCAGCCAATGCAATATCCATAGAAAATGGAAAAAATCATATTATATGCTCTGAATTTTTAGACAAAACAATGGAAAAACATAAGCCAAGATATGGTTGTGGAAAATGTCAGATAGATGTACCTTGTGAATCTAGAATACCTAAACAGCATAATGTAAAATGAATATTATATTTATATTCATTTAGTATGCATTTTCTTATATTATGAATTACTAAAAATAAATAGCAAATTGTAAAATCATATTATTCAAGAAATTGAATTTGCGATTTTTTACTGCGCAATACTACTAAAAAAACGGATGTAGATCTGCTGCATCCACTGTAGAATTGACGTAGTAATTAAAATGATGATCTTTGAAAAATGGATAATGTGATATTTACAATATGTTGTATATAATGAAAATAAAGTTTTTGGACTAAAGTACGACAATTAAATTGGCAAAACAGTTGAAAAGCTGTGACGCAAAGCTAAAGGGCCTTTACCTTAGAAAGGATGGCAGCCAGTTGCAAGTCTTTGCCTATTTGGGAAAAATAGGGGGTAAAAAATGAGTGGGAAAATTTTGATTTATGATGCCACTAAGTTTAGGGGGGAATGTTTGGAGCGTAAAATCACACTGAACAAAAATGATAGTGGAATTGTAAATGGTAACTTAAGAATTCCTATGAAGTTATTGGAATCTATAGGGATAAATGAAAGAAATAGAGTAGTTGCTATTAATTTAGATAATGACAAATTAGCAGTAGAAAAGTTAAAGAATATGAGGGAAGAT
>JAEZKY010000123.1 GCA_023435985.1 Bacillota bacterium | reverse complement strand
AAAAGATTCAATGGCGTTCTTACCAGGTGTGTTATCAAGAAAGAAACAAGTAATACCACCACTTACTAATGTAATTAATTCAATGAAATAGAGAATTTAGTTAGAAATTATGAGTTATAAGTTATGAATTTAGAATGAAAAGCCTTAAAGCTTTTCTAAAAAAATATAGAATCAATTGTATATAACAGAAATTAAATAAGGTATCACAAAATATTACGTTTGAGTGTTTTGTGGTACCTTTTTTAGTAGGTGCAGTCATGAGTTATGGATTATGATCTTAGGATGAAAAGTCTTAATGGTTTTCTTAAAATAAAATTAAAGATGTTCCGTAGTGATATAGGCCTAAACTCTTAACTCATAATCTTTAACCCGTAATTGAAAAAATCGTCATAACTTTTATAAAGGAAAATATATATAAGTATATGAAGTTCTATATTAGGAGGAAAAGTTGTGATACAAGAAAAAGAGTTGACATCTGGTCTCAGTACTAAGGAAGCAGAGAAAAGAATTAAAGACTTTGGACTTAATGAATTGAAGCACCATAACAAGACGTCAGCAGTTAAAATATTCTTATCTCAATTTAATGATTTTATTGTGTGGGTATTAATAGCTTCTACAATAATTTCAGGAATTATTGGGGATAAGGCAGATGCAATTACTATACTTATAATAGTAGTAATTAATGCAATATTAGGATTTGTTCAAGAGTTTAGAACAGAAAAATCCTTAGAGGCATTGAAGGAATTAGCTGCTCCAACCTGTAAGGTATTAAGAGATTCAAGTATAAAAATAATTAATTCAATATATTTAACAATAGGAGATATTGTTATTTTAGAAGCTGGGGATAGAATACCAGCAGATGGATTTTTTATTGAAAGTTCTGGAATAGTAGTAGATGAATCGTTACTAACTGGAGAATCAGTTGGTGTAAATAAAGAAGCTAGTAAATATGAAAATATCACTAAGAAAACTAAAATAGAAAATGATAAAGATATTCTAAATACTGATAAGGAAAAGAAAAAATTAAAGAAAAACAATGAAGGATTTATGGGAACTACTGTTGTAAAAGGAAAAGGCTTATTTAAAGTTGACTGCATAGGTATGGAGACAGAAATGGGAAAAATAGCAGATTTAATTCAAAATATTGAAGAAGAAAAGTCTCCGCTAAATAAACGATTAGATTCATTAGGTAAGATATTAGTAATCATATGTGTCATAATATGTGCAATTGTCACTATAATGGGAATAGTTAGGGGAAATGATATAACAGAAATGTTTTTGCTTGGAGTTAGTCTTGCGGTAGCTGCAATTCCAGAAGGGTTAGCGGCTATTGTCACAGTCTCATTAGCACTTGGAGTATCTAGGATGCTTAAGAAGAATGCACTTGTTAGGAAACTTCCAGCGGTAGAAACATTAGGATGTACATCGGTAATATGCTCTGATAAGACTGGAACCTTAACTCAAAATAAAATGACAGTAAAAGAAGTTTATTTAAATGGAAGGATTCATGAACTTGAGAGAGAGAAATTACGTGATTATTCAAAGTTTATGAAGGCTCTTGTATATTGTAATGATTGTAATTATGACTTCACTAAAAAGAAAATGAGTGAAGTACTTCACGGAGATCCGACAGAAACAGCATTGATAAGCATGTTTTTTACTGACGTGAATTATTTGGATGGTTTTGTGAATAATGCTGACAGGATATTTGATATACCTTTTGATTCAACAAGAAAGATGATGTCGGTCATAATGAAGGAAGGAGACCAAGAAACTTGTTATGTGAAAGGCGCTCCAGAAAGGGTAATAGAAAGGTGCAATCTCATATTAGAAAATAATAAGGTTAAGCCATTCACATATCAAAAGAAAAAGCAAGTAATTGAATTTGTTATGGCAATGTCATCAAGAGCATTAAGGTGCATAGCAGCAGCATATAAAGAAGAGAATTTAAGCAAGGGAGATAATTTAGAACAAAATTTGATTTTTATAGGTATTGCGGGAAGTATAGATCCTCCAAGAGAAGAAGCAAGAGATGCAGTTCTAAAATGTAAACTTGCAGGAATAAAACCAGTTATGATAACTGGGGATCACCAAAATACTGCTCTTGCCATAGCTAAGTCATTAAATATATGCAGCAGTTCAGAACAAGTTATGACAGGTGAAGAAATTGAAGGAATAAGTGATTTGGAGCTAGAAGGAAGGGTAAAGAAGGTTAGAGTTTTTGCAAGAGTATCACCTAACCATAAGTTAAGAATTATAAGGGCATTTAAGAAAAAAGGAAATATTGTTGCTATGACTGGGGATGGTGTAAATGATGCACCAGCAATCAAGGAGTCTGATATAGGAATTGCAATGGGAATATCAGGTACAGATGTAACCAAAGAAGCATCTTCTATGATTTTAATGGATGATAATTTTTCAACCATAGTTTCAGCTGTGGAAGAAGGAAGAATAATATATGATAACATAAGAAAGTTTATTAGATACTTATTATCCTGTAATCTTGGAGAGGTGCTAACAATGTTTTTAGCAACGCTGTTTTATTTACCAAACCCACTTAGTCCAATACAAATCTTACTTGTGAATTTAGCAACAGATGGTTTGCCAGCTATAGCGCTTGGAGTTGATCCGCCAGAACAAGACATAATGAGGCAGCCCCCAAGAGAGAAGAAAGAAAGTATATTTGCGAGAGGATTAGTTGAAAAAATAACTATTAGAGGGTCATTAATAGGATTGTGTACATTATTGTCATTTATGGTAGGCAGATATTATAGGATGAACTTAGAAACCTGTAGAACAATAGCATTATGTACATTAATAATGTCACAGCTTATACATGTATTTGAGTGTAGATCAGAGAGGCATTCAATATTTCAAATAAAAGTATTTACAAACCCATATTTAGTAGTGGCGGTTTCAATATCAATGATATTAATGTGCTCTGTATTATATGTGCCCTTCTTACAAGAGATATTTCATACTGTAGCATTATCGGTAAAGCAGTGGCTTATTGTACTATTTTTCTCTGGAATTATTGCATTAATCAATAGTGTTTATTTATTAATTAAGTCAAAATAAAGGTATTGCTAATGACAGAAATATAAAAATATTGGCAGCAATACAGCATAACTTTAAAATTACTACAAAACTAGAAAGGGAATATATGCTTTTGTACAGTGTTCATTAGAAGATTTTGCTGGCTGTGATCTTAGAATCACCCAGCAAAATCTTCCTAGAACCGAACCAAACTCATATATTCCCTTTCGGCTATTTAGCAGTAAGTTTAAGTTATCCTCATACTGCAAGTATTTTTATACCTATATTATCTTCTCATCATATTTGTTGCTTGTTGACGTGATTTCCTTATTTGGCTGTGATCTATTGGTATTAAATCCTTTTTAGTAGTAAGATTTAATAAGTTCATAATTTGAATTTCCTGCGAATTCTCTTTTTTACTTTCTCTATCTCCTGTAACCCCCATGACTATAACTTTGTTGCCTTGCTTTACAGGGATAAATTCAGGTTTTTTAAACCATCTATTCTTTTTGTACCAACACTTAACAACTTTCTTACCAACTTCAGGTTTGATAACCATTTCAACCATTAATCTATTGAAGATAATGTAACTCTTCTCAATAAGTTTTGCAGATAAAACAGTTCCAGATATGCTTGTAAGCCTGTCACCGTACTTTTCCATGTAAGCATTTTGAAAGTAGTTACCAAATTTGCCGCTTATTTTTTCCTTAAGACCCATAATAATTACTCCTTTACATAAAAATATCGCCAATAACGCTATTATTTTTAAAATACTTTATTATTATACCATATGTTTATTGAAATTAGGTAGTTTTTTAAATATATTCTATATGTAAAAGTAAATTTAGATTATAATAGATAATATGAAATTGTAAGAAATAAGGCACATGAAAATAAATAACAGGTCCAAGGTTGCCTTGAATATTTTTCATCAGGCAAGGAGGTAAATTGACCTCAAGCGGGTCTATTAGGTCAATTTGCCGATGAGCAGAGAACCAAAATCTATGATTTTGTGTGACTCGCTTACTCAGGGAGCGTATGCGAGTCGAGCTTCCTTTGTGATGGAAAATAGGCTGGCAAATAGACTTGTTATTTACTTGATTGTGCCTAATATGAGGTGGCTGGGTAAATGAAAAATCAAATATTACATGTAGATATGGATGCTTTTTTTGCCTCTGTTGAGCAGAGAGACAATCCAGAGCTTAAAGGTAAACCAGTTATCGTTGGTGGTATAAGCGAAAGAGGGGTTGTATCTACGTGCTCTTATGAAGCAAGGAAATTTGGAGTACATTCAGCTATGCCAATGTTTATGGCTAGAGAAAAATGTCCAAATGGAATTTTTGTATCGGGAAGATATGGGAGATATTCTAAGGTTTCTCAAGAAATATTTAAAATATTAAATGAAGTAACACCATTAGTGGAACCAGTATCTATTGATGAAGGCTTCTTAGATTTATCAGAAGGAAAGATTAAGGATGGAATGGAATCTGCAAGATATATAAAGAATAAAGTCTTTAAAGAAATTGGATTAACTTTATCTATAGGTATATCGTATAATAAATTTTTGGCAAAGCTTGCTTCAGATTGGAATAAACCAAATGGAATTAAGGAAATAAGTAAAGAAATGATTCCTGATATACTTTTTCCTCTTCAAATATCTCAAATTCATGGCCTAGGAAAAGTATCAGCGGCCAAGTTAAATAACATGGGAATTTATTATATAAAGGATCTATATAATATGCCTAAGGAATTTTACATTGAGTATTTTGGAAAGAATGGAATTGACATATATAATAGAATTAGAGGAATTGATAATAGAAAAGTCGAAATCGTGCGTGAAAGAAAATCTGTCGGAAAAGAAACAACATTAAAATTTGACACGAAAAATAAAGAAGAGCTGCTTGAATACATAAAGGAATTTTCTTTTGAGATAGAGGAAATTTTAAGTAGAAAAAACGTTCTGGGAAAGACTGTAACTTTAAAATTTAAAACTAGAGATTTTGAAAATCATACAAGAAGTAAAACTCTAAATAATTATATTGGAAATCAAAAGGAAATTTTTAAAGTAGCAGAAGAATTATTAGAAAGTGAAGAACTAAATGAAGAAGTAAGATTAATAGGAGTTAGTATATCTTCTTTTAAAGAACAGGAAATGGAACAGATAAGCCTTTTTTAGTGAAAAGTTGATGTATATAAATCTGCATTTTTTGGTAACCTTTTGTGTATAAATACCTAACTCACATATTTGATCTATAATATAAATATTTTCATATACTTGTTAGATATTATGCGTATACTTTAACCAGAAATAACATACATTTTTGTAACCTCAAGGGTCATAATATGAAACAGGCATTTGAAATTAAGCTGTTTAAAGTTTCTTAATTGGAGCTTGTTCCATTTACTGCTTGTCATAAAAGTGAGAATCGAAATTTTATATTTCGTTCTTACAAACTTTCTCTGTGAGCACTTGTTTTAGGAGCATGCAGAAATGGATGCATGCTCACATTTAGAAACTCACAGCGAAAATTTCATAAGTCCTGTGGAATAAAAATGTATGTTATTTCGGTAAGTTACCACCACATAAGTATAGACTAAAGGGCATATTCAACTATAGCTCTTAAAACCCCATGTTCTATATTGCTTGCAGCTATATATTTTCCATGTTCCTTCATATCTTCAGGTGCATTTTCCATTACAAAACTATATTCGGCTTGTTCAAGCATTTCTATATCATTATAGTAATCTCCCAAAGCCATAGTTTCATCTTTTGATATGTCGTCAATTTCCATTAAATTTTTTAAAGCAAGCCCTTTATTTACACCTTTATTTGAAATATCAATCCAGATATCTCCAGAACCTACTACATTTAATTTATCGTCGAATTTAGGTTTAAAGATGTTATTCAAGTTTTCAAGAGAATTATTTAAATTGCAAATAGTAACCTTAATTATATCATCGGTAACATTTGCTAAGTTATCTACACGTTCTATGTTTGTATAATATTTTTTTATTTCAGCTAAATGTTCTTCAGAACACTCCTCTATGTAAGCACAATTTGCTGCGCATAAGACAACAGCATTTCCTTCGATTGCTTTTGCAGAATTAAGTACTTCTGTAACAAGATTTTTATCAATAGCGTTTTCGTATATTACTTTATTATTATCTACAACTAATGCTCCGTTTTCACATATGAAAGATAACTGTCTTCCAACAGGTCCAAAGTTTGTTTGTAGTGTGTAATAAGGTCTTCCGCTGGCAATAACAAGCTTTATATTTTTAGCATTTAAGCGACTTAATATTTCAGTGAAGCCTTCTGGTAAATGACCATTTTCATCTAATAATGTTCCATCCATATCTGTTGCAATTAATTTAATCATAAGAACTCCTTTCAATACTTTAATTTTAAAATATATCATTTTTAATAATACCATATATAGATATCCAAATCAAAAACTTGATTTCCTATTTGTAAATTTTTAAATATACTAAACAATTAGAAGCTAAGACTCTCAACTTATGACTGGCTACAGGCTTCTTTTCTAAGCTGCAAACTGTGAATTGTTAACTGTAAACTGATTTAAGTCTTGGTTTAAATTGAAAATAAAGTATGGTACTATAAGAAATAGGTAGAAATAATTTATTGTGGCAATTGTGTTATGCAAAATTATATATAAAAATAAAACGAGGTGATTTGATGAAATATGCATTAGATGTACATACTCACACAATAGCTAGTGGGCATGCTTACTCCACTTTAATGGAAAATGCTAAAGCAGCATCAGAAAAAGGAATTAAGGTACTTGGAACTACAGAACATGGAATTACAATGCCACATTCTCCACATATTTGGTATTTTAATAATTACAAGGTTTTACCTAGAGAAATGTATGGAGTTACCATGCTTTACGGTACAGAAGCTAATATAATCGATTATGATGGGAATTTAGACATGGATGATTCTACATTAGCTAATATGGATATTGTAATTGGAAGCATACATGATGAGGTTTATAAGGTTGGGAGTATTGAAGAAAATACAAGATCTTTTATAAATGTGATAAAGAGTGGAAAAGTAGATATTATAGGTCATTTAGGAAATCCAGAAGTTCCAGTTGATTTTGAAAAAGTAATAAAATGTGCTATTGAAAATGATGTTTTAATTGAAATTAATAATAGTTCGTTTACAACATCTAGAATAGGAAGCTTAAGCAATTGTACACAAATAGCATTATTGTGTAAAAAGTATAGTGCAGAGCTTATAATGAATAGTGATGCGCACTTTTGTACCAAAATAGGAGAATTCACGGAAGCAGTTAATATGTTAGAAGCCATAGAGTTTCCGGAAGAGCTAATAATAAATAAAGATCCGAATCAATTATTACTCAGATTAAAGAAAAAAGGAAAATTAAAAGATTTAGATATAAAATAAATGGTAAATTTAATTTATGCAATAATAGATTATCTTATGTAAGCGTTGATTAATGAGTTAATAACATATAAAAAATGAATTGATAATTAACAATACCTGCTAATTATTGATTCATTTTTTAATATTTAATTGTAAATTTTTTCTCATTCTCTATTACTGCAATGATGCTTAGGTCAAGATCTTCAATTCTAGAAAAATTATTACCAGCTTTTATGGCGGAAATAAATGAAAGAATATTTTTTTCTAAACCCTGTATTTCAATTTCTACATTTCCATCTATAAGGTTTTTACACCAGCCAGTTAGATTTAGTTTGTAAGCTGTAAGCTGGGCAAAATAGCGAAAACCAACGCCTTGTACTCGTCCTTTAGCAATTATTAAATATCTAATCATATGTTTTCCTCCAAGTATAATAATTTTATTTAGTAAATGCAATTACAGCGATTATGATATACTTTATTTTTAATTATAGCATAATATAAGGAAAAAATAATAAAATAATAAAAGTATTTGAAATTTTCAGAAAATTTAGTATACTATTCATAGTGAGTTATAATCATGAAATAAATCACAAGATATGGAGGCATTGAGATGATTGAGAGAAGTGTAGTATTAATTAAGCCAGACGGGGTAGAAAGAAATATAATAGGAAACATTTTAAGCTGTTATGAAGATAATGGATTAAAAATAGTGGAGTTAAAGTTAATGAAAGCTACAAAAGAAATTGCTGAAAAGCATTATTCCCAGCACAAAGGAAAAGGTTTTTATGAGGAACTTATAACATTTATTACTAGAAGTCCTTTATGTGCCATGATATTAAAGGGAGAAGATGCAGTAGCTAAGATACGTAAGATCAATGGAGCAACAAGTCCAAGTGATGCGGAAGAAGGAACTATAAGACATAGATATGCTAGAAGCAAAACAGAAAATTGTGTTCATGCCTCTGATAATATTGAAAGTGCTAATGATGAAATGAAACTCTGGTTTTCGGAAGTAAAAAATATAGATGAATTATTAAATTATTAAACATATTTAAAATTATAAATTACTATAGGGTAACTTATAGTAATTTATAATTTCTGAGCATAATTAAAGAAAGTTGATAGTTAGAAATTACTATTATTATTAGTTTTTTTAGTCTATTAACTAAACGTAAATATAAGTAATGAAATATGGTATAATATTAAGCGAAGAATAACTTGATAGAGGAGGGAACTGATGAAATTAAAAAAAGCCAGTATTATAAGTGGAGTAACCCTATTCTGTCTTCTTATAGCTGTAGGTATAATACTTTACAATTTTATTGGACCTGGTGCAAAGGATATTAAGGCATCTAAAGAATTCGTGACTAAGTTGTATTCGATAAATGCAATAAGTACCGAACAAGATTTGAATTCTATAAAATATGAGAGAAGTAGAATAGTAAACAACCAAGATGAATTGGTTTATAGAAGTATAGTTACTCAGAACTTTGGGATTGATGTAGATAAAAATAATAACGTAATAGGTTTTGCAAAAAAAGAAATACCAATTAATGAGACTAAAATCAACATACAGGATGCAAAAACTTTGGCTGAAGAATACTTGAAGAATATTTATGATGATGATGTAGTATTAAAGTCAATTAATAGTAATGAAGATTCAAAAAGCCTGCCATATTATTCGTTTATATATACAAAAGAGAAAAATGGATATCCATTTTATTTTGATGAAATAAAAATGAATATTGATAAAGAAACTGGTTTTTTAGATGGATATTCAAACGCCACAATGCAGAGAGAATGTAAAGAACCTGTGATAAATATTTCTGATGCAGAAGCTAAGAAAATAGCTCTAGATGCTTTTGGAAAATATAATAAAGAAGGTACTACTAGAAATGAAACTAATTTAGTTTATGCAGATGATAAAATGGACAAGGGTGCGAGTTCAATATATGAAGTTTGTTATATAATAACTGTAGATGGTAAAAATGATAAAGGTGATAATATAAGTTGGAAAATATTTGTGAGTTCTGAAAATGGAAACATATTAAATATATTAAAAGACGGGGCAGAAAAGAAAGTAATAGCTAATTAAATAAAAAGATGATAATCAAATGAATGATTATCATCTTTTTTGTATAAACTAACATTTTAGTTAATTAGCTTTATTAAAAATTCTCTTAATTTCCAGGTGGAATTGTAGGTGTCCCATTAGTATTGGCATTGGAATTACCAGGCCCAGCGGAATTATGAGTATTATTAATATTGTTATTATTGCTATTAGCAATGCTATCATTACCATTGTTATTTTTACCTTGCAACGGTGATGTGTCCTTAGCGTTAGGAGGCACAATAGCATCATTAGTTTCAGATTCAATTTTTTTATCACCTGTAAGATCTTTGGCATCAGGTGGTGGAAGCTGGCTATTTAATATACTCGAATTAGGAGTAGCATGTATTTGACAAGTTGCTGTCGGCTCAGTTCCATCAATGAATAATTCACTATAAACCCTATTACCTCTAATATCTTGGCTGCAGAATAGAGTAGGAAGGTCTCCAGAATCCTTACAAACATCTACGCTTTTTACGCCATCTGGTTTATCTATATCTTTTACAGCCAAATTCTCATGGGCTTTAGCCATTAACTTACCCCATACAACAGCACAGCCGCTTGAGCTGCCAAGAAGTTTAGTAGGTTTGTCATAGCCAATCCAAACGGAAGCAGATAAATAAGGGGAAAGTCCAGCAAACCATAAATCTGTTGAATTAGAAGTAGTACCAGTTTTACCAGCAACAGGCATATCGCTAAATCTTGCACCAGTAGCATTATATTCATTTACCGGTCCTTTTAACATGTCATATAAAATATATGCTGCCTGAGGCGAAAAGACTTTAGTTTGTTTTGGTGTAGTATTATCAAGTATTGTTTTACCAGAAGAATCAACAACCTTAGTATACAATATAGGTTTTGTATATATTCCATCATTACCAAAGGAACCATAAGCAGCTGCTAAGATAGAAGTATTACCTCCATCCCTATCGTTAGGATCATTGTTAAACTGACCTAAGGCAAGAGCTGCAATTGATGTTTTCGATGCAGAATTGTATTTTAAGCCTAATTTTTGTCCATATTCAATACCTGTTTTTAACCCGACTTTATCTTCAGTTAATACTGCAGCTGTGTTTTTTGAATGAGTAAGAGCCTCTCTTGAAGTCATTGGTCCATCATATTCATTAGGGGAATTCAATGGATTGTAAGGTTCACCACTTGTACCATACTTTTTTCCGATTGCTTCAGGGATTGGAGCATCATTTACCATTGTAGCAGCAGTTATAATTTTTTTATCAATACCAGGTCCGTAAACTGTTAATGGTTTTGTTGAAGAGCCAATTGGACGTAAATCATCATAAGCTCTATTAAGTGATTGAGGCTGCTGCTTGCCTCTGCCTCCAACCATAGCGAGAACATGACCTGTTCTATAATCCATTATAGTTGCGGATGCTTGAAGTAAAGGAACACCATTTTTGTCATAGGTTTCTTTATTGCTAATTCCTAAGTTCTTATAATCATCCAAAGTTGACTGAGTAAAATCTTGGAGGTTTTTATCCATTGTAGTATAAATCTTAAGACCACCGTTAACCATTAATTTTGACACTTCGTCATCTGAATAGTTATATTTTTCTTTTAAATCCTCTTTAACTTGAGCTACAGTAGGATATACAAACCATTCATAATTTAATCGGTAATCTTTTTTACTTGACTTAAATACCAAGCCGCCATTTTTTACATCATTAACAGCTTTAGAATACTCAGAACTATCTATATATCCAAGTTTATTCATCTGTTCTAAGACAGTAAGTGTTCTGTTAATATATGGTGTAGGATCTTTCATATTACTTTCTGTATAAGCCATGTAATAACTTGGAGCCTGTGTAACACCTGCAATATAAGCGCATTCAATTAATGATAGATCAGAAGCACTTTTACCAAAGTAGTATAAAGCTGCAGCCTCAACTCCATATTCATGACCGCCTAAAGGAATTGTATTTAAATAAGCAGTTAAAATTTGATCTTTAGTCAAATTATCTTCTAGACTGATCGCTAAATAAGCTTCTCTTATTTTTCTTTCAAGAGTAATATCATTAGTTAAAATTGTATTTTTTAATAATTGCTGTGTTATTGTAGAAGCACCATGCAACCCCTTTTGTCCAGTTATCATTCTTGTCACATCAAGATAGGCTGCACTTGCAATTCTTTGAATATCTATTCCATTGTGTTTATAGAATCTCTCATCTTCAATAGATACAAAGGCATTCTTTAAATTAGCAGGTATTTTACTTGAATCTATAACATAACGTTCTTCATCTGTTTGAAGATTATCCATAAAGTCTCCGTTACTATCATATACGCTTGAAGGTTGATTTAATGATAATACAGCTTCAACATTTAGGGGCGGGGTAGTCTTTATAACAGCAAATGCATAACCTGTGCCTACTACCATAATTGCGAGGAAACAAAATAGTAAACCAAATAATATGCCCTTAAATAATGTTTTTGATTTTTTTGTCTTTTTTGACTTTTTCTTATTGCTGGGCTTTGTAGGTATTTTGCTTTTTGGAGTACTACTTGCTCTTTTTGCTTTATCGTTAATTGCCATTTTATCCTCCTAAAAAAATTATAAGGTTAATAATAATATTTTATACCATTATAGCATAATTATAGTATTATTAAATATAGAACTCAATATAAAGGTGTTGATGATGCAATATTATACCAAACGTAAGGGCCATAAGTATATATCATTAATAGTGGTAATTATTCTCATAATTGTTGTTTTTAATATAATAATAGTATTTTTTGACGAAAGAGTTATGCCTTCAGTAATTGAAATAGCAACAATGACAGCAAAATCTCAAACATTGAATATAATAAACGAAAAAAGTGTTGAGATCTTGTCACAAGATTTTAAATATGATGAAATGGTGAAAATAGAAAAAAATAGTGAAGGAAATATAATTTTAGTCCAAGCTGATACTGTAAAATTGAATTATATTGCAGCTAAATTAGCTACTGAATGTAATAATGAATTAAGCAACATGGAGAATTCTCCTGTAAAAGTTCCACTAGGCTGGATGAGCGGTAAGAGTGCATTTTTTAGTTTAGGACCTAAAATAACCGTAGAAATAGAGCCTATTGGAAACATAAGCACAAGTTATGAATCAAAATTTGAAAGTGCTGGAATAAATCAAACTAGACATAAAATATATTTGAATGTTACGGCTAAAATAAGATTAAAGTTACCACTTAGAAATCAAGATGTTGATGTAAGTACACAGATTCCAGTATCAGATACAATAATAGTTGGAAAGATACCAAATGCAACTTTGGGGTTGCCAGATAATACAGCTAAAAATTAAGAGTTATGAGTTGAGGAAAAAAAGTATCTAGGCTTTTCTAAAACAAAAAGTATTTCAGAAATCTCTAAAAGTGAGAACTCAAAAGTGATGCTCCAAATTTTGCACTTGGTCAGCAAAATTTGGAGCATCTTATACTTGGCTACTCAAACTTTCTCTTTAAATCTCATTCTTTAACTCTTAATTTATAACTCATAACTGAATTATTCTTGCCAATTAAATACATAAGGTACATTTCTATAAAAATCACCATAATTTAATCCGTATCCTACTACAAATACGTCTTCTATTTCAAAACAACAATAGTCAGGCTTGATATCTATCTTTCTTCTTGATGGCTTATCAAGAAGAACACAAGTCTTTACAGAAGCTGGATTTAAGCTCTTTACATGATTGTAAACAAAGTCCATTGTAATTCCAGTATCAACAATATCATCTACTATAAGAACATCCCATCCTTTAATATCATCAGAAATATCTTGAACTACTTTAACAGATCCAGAAGAAGTTTCACTGTGGCCATAACTAGAGGTAGTCATAAATCCTATTTTAGTATTTAAGTCTATAGCTCTAACTAAATCAGCAGCATATATAAAACTTCCACGAAGTAAAGATAAAACATAAAGATTTTTACCTTTATAGTCCTCAGCAATAATTTTCCCCAATTCCTTTATTCTAAAATTTATTTGTTCTTCAGAAAAAAGAATGTTTCGTTTCTTATCTTCCATTTGTTTTAAAACTCCTTTATATTTATTAAATTATTATAAGGCACATGAAAGAAAATAATAGACCAAAGATGCGACGCATATTTTGCGTCAGGCAAGGAAGTAAATTCTGCTCATAGCGGGTCTATTAATAAAATTTGCTGACGCAGCATGACACAAAATAGGCAAGCATACTGGTCTGTTATTTTTTTGATTGTGCCTAATTCGATTAACTAATTATGTAATGTACAATTGGCAACTTAGAATTCAGTCTAATATTTGCAAGAGTTCGTTATATATGTAAAGTTAATCTAAAAAATTTTACAGAAACATATTCCAAATTATTATATTATACATTGTCAACTGTTAAATGTATAAGTTATAATTAATGAATTAATAGTATAAAATTATATGAAAATTGTCAAGATAGGGACATAGAAGAAGTTAAGAGTTATGAGTCATAAGTTATGAGTTAAGGGAGAAAAGCCGCTGGCTTTTCTTAGATAAATAATGTTTTTAGAAATCTTAAAAGGATTTTGTCTTTAATTTATAACTTATATATAACTTGTCACTAATTTAAAAGATGTCCCGTGGCTTATGTGAGGTGTTTATTATGATATACGGAAATATTGAAGGTATTAGAAAATCAATATTGGATGAATTAGAGAGTATTTATTTAATTAGAAATTTAAAAGATGAAATATGTAATATAGAAATCTTAAATATAATTTCAAAAATCTCTAGTTTAATTGAAAGAGAAGTAAGTATAGGAATAAATAGAAAAGGTAATGTTACTTCAGTAGCTATTGGAGATTCTACATCAGTTGAAATTCCGCTAATAGATATTGAAGAAAAAAGATTAGCAGGAGTCAGGGTGATTCATACTCATCCAAATGGATACTGTAATCTTTCAGCCCTAGATTTAACAGCTCTTTTAAAATTAAAATTAGATGCAATTATATCAGTGGCTGTAATAGAAGGGAATATAGTAGATTTCTCTTTAGGGATGCTTGCTTTATATAACAATAAATTGGAAGCTGAAGAAAAGAGTAATCTCTCACTAGAAGAGATACTATCTATAAATATATTAGATAGAATAAGATTTATAGAAAATTTAATTAAAACAAATGATGTTATAGAAGAAACTGAAGAAAAAGCAATTTTAGTTGGATCTGATACTAAAGAAAGTTTGGAAGAATTAAGCGAGCTTACAGAAGCGTGTAACATACCAGTATTAAAAACGGTATTTCAAAGCAGAAACAAAGTTGATGCAGCATATTTTATCGGTAGAGGTAAAGTATTAGAAATTGCATCTATGAGGCAGGTAGAAAGAGCTAATGTAATAATATTTGATGATGAACTTTCAGGTTCCCAAGTTAGGAATTTAGAGGCAGCAATAGGCGCTAAGGTAATTGATAGAACTACATTGATTTTAGAAATATTTGCAACGAGAGCTAAAACTAAAGAAGCAAAAATACAGGTTGAATTAGCTCAGCTAAAATACAGATTAGGAAGACTGCAGGGATTAGGAACTATATTATCTAGAACTGGTGGAGGAATAGGAACTAGAGGCCCTGGAGAAAAGAAACTTGAAACTGATAGACGTCATATAATGGAGACAATATATGATTTAAAGGATGAACTTAAAAAGATAAAGAAAACCAGAGATGTTCAGAGAGAGAAAAGAAATAAGGAGAATATTCCTAAAGTATCTTTAGTTGGGTACACTAATGCAGGAAAATCCACCTTAAGAAATGCTCTTTGCGATTTAGCAGCAAAGAAAGAAAATAAAACGAAAGAAAAAGTATTTGAAGCAAATATGCTTTTTGCAACACTAGATACTACAACAAGAGCAATAACCTTAAGTAAAAAAGGCGTAATAACTCTTACAGATACAGTTGGATTTGTAAGAAAGTTACCTCATGACTTAGTAGAAGCCTTTAAATCCACATTAGAAGAAGTGATTTTTTCAGATCTTCTATGTCATGTAATAGATGCATCTTCAGATAGTGCGATAGATCAATATAGGGTTGTAAATGAAGTGTTAAGTGAGCTTGGTGCTATAAATAAGGAAACAATATTAGTATTAAATAAAATAGATATGGCAACAGAAGAACAAATAGCAGTTTTAAAAGAAATAATAGAAAATAATGAAGTAATAGAGATTTCAGCTAAAGAAAAAATTAATTTAGAAGAACTTTTAAACCTAATAGAAGAGAAACTACCTTATAATTATAGAAAAGTAGAATACCTAATACCATATGAAAAAAGTGATGTTTCATCATATTTACATAGAAACGGAAGAGTATTAGAAGAAGAATATAAGGATAAAGGTACTTATATGGTCGTTGAAGTAGATGATGAGGTTTATAACAAGACCATAGAACATGAGGTAAAAGAATAATAAAACATTTTAATTAATATATTATATATGAATATTAATTAAGGAATGCATAGTTATGGCCAGAAGAAGATCCAAACGTGGTACTAAGAAAAGCAATTTAAAAAAAAACAATTCAAACCAAAATAGAGCAAACAGTAATGAAGCTAACTTTTTTCATGAACAAGAAAGTAAGCAAAAAACAAGTTTTGATGAGATTGCTGAAATTTTTTTGGGGAGTAACGTAGAGCAAAAGGAAAGTGGTGCAAAGTCAAATGGAAGTAAAGCTAAAGCAAGTACTGCTGAAAATAATACATCACAAGCTTCTGGTAATAATGAAGATCAATCTAAAGCTAACTCCTATGATAGTGATAAAGCTTATGAGGAAATGAAAGCAAAACAGCAGGAACTTTTAAATAACCTTAAAAACTTAAGTGAAGCTGTAGTAGCTATGACTTTAATTAGAGATAATATAGCTTCACTTAGAATTGAAGTATTAAGCAATATTTATTTTACAAGAGAAGTAAGACCATTAATTGATGCTGTAAATCTAATTGCTTTTGCATCTTCTAATATGTCAATTGTTGCTCAAAACCTTAATATTAATGCATCAGGAGATAGAAAAGAGGTTAAGGATGCATTTAAACTATGCTATAAAATGAATGATGAAATAGCTGATATGCTGGGGGTTCTAACTAGAAGGATAAAATTGTATGTTGCTCAGTTGAATAATATGGATAGAAATTGCCCGCCATTTAGTTTTGATGAAGATTCTCAAGTTTAATTATTTTGAGAATCTTTATTTAATTTATGATAAAGATTTATATGTAGATATCCAACTTAAAATTATGTGGTAGCTTACCGAAATCACATACATTTTTATTCCGCAGGACTTGTGAAATTTTCGCTGGAAAGTTATAAATGTGAGCATGCCTCCATTTCTGCATGCTCCCGAAAACAAGTTCGTGACAAGCAGCAAATGGAACAAGAATTAGAGGAAACTCGACTCACGTTCGTTCACTGAGTAAGCGATTCACACCAAATCATAGATTTGGGTTCTCTGCTTAAGAACTTTTACAGCTCAATTTCAAATGCCTGCTTCACAAAAATGTATATGATTTCTAGTATGGATACACACAAAAGTTCAACTTAAATATATAATTATTCTATATATAAATAAATTTTATAAATTGTTTATATGTATTCTGCAATAACATTTTTACATTAATAAAATGTTATTAAAGCAGGAATTCTTTAAATAATTCATTGTTTCAGTTATAATGATAATAAGTTTTAGTAAGATGCCCCTGCGGTAATTTAAAATGATAAATAATTATTACCTTAGGCGAAAAAAAGGTGGAGATAAGATGGTAAAATCCATATTAGATTATCAGAAAGCTTCTGAGAAATTAATTAACATATTAAAAGTCAACAAAAAAGTATTAGCTATATTTGCATTTGGAAGCATAATTAGCGGAGATCTTTGGGAAGAATCTGATATAGATTTATTTGTTGTGTATAAAGATGTGTTTGAAGAGGTAAGAGACATATATTCAGAAATATTAGATATACCAGTTCATATGAAAGCATTGAATAAAGAAAAGTTTCTGGCATCATATGAAAGTGATGGTAATAAGGGTCTAATACGAAATTTACTAATATCTTCAAAAATAATCTTTTCTAGGGATGATGAAATTGAAAGTGTTTTTAATAAGGCAAAATATAGTTTAGATAAATATAGAGAAACCTGGAATCTGGTATACTTGGGTGATGCAATAAAGGATATTAGAGTGGCTAAAAAGTATTTGCAAAATGATAATACATTTACATCATATGAAGTATTAATTAGGACATTGGACAATTTTGCAAAGTTATATTTAAATCTAAATGGTTATACTGTAAGTAAAGATGCTGTAAAAATGGCTACAAATTTGAATAATAGATTTAATGCAATAGTTGAAAAGCTATTTAACAATAAATGTACAAAAGAAAGTATACAAGAAACTGTAGATTATATAGAAAATTTTTTAGATGAAAATATAAATGAGGCATCTAAATTCTTATTAGATTATTTATTTGAGAAAAACATGTTTTTAAGCTCATATGAAATAAAAAATAGTGACTTATTTAAAGAATTTAACATAAAAATTGAGGATATATTGAAGGCATTATATAAACGAAAATTGGTAGCTAAAGAAACCAAAAAATTGGATCTACCATCTAATGAAAAGCTAATAAGTGAAAATGTATATTCATATAAAATTTATAATTAAACACATTGTTAGTATAAGGGGAAGTTTATGAATATTTATAAAGATTTTAAGTTTAAAGATGAAGAGACACCCAAGTATATTCAAATAGCTAATTATATAAAGAATTTAATTGACAAAAGGAAAATTAAAGACGGAGACAAACTCCCAACCATAAGAGAATTATCAAAGAGGTTAGAGGTAAACAATGTTACAATAGTGAGTGCTTACAATAAATTGAAGGCAGAAGGATATGCCTATCAAAAAGTTGGAAGCGGAAGTTTTGCTAAAAGAAAAGAAGTTGCTTCGAATTTAAGAAGAGATTATTCGAATACATTAAAAAAATTATCTTCAGGGGATTTAAATGAGATAATTGATTTTACAGGTGAAACCACAAAGGAAGTACTGTTTCCAATAAATGATTTAAAATATATCATAAATGAAGTTCTAGAGAGAGATGGGGCAAATGCGCTTTTATCAGATAATAGAAATGGATATACAGATCTTATATATACCATAAATAGAGCTTTTTGGAATAATAGATTAAATAAAGAAGATATAATAATTGTATCAGGTGCACAGCAGGGGATTGATATTGCATCAAAAGGAATATTGAACATAAATGATAATATAATAGTTGAAAAGCCGACCTATGTTGGAGCCTTGTCAGTCTTTAAATGGAGGAAGGTTAATTTGTTTGAGGTACCAGTTGAAGAAGATGGGATAAATTTAAATAAATTTGAAAAGATGCTTCAAAAAAATGAAATAAAATGTTTTTTTACAATGAGCTACTTTCAAAATCCTACAGGCATAAGTTACAGTTTAGAAAAGAAAAAGAGAATTTTAGAGCTTGCAGAAATCTATGATTTTTACATAATTGAAGATGATTATTTATCTGAACTCATATATGAAAAATCTTTGGAATATGTGCCTTTTAAATGGCTCGATAAAAATGACAGGGTTATTTATATAAAAAGCTTTTCAAAAATATTTCTTCCAGGAATAAGGCTTGGATATTTAGTAGCACCAACAATATTTAGAGAAACTCTTCAAAATTCAAAACATAATACAGATATAACAACTTCAAGTTTAATGCAAAGAGCATTGGAATTATATATTTCAAGTGAGAAATGGAAAACAAATATTAAAAATTTGAATGATGAATATATAGAACGATATAAATTTATGAAATCTGTACTGGAAAAAGATTTTAAAGATATATTAACTTATAAAGATCCAAGAGGTGGATTAAACTTTTATGTAACCCTTAAAGAAAACTTTATAGTAAATACAACGGAACTTTTTATGCGTTTAAAGAAAAGAAAGGTGTATATTACTCCAGGGGCAATCTTTTTTACGTCACAAGGCGATGGACAAGATTCCTTTAGAATATCTTTTTATCAAACGGACAAAGAAAAAATAGAAAATGGCATGAGAATACTTAGAGAAGAAATAATTTCTACTAAGAATAATTGATTGTTAAGGTTATGGAATTAAATCAATAAGTTTATGTATAATTTATTATAAGTTATTCTTGATGGTAACTAAAACTGCAAGGGAGCTGAATAGAGATGTCTTATATTACAATAAAAGATTTTGGAGAAGATAGATTTGAAGAAAAAAAGTCTGAATTTATTGGATATGCAAAAAGAGTAGAAAGTGAAGAAGAGGCAAAAGCCTTTATAAATGAAATAAAGAATATGCATAAGCAAGCGAGGCATAATTGTTCAGCTTATATTATAGGGGAAAACATGAATATTCAAAGATACTCTGATGACGGAGAACCACAGGGAACAGCTGGAATACCGATTCTCGAAGTAATGAAAAAAAGCAGGGTAACAGATTGTGCTGTTGTTGTAACAAGATACTTTGGAGGCATACTTTTAGGCACAGGAGGATTAACTAGAGCTTATACAAAAGGGGCCAGCATATCAATAAAGGCAGCTGGAATTGTTGAAAAGGTTGAAGGGTTAAAATTAAGCTTTGAAATGGAGTATGATTTATTTGGAAAAGTTCAGTATCTTTGTGGTCAGAATTCATGGCATATAGAAGATACAGAATATAGTGACAAGGTAATCGTTCATATATTAGCAGAAAAAGCAATTGCAGAAAATATTGAAAATGAAATTGTAGAAATTACAAATGGAAAAATAATAGTTCGAAAGAGTGAGGAAAGTATTTATTTCAAAGAGGGAAACAGACTATATTTAACCATATAGATAAAAACTTTTAATAAGTTTTAAAAATATATGTAATCTTTAAAATTGAAGCATATATCCTATGTAGGAATTAAAATTACAGGGAGTGTGTTGAAAATGAGAGAAAGAAAGTTTGTTAAATTAAGAGTTGATATGCATGAGGATACTAAATTTAAGATAATAGATAGAATGGAACATAGGGACCTTATTCATTATATTTGGATAAGGCTCATTGCTTTGGCTGGAAAGGTTAATCATAATTTTTCTAAGGATATTATAACTGATAAGGCCCTGAACATGAATGATGTGAATAAAATTAATTGTATTGATAAAACTGTTAATAATTCTAAGACTTATACGAAAGGCATTCAGGTAGGAAACAATGAGCTTAATGTTTCAGAAGCTGCAGGGAAAAATATAAATAAGAGTAAGCGGAAAAATAATATAGCCACAAATGAGATTAATAATATTGATGATGATAATGAAGAAGTAATAGAATTGCAAAGTGGTGAAAAACAGTGTGTTAAAGGGGAACGGATTGTAAGCAATTTTAGCTTTTAATTTATTACTTGTAATTTTTGGGTTTAGTAAATTAATAAAAAACCTATATAGTTATGAGTGATAAGTGACAAGTTAAGGATGGAATTTCCCTTTGGGAGATTTCTGAAATATATTTTTTGAAAAGCCTGTGGGCTTTTCTTCATTAACTCATAACTAAACAAGGGTTTGTCGCTAATAATGTGTGATTGTGAACTTAAGTAAATTATGGTATAATAGCTGATGGATTTTATATTAAAAAACAATTAATTATAATATGAATTTATATAAATTTGAGTTTTAGAATAACTATAATATAGGTTTATATTACGAATTATTTCTTAAAATAGAGTAAGGAGGAAAACACATGTCAGGACACTCAAAATGGCATAACATTCAAGCGAAAAAAGGTAAGACAGATGCAGCAAGAGGAAAGGTTTTTACTAAGATAGGAAAAGAAATTGTTGTAGCTGTTAAAAATGGTGGAGCTAGCCCAGATTTAAATGCAAAATTAAGAGATACAATTGCTAAAGCTAAGGCTGCAAACATGCCTAATGATACCATAGCAAAAGCAATTAAAAAAGCATCTGGTGAATTATCAGCAGTTAATTATGAAAACATAGTTTATGAAGGTTATGGACCTAGTGGAGTAGCTGTAATAGTTGAAACTCTTACTGATAATAAAAATAGATCTGCTGGAAATGTAAGAAGTGCATTTACAAAAGGCGGCGGAAATATGGGGACAACAGGATGTGTATCCTTCATGTTCCAGGAAAAGGGAGAAATCATCATTGAAAAAGGTGATAAAGATGAAGAAGAAATGATGATGATGGCTTTAGATGCTGGAGCAGAAGATTTTTCAGCTGATGAAGATGAAGTATTTGTAGTTACAACTACTCCAGAAGATTTTGGAACGGTTAGAGAAGCATTAGAAGCACAAGGCATAGAATTCTTAGAAGCAGCAGTAAAAATGATTCCAGATACATATACAGCAATAGATGAAGCTGATGCTAAGAAGTTCCAAAAGATGTTAGACTTACTTGATGATGATGACGATGTTCAAGATGTTTATCATAATGCTGAATTCCCTGAAGGATGGGATGAATAAGGATAAAACCCTTGGTATTACCAACTTTGAATGAATCTGAGTTTTAACTTAAAAATCGAAATAATTAAGGTATACATCGATTATGATTTTTATTAATGATGTATGTTATATTAATAAATACATTCTGCTATTAAGCTCATAAGGTCTGATTTCTATATTGAATTGAAGTCAGACCTTTTAAATTTTTCTGCAATCTTATTTGACAAAAATTCCCGGTAATATACAATTGAGATATAGATAAAATATGAGGAATAGGTAATTTAAAATGAAAAAGAAGCTGTATTATGAAATATTTATAACTATATTATCACTACTAGCCTCTGGGATAATGTTAGTTGAATTAACATTAGAGCTGCCTGATAATATTACTTACATATTGGACAATTTAGATAATATTGTTTTGGTTGTTTTTATATTTGATTATGTAGTAAGATTGATTTTAAGTGAAAATAAACTTAGTTTTATAAAAAATAATAAAATTGATCTTATATCAATAATACCATTTAATAGTATGTTTCAATCGTTAAGAATATTTAGAGTTGCAAGAGTATTAAAATTAGCTAAATTAACCAGATTAGGTAAGTTAGTTAGATTTGTAGTATTAATATACAAATTTAAGAGTAGAGCAGATAGGTTTTTAAAAACCAATAATTTTGAATACATATTAATAATAACTATTGTAACTATTTTTTTGGGTGCATATGGATTATCAGTTACAGAAGATAAAACATTTCTTGATTCTCTTTGGTGGAGCTTCGTGACTGCAACAACTGTAGGATATGGAGATATAAGTCCAGGAACCACAGCAGGCAGAATTATAGCTTCGATATTAATGTTAGTAGGAATAGGTTTTGTAGGTATGCTAACAGGAACTATATCAACTTATTTTCTTACAGTTAATAAAAATAATAAATCATATAGAGGAAAAATCATAGAAACAATTCAAGAAAGATTAAATGATTTTGAATCACTAAGTAAAGAAGATTTAGAAGATATGCATAAAGTATTATTAAGCTTGAAAGAGCAAGAATAAAAACTTCATGTAGTTCAACTCTTAAATTTTCAACGGAGCAATGTTTTAAACATATAAAATTATTTAAATATTCTCATAGAAAATAAAGGGATTTATCCTTAACTTGTAGAAACGTAAATATAACAGTATTAAAGTTCTATGAGAGGTGGTAGTTATAATATATGAATATGGAAGCAGGCAGTTTACTTTTAGCTTGGGTTATGCCTATAGCTATATTGGCATTTTGGGGTCTAGGTTTTTATGTACTTATTTTATTAATTAAGGCATTAAAAATATATATTGATAAAAATTCTTAGGAGAGAATTATATAAATTATAATTATATTCTATGATAGGTAATATATAAACCAGAAATATACTAAAAGTAGTCTGGTTTACTTTCTGTGCACTTAGATAAGTATAAAATATCCTAGTGACATGGTCAAACGATGCTATAAAAAGAACATGCTTATATATTCTCAATGAACTCAAAATATACTATATGCTTATACCGAAATTTAGACAATCATGGTATAATATAGTTAATATAAAATCTAAAGGAAGTGTATGGTAATGAAATTAAAAACAATAGCATTAACAATAGCTTGTGCTAGTATACTCATAGCGTTGCCAGTTAGTGCAAGTGCTGAGTGTAGACAATATAATAATGGATGGCAGCAAGTTGGACAAGAATTACATAATTCTAATACCAATCTTAATGATTACACATTCAACTCCAATGATGGAAATGCATATGGTAACTTGATAATAATTAATATAAATGATACTACTGGTTCAGCAGTAAGCATATCTTTTGACGATACAACGGCATCGGCAGTAACTATTCCTATCGATGTGACAACAGATTCAGCAATTAGTATACCGTTTGATACTACTACACCTTCAGAAGTAGATTTCACACTAGATAATATTCCTGATTTTGATGATGTTACAAATCAGTATAATGAAGAAGAAAATAGAATTGATGATATGATGCTAGATATTAATAACAAAGTTAATAAGCAATTTGAGGATATGCAAAAACAAGAAGAGAGAATTTTAAAGTTTATGCATAGATAAAAATATTTAAGGCTTAGAAAAATATTTCTAGGTCTTTTTTCATATAAAAAAGAAATGACTTAAATTTGGGGAAATAAGTCATTTCTATTCCATATTATTTATTATGAAATAAAAAATATGTTAAAAGAATTACAATGTTATTATATAAAGTAATTGTTACAGTATTGTGTCAACATAATTAATCTACAACCATTTTTTCCTTTTAAAGAAAATAAGCATTAAAGTAGCAATAGAAATCATGATTACCCATACTACTGGATACATCCATGGCCAGTTGTATTCTGGCATATTTGAAAGATTCATACCGTATAAGCCAACAATAAATGATAGAGGGATAAAAACGGTAGATATAATTGTTAAAACTTTCATTATTTCATTCATTTTGTTACTTACACTGGAAAGATACATGTCAAGCATACTAGACAATATATCCCTTAGAGTTTCAGTAGTATCCATTACCTGAATTACATGGTCATATAAATCCCTTATATATATATTCACAGATTCATTAACTAACGGTGTTTCGCTTCGTGATAGAGAATTGACTACCTCACGTAATGGCCATACAGATTTATGTAAATATAACATTTGTCTTTTTAATTTATGAATAACTTGCAATGTACTCTTTGAAGGATTCGATACCAACTCATCTTCTGTATCTTCAATCTTTTCACTTAATTCGTCTAGTACAACAAAGTAATTATCAACAATTGCATCAAGCAAATTATAAATTAGGTAATCTGCACCCATTTTCCTAATACGTCCAATTCCTTGTTTAATGCCTTCACGTATTGTATTATATATTTCTAATTTCCTTTCACTAAAAGAAATAACATAATTTTCACCAAGTATGAAACTTTCTTGTTCAGTGGTGAATTCGCCAAGCTTATTATCATAAAATAGTATTTTTACAACAATATAAGTATAATTTTCATAATTCTCCATCTTAGGACGTTGTCCAGTATTTAGGATGTCTTCTAATACCAAAGGATGAATTCCAAAAGAGTTACCAAGCTTTTCAATAACATTGACATCATGAATGCCTTCTACGTTAATCCAATGCACAGTTGAGGTTTCTTGTTTTAACAAGCCTATATCATTTAAATTAACTACTTTTTCCTCAAATTTATCTACAGTATAATTGAATAGCTTTATTTTAATTATTTCATTCTTTTTTTCTCCAGTGTATATTAGACTTCCAGGAGGTAATCCTGCTTTTTTGGAACGTTTTTTCATAATTGTATTCATGAATAATCACCTATTAATAAATATTTGTTAAATTTTTTTACATAATATTTTTCTAAATATAGTTATTTTATATTCTTTGTTTAACTAATTTTAAACTTTACTATCTTTAAGAATCTCTACAAATTCAAGGACGGAAGGTGATGGTTTTAATGGATATAGAAGCCCATATGGACTCGCGAAATTCATGTCGCTTGGTATGGTTAATAGAGACGGATGAACGGAATACCAAGCATCTAATGTCAGTAGAACTTCGTTTCCCTGCTCACATCTGTTAAATACATCGATAGTGTAGTGCTGAGGTGCGTCTACAATCTTGATTTCTGGATGATGCTCAATTATAAAGTCACGAATGCTGTCAACCAAACCACTGGTGCCACGCTTCACAATAATCAACTGTTCTCCGTGTAAATCTTTTAATGAAAGTGATTTCTTTTTAGCTAAAGGATGTCTAATGGATACCGCAAAAGAAAAGCGATACTCACCAAGCTTCAGTGCTTGAAAAGGCCCTTTCCAATTTGCTATAACTTTAGGTGCAACAAGAATATCAAAGTGTTTGCCTAAGTTAAGAGACTTCTCGTCCAGAGCATCTGACTCGTCTTCAAATGGAACGATTGTTATTTTAAACTGTGGATATTGTTCACGAATCTCATTCCAGATATCCAGTAACACTTTGCACGGGTTTAGCAAGGAAGATCCTACACGAATGACATGTTGATTGTCCTGAATGGTTTTCTGCGCGCGTAATATAGCGGCTTCAGTATAATGCAAAATTTCTTTTGCATCTTTATAAAAGGATTTTCCAGCATCGGATAATTGTATTCCATGGTTTGACCGATATAAGAGAGGCACGCCAACGGCAGATTCCAAAAGATTTATTTGCTTTATCACTGCTGTTGGGGAAATAAACAGCTTTTCAGCAGCTTTGGAAAAGCTGCTACTATCTGCAACTTGGATAAATGTATTTATCTGTTTTAGCACAATGATAAACTCCTTTCTGTATAAACTTTTGGTTTAAACTATTGTAACTAATATGCGCTTCACTGTCAAGAAATAATACCATATAATGAGATAAAAATAATTTATAAGTGAAAAGGAGTTGTGCTAATGGAAACAAGAAAAATTGAGGATTTAGGTGAAAATATTCCGAACTTAGGTTTTGGCTTTATGCGGCTTCCTATGATAGGTGAAGAAATTGATATTGAACAGACAAAAGAAATGGTCGATCTATTTATGTCCAAGGGTTTCAGTTATTTTGATTCCTCCTGGGGTTATAACGGTGGAAAATCAGAAGAAGCAATGAAAGCTGCAATCGTTGACCGTTACCCTCGTGAAAGTTTTCAAATTGCTACCAAATGCCCTGCATGGATTGTGAAAACTGAAGAAGAGGCCAAGAATATGATCTGGACTTCATTAAAGCGCACCGGTGCGGGATATATCGATTTTTATCTGCTACATAATCTGGGAGATAGCCGTACAAAATGTTTTGATGATTTCGGAATGTGGGATTATGTCCGTAAGCTTAAGGAAAAAGGTGTTGTGCGACATATCGGTTTTTCAATCCATGACAATGCGGAGGCGCTGGATAAAATTTTAACTGAGCACCCAGAGATGGAGTTTGTACAATTTCAACTGAATTACGATGACTGGGAGAGCCCTACAATTCAGTCTCGAAAGTGCTATGAAGTGGCAATGAAGCATCACAAACCTATTGTCATTATGGAACCGGTTAAGGGAGGTATCTTAGCAAACCCTATTGAAGATGTCAAAAAAATATTTGAAGATGCTAATCCAAATGTTTCACCAGCATCATGGGCTATACGTTATGCGGCATCCTTGAACAACATTATTACAGTTTTGAGCGGAATGTCGACAATAGATCAGGTTCGGGATAACGTATCTTTTATGGAAAAGTTCCAGCCGCTAAATCAAGAAGAACTCGCTGTTATTGAGAAGGTGCGAAAGGCACTCAGTGAAATTCCACGTATTCCCTGTACAGCGTGCGAATATTGCGTAAAAGGCTGCCCACAAAATATACCTATTCCCAATGTTTTTGCGGCATATAACCGTAAGATGATTCACAATGATCTAAAAAGTGCGAAGAGTCACTATGGACTGGCAATCAGAACAAGCGGCAAAGCCTCTGACTGCATTGCTTGCGGAAACTGCGAGCGTGTATGTCCTCAGCATATTAATATTATTAAAAATTTAAAAACTATAAGTGAAGAGCTGGAAAAATAAAAATAATATGCTTGCGTATTAAGTACATGAATAATTACCGATAAAGTTTAATTAGTGATTATGTGAAAAATAGGCTTTTGTAGTAGCTTTAGAAAGCAAGAATACTAGCGAATATATAATTAATTTTGTATTTAATTATTGTTGAATACTGCAATTAATGGGCTTATAATGTAAGTATTAACATAATTAAGTTGAATGATCTTAAAAATCCCACTAAAATACATTATAATTAAAATATTTTTATCATATTACAAATTAGCATTTCCAATTTTACATTCCTGATTTTTAATAAAACTATTCAACAGACTAAGAAATTAGATTGTTTTACTTAATTGTTTTAAAATGTTTTATAGGTATGGAGGATGAGTTTTATGAAAATTAAAAAAATTTTTGCAAGTATCTTATTAAATATTTCAAGTAGAATGACTAAAGCGTGCACTGCATCGTACCTATCAGCTGGAGTAGAGGAGATGCCAGAATCAATGAAAAATTTAAGATAAGATAAAAAGCTTCATAAGGTAAAAGGGGATGTGAATTGGAAATGTATTTTATTGATATTATAGCGTCAATACTTCAAAGTATGCTATTTGTTTTTGTAATAAGCTATTGTTTAGGAATGAATAAATTAATAGATAGCAAAAAAATTATGTGTATAATCCTGCTTACAATTAATGGGTTTGCAGTCCCGTGCATATTTGGAAATTTTTCTATTTGTATATTTGCCACACATGTAATATCTATGGCTATAATTGCATTATTATTTAGAGAAATGTATACTAAAGCTTTGATTGGATATAGTTTAATATATTCAATAGTAGCTATCTGGATATTTATATTTGGAAATTTGTTATATGGAGTATTTAATACGAATGATTTATTTGCTGAATATATTGATATAATAAATATAGGTCTTCTTTATATATCACAATTAGTGCTAATGATTTTGTGCTTGAAATTTATAAATAAGATTAAACAGATATATGAATTACTATCACATGAAAATATATCAATTAGCTATGGAATTATACTAGGGTTTCTTCCAGATTTTTTGATTTCTTTATATTTGATTTCTTACGGTAAAGATAATGAAGCATTAAGTAATGTTGTATTTGCAGCTTTATTTATTTTTTTGGGATTTATCATAGTAATCTTTAGTAAGATAGTATTAAAGGCTAAAGAGATGTCTGAATTAAATAGAATTTTATCAAGTAAAAATAAGGAATTAAAGAATATTAAAAATAATTATGGTTTACAAATGTCTTCATTATATGAGTTAGTAGATGTAGAAAAATATGATGATGTGACATGGTTTTTAAAAAGTATTATAAATCGGAATAATCCTAATGTGTCTAACGAAAGTTCAGGGCAATCGTCTTTACTTTTACTTGCAACTAAACATGCTAGTGAAAAAGGAATAAACGTTATAGTCGAAGATAATGCCAATTTCAAATTGACTACAATAACTGAGATAGAATTGTACAGAATAATTATTAACATTGTTAATAATGCAATAAGAGCAATGAAGAATAGAGGTACTTTAATAGCAAAGTCATTCCAAGATTTAAATAATATAGTAATAACAATAGAAAATAATGGAGAGAAAATTCCAGAAGAAATTATTTATAAGATTTTTGACTCAGGATTTACTACTAAAGGTGATAGTGATAAAAATCATGGATATGGATTATGTATAACAAGAGAACTAATTGAAAAACACAATGGCAAAATATTTGTTGAAAGTAATGACAACGTAACTAGATTTACAATTAAATTACCATTTAAAGAAAAGGTTAAGTTTTAATAAATCGCTACCTAATGAATGGTATGTTTGGTGATATGAGAAGTCGGAAAATAAAGTGATTATTTTATTTTCCGACTTCTCGATTTCTGCAAAAAATATACAATTAAGATGGAAAGTTAATTTTGATCATACATTATAAAATTGAAATAGATATTAAATAATAATATTTATTAATAAGTATTGAATATATATTGGTAGTGTGTTAAAATTATATTAATCTAATATTAATATATGTTCCTAGGTAAGGTTAGTAAAAAACTTTATTCAAACATTCCAAGAATAAGAGTAGTACGCAGTAGAAATATTGTTTATTACTCTTATTTTTATGCACTTCAGCATATATGTTTGGTAAAATAATGGATATTGACAACTGTAGTAAAAATATTATATGTTGTGTATAGAAAAATATACAAAAATTGTTTTGTGTTATATTGAGGAGGAATACTATGGCAAGAATAGACACGTTAATTAATGATATGGATATAAGTAATGTATCAGATATACATATTACATCAGGATTACGACCGATGGTAAGGATAGATGGAAATTTAGTGAATGTTTTTGAAAGCAGTATTCCTCATGAGGCTGTGGAAGAATGCATTAAAGAGTTAATACCAGAAAATTTTAATTATTTCTTGAAAAATGGAGAAATAGACTTTAAGTATAATAGAAAAGGCATTGGCAATTTCAGGGTAAATGCATATAAGTGCAGGGAAGGATATTCTATATGTCTTAGAGTAATCAAAGAGGTTATACCTAAACTAAAAGATTTAACAATGGCTCCTGCCCTTAAAAAATTTACAGAATTAAGTGACGGGCTAGTGTTAGTTACTGGGCCAACAGGATCAGGGAAAAGTACTACTCTTGCAGCAATGGTTAATGAAATAAATATGAGTAAAGAAAAACATATAATAACTTTAGAAGAGCCAATCGAATATATATATGAGAACAATAGATCTATGATAAATCAGAGAGAAATTGGCCAGGATACTAAGAGTTATGCAGATGGATTAAGAGCAGCACTTAGACAAGATCCAGATGTTATACTAGTTGGGGAAATGAGAGATCCAGAAACAATAGAAATAGCCTTAAGAGCAGCACAGACTGGTCATTTGGTTTTTTCAACTTTACATAACATGGGTACAGCTAATAGTATATATAGAATTATAAACTCCTTTGAAGCTGGACATCAAAATGAAGTGAAGATTCAGCTATCGTCTTTGTTAAGAGGAGTTGTTTCTCAAATTTTATTGCCTAATGCTTCAGGAGTGGGAAGAGTTGCAGCAATGGAAATAATGGTATGTACCCATAGCATAAAAAATTTAATTAGAGAAGGAAACTATGAACAAATAAATAGCTTTATTCAAATGGGCTCTAAGTTTGGAATGCAGACAATAGAGATGGATTTGAGACGGCTTGTAAATGACAATTTTATATCTAGACAAGAG
>JAEZKY010000039.1 GCA_023435985.1 Bacillota bacterium | reverse complement strand
TACAGGTAAGTTCCTCTTTTAAAGTTATAAGCTTTTTACTTGTCGATATACTTTGTCTGAGCAGACTGTTAAATGATTGAATAAGTTCTCTTATTTCTCCTTGATTGTTTTTTATAGCCAAATAGTTTATTGTGTTTAAAGTATTATGTATAAAGTGAGGGTTAATTTGAGATTGCAATAAATCCAGCTGGGTTTTCATGGATTCTACTTCGAGTTTTTTATTTTCTTCCTCTTCCTTATAAATTTGTTCAACTAAATTTTTCATGTTGTGAATCATCTTATTGAAACTAATTATAAGATATTTAAGTTCATCTTCCGTTTTAGCTTCCAACTTATCTGGCCATTCCCCATTTTCAAATTTATTCATTGCCTTTGTAATATCATATATAGGATCAGTAATTTTTCTTGAAGTAATATGACTTATAAAAAGTACGACTATAATGCTGAAAATACCAATGCAACAAATTAGTACTTTAATATCATTAAGGTTCTTATTTAAAGAATCTAACGATATCAATCCAATAACTCTCCATTCTGGATATGCTTCAATGACACTATTAAATTCAATATATTTTTCATTTTTGACATTTACAGTATCATTATTAATTTTTTCTAACATTGCTTTATCATAATCGATATTTCCTATTTTATAGATCAAATTGCCATTTTGATCAACAATAAAAGTACTATCAAAGCCCCCATTGCAATAGTCATCTATGTTTGTAAATAGATTTTTTTTCTTTATGTTAATCATAAGATACCCTAATAGCGAGTAATTTTCTTTATCTAAATACCTAGAAAAATAAGTTATATTAGTCTTTTTTTCATAATCAGGATTTTCATAATTAAATGGAAAAGTGTTAGGAGCTGAGAATTTGTTTGAATAACCACTTTCAATGAAGTTGTCCAATTCCTTGTTTCCATAAATTAATTCACTATAAGGATATTGCGAATATAAAGGATCCATTATTTTTTTATCTGTTGTTAATGGAATAACAGAACTTATATAATTACTCCTTTTGGAATATTCTAAAAGACTATCAAAAAATTCAGTATTAGCCTCTGAATAAGCAGAATTGTTTTTATTAACTTTATACATATAGTCATAAATATTTTTATCGTTTTCAATCATGTAAGCATCATTTCGTATAGAATCCAAATTTTCATTAAGTATTTTAGAAATTACATTTATTTTCTCCGTCGCAACATTATTATACTGCTTAGTTATCTCCCTAGAAAAAATATAACTTATAGATGATGTAACAGCTAAAGTTAATGCAAGTATTATAATTGAAAAATATATAGTTATTCTATTGCTTATTTTTGTGATCTTTTTCATCTTCATAATCATCACCTTAGGAAATTATAAGGCACATGAAAAAAAATAACAAGTTAAGAATAAAATGTATCTTAAAAATTTATTTTTAATTAAGTTAATATTTTATAAGAAAAGTTAATAATTTAAATTTTTATAATAGAACGATTTCAATATAATATGATTAACGATTACAGAAAACAATAACATCTTGTAAATTACGAAATATGAAGATTTAACATCCATAAAGATATTCAGGAAATATTATGGACTTAGTAAACGTTTGTACTTTAAAAGGGGGAAAAAACATGTTAACCATTATTTCATTTTTATTTTGTATCGTATTGGTAGCAACAGTTACCTATCGTAAATTAAAAGGACAGAAAAATAATTCAAAGGACTCTTACTTCTTAGGTGGACGTAGTTTAACTGGCGGCGTTATTGGTGCATCTTTATTACTTACAAATTTAAGTGCATCTAACTTTGTTGGAATGAGCGCTCAGGCTTATAGCAGTAATATGAGCGTTATGGGCTGGGAAGTTGGTTCTGGTATCACTCTTGTAATTGTAGCTTTATTTTTACTTCCAAGATATTTAAAACAAGGTGTTACAACTGTACCCGATTTTCTTGAAGAACGTTTTGATTCAGGTGTTAAAAAGATAGTTTCAATATTATTTTTATTAGGTTATGTTTCAAATTTACTTCCAATCACTCTTTATTCAGGTGCTATTGCACTAGCTCAAATATTTAACGTTCAGGAAACCTTTGGTATAAGCTATACAGCTAGTGTTTGGATTATGGTTTGGGTTATCGGTATAATAGGATTTATTTATGCTATACTTGGTGGATTAAAAGCAGTTGCAGTATCTGATACCTTAAACGGTATAGGACTAGCTATTGGTGGATTAATGGTACCTATATTCGGACTTATTTATTTTGGCCATGGCAGCTTTTCTAGTGGATTATCTAATATATTAGCAAATAATGCTGAAAAGTTTAATGCCATAGGAACATCACATGATCCAATACCCTTTGGAACTATATTCACAGGAATGATTTTAGTTAACCTTTATTATTGGGGAACAGATCAAGCAATCATTCAAAGAGCATTAGCAGCTAAAAACTTAGCAGAAGGGCAAAAAGGAATAATTTTTGCAGGTCTTTTAAAAGTATTAACACCTTTAGTAGTTATAATACCTGGAATTATAGCCTTCCATATCTATGGAGCAGGAGTTAAAAACCCAGATTTATTATATTCAAGACTAGTAAATGATGTATTACCAAAACCATTAATTGGTTTCTTTGCAGCAGCTATGTTTGGTTCAGTATTAAGCGTATTTAATGGAGTTTTAAATAGTGCTTCAACTTTATTTGCGCTAAATGTGTATAGTCCTGTATTTGGAAAGGGCAAATCTGATAAAGAAATTATATCAAAAGGTAAATTGTTTGGACTTATTTTAGCTATAATTTCTATGACTATAGCACCATTTATAATGTATGCACCACAAGGATTATTTGAATACTTACAAACAGTTAATGGATTCTTCAATGTTCCTATATTTACAATAGTATTCATTGGTTATGTGACAAAGAAAGTTCCAGCTATAGCTGCTAAAATATCTATAGTATTATTTGTATTAACTTATGGAACACTCCAATTAGTAATAAAACCAGATATACATTATCTTTATCAATTAGCTATTTTATTTGTAATAAGCTGCATAATCATGCTGGTTATCGGCAAAATAAAACCAAGAGCTACAGAATATATGTTAAAAGATAATAACGTTGTTGATATAAAACCATGGAAATACCGTTATGAGGCTTGCGGATTTGTAATATTCTTTATGATATCAATGTATATAGTCTGCTCAAAGTTAGGATTTGCAAACGAAGGTGGAATAAGTATTAGAACCTTGATTCCTATAGCTTTAGTTGCTGTTGTAATGTATGGACTAGTAAAGATTATAAAAGCAAGATCTTTAGAACACAAAAAGGATGATTATGAAAAATTAAATTATAATAATGTAAAGGAAGGAATATAAAAATATATAGTAGACTCTAAAAAATGGAGGCTCTAGATAATTTTATATTGATAGAAAATCTATTATTAAAATATTGCTGGAAATTTTGATTTCTAGCAATATTTTTTTATTTTAGTTAACCATTTTAAATAAATTAAATGTTGCTGTTTGTAGCTTAATGCATGCTTTTTTTTTGCTAATTCTCCTACCATACGTTGACCTCCCAATAAACTCATGAGCATTATGCTTCTCAACATATAGGTAATATAGCCAGACTACTATCACACCTTTTTGGGATTCTCCTCCTTTATTGTATTACACAGCATTATAAAGTTATGCATATATTCTGTTAAGTGCTTGTTTTTATGATATGAAACATAGAACTTCCTTGCACAGTTATATTCTTCTAAATTTATTTTTGCTATTTTTCCGTTTTTTAATTCGTCTTGTATTAAGTATTGAGATAAAAGTGCTATTCCTTTGTTATGAATTACAGCTTCTTTTATAGAATCAATACTTTTGCAAATCCATGTAACATTAGGAATAATATGCGATTCATCAAAAATATCTTGAAGCATTTTTTGAGTCCTACTTCCAGATTCACGGGCTATTATTGGTTCTGAACGTAATTGATTAATTTTAATTGTTTGTTCAGCAAAGTGATTTTCTGGATGGCAAACAAGCATTAGTTTATCATCTAAAAAATCAATATATGTTAACTCATTGCAAGGAGATTCCATTTGAATAATGGCTACATCCAAATCATATGATAATATCTTTTGTTCTATGTAGGAGCTATTTCCAATTTCAACTTGAATATTTACAGAAGGATAAAGGTTCTGGAATTTCTCTAATATTGGGTAAATCAGTTTATGACCAATTGTGGTACAAACCCCAATTCGTACTAGTCCTTGATAGGAAAGATTTCTCATTTTTAAGTTCATTTGCCCTAAATCATATAATAATTGTTTTGCATGAAAAAGCAATTCCTTTCCATTAGAAGTCAAATATAGTTTTTTAGATAATCGCTCAAATAACTTTGTATTATATTCATTCTCCAGCGCTGATATTGACTGGCTGATGGATGATGGCGATATATATAATTTTTGAGCAGCTTTACTCATGCTCATTTGAGTACAAACTTCTACAAATATTTCTAAATCACGAATTGTCAATTGAAATCCCCCATTTCATATAGTTAAGTATTTACTAATCATTATATAATATTATTCATATTTTACAAAGCATTATAGAGGTGATAATCTAAAAATAAATAAGTGTCTTGATTAAAGGGGATGTAAATTATGCAAAAAATATTGATTGTTGTCATTGATGGGTGCTCTCCAGAGTATTTTACTTTGGAAAATGCACCAAATATTTATAGTTTATGTGAACAAAGAGGGTTCATAAAAAATATTTATGGTGCAGTTCCTACAGTAACCAACGTTAATCACGCTTCTATTCTGTCAGGACTTTGGCCAAATGAGACACAAATGGTAGGAAATTTCTTTTATGATCACATAACAGGAAAGTCTGGATTTATACAAGAGAAAGGATTTATGAAAGCTACTACAATATTACAGCACATTAAAAGTATTGGTGGTAAAACTGCTTTATTGACAGTAAAAGGAAAGATTCTTGAAGTATATGGAGAAGATGTTGATTTAGGAATTAGTGCTGAAAAGCCTGACCTTAACCTTTTAGAGCAGCTAGGCATTTCTGTGCCGCCAAAAATACAAAGTGTAGAAAGTAGCAAATGGATTTTAGATGCAGCCTATAAGTGCATACAAAAAGAATCTCCTGAAATAGTGTACTGCACTACTAATGACTATATTATGCATCATTATGGACCAAACTCTGAACAGGCTAAAAAGCAAATAAACGATATTGATAACTGCATCAAAAAAATACACAAATTAGAACCAACCCGCCAGATTTATATTACTGCTGACCATGGAATGAATAAAAAAACTACTCTTGTAAATTTTCAAAATTTATCTGAACAAGCAGGTTTTCATGTTGTATGCGTACCTCCAATGAAAGATAGATATATTGAAAATCATGCGTATCAGGAAGGTGGAACACTTTATGTATATATGAAAAATGCAGATGAAATGGAAAAGTATCTTGAATTTGTATCTGCTCAAATATCAGTTGACAAAATTTTGAACAAAAAAGAAGCTGCTGAACTTTATCATTTGCCAATAAATGGTATAGGAGACTACGTCATTTTTGCCTCTGAAGATTATGCATTTGCCGAAATTGAAGGTATTTATTTAAATACTAAAGACGTACGAACTCACGGCTCCCTTTATGAAAGGGAAATACCTTTAGCAGCAATTAATCCTGCTGCATCACAAGAAAAGTATCAATTCAGTAAAGATATAACTTCAAATATTTTGCAATTGTTATCTAGATAGCAGTGTAGACATTTTGCAGCTATTCTAATTGCAAACATCAAACGGATTTTCTTCGAAATAGATATAGAGCATGAAAGGTGGTTTAAAAATGAAAATTCTTATAGTCGGATATTTTACTGAGACCTCAAAATCAAATATTGTAAGGCATTTTCCAGAAGACTGGGACATTGTAATTGTCCAGCCCGAAAAAGAAATGTTGCATCATATTGAAGATTGTCAGGTACTCATACCTGAACACATTAAAGTGGATTGCAGTTTGCTTTCTATAGCAAAAAAATTAAAGTTGGTACAGACGGGTGCAGGATTTGACAATGTAGATATAGATGCTTGCACTCAGTATGGCATTTGGGCGGCAAATGCTGCAGGAGTGAATGCACAAGCAGTTGCCGAACACGTAATGGCGGTGATATTGTCTTATTATAAAAACATACCGTTTCTTGATGCTTTCATGAAGAATAGGATAGATGAAAATGAATTGCAGTATACAGGGAGTGAATTAAAAGGTAAAACAATTGGGATTATAGGCTTTGGTGCCATCGGTAAAAAAGTAGCTGAGTTTTGCAGGGTTTTTGATATGAATGTTCTGGTTTATGCTAGAAATCCCGTTGTACAGTCTGACAGTTTTGTGAAAATGACGGATTTCGATACTCTTGTAAGCGCATCGGACATAGTAAGTGTACATGTATCCTTTAATCAGCAAACCAAACAGCTGATCAACAAAGATGTATTCAAGAAAATGAAGAATACTGCACTTTTTGTCAATACAGCCCGTGGGGGGATTATCAATGAAAGAGACTTGATAGATGCCTTAAAAAACAAGGACATTTCAGGAGCATGCCTTGATGTGTTTGAATCTGAACCTCTTCCAATTGAAAGTGAACTCCGAAATCTAAGAAATGTTATACTTACTCCTCATACAGCAGGCTTGCCTGATGGTCTCAAATTCCATAAAAAAAGATATGATTTCTTCGTGAATAATATAAAGCGTGTAGAGAATGGTGAAGAGCCTAAAAGCAAGCTCAATCAGTTATAGTTTTAGTACAATAAAAATAAGAGCTCTTTATTCTACTTCGTATATGAATATTATATATAAAGTAGATGGGATTATATGGAGTGATAGTTATAAAAGCTATAAGGTATTGGTACCTTATAGCTTTTAATACGTGAAATTCGATTAACTATTCATCATTTCTTTACTCAAATTTATAAAAGCTCTTAATGCCCTTGAAACCCACTTATCCCTATGATATACCATTTGCGTAGTCAAATAAAAAGAATCTTCCCACCAATGAAGTTCTATCAATTCATTTCGTTTCAGCTCCTCCTGAGCAGCAATCTTGGGAAGCAGCGTTATTCCAAGTCCGCTCATTGTCAATTGTTTGATTGATTGGATACTGCCCATTTCCATTATTGATTTCGGAGTTACCCCAGCATCATTGAGACTTTGTTCAAAAAGATTTCGGTAACCACAGCCTTTTTCTGAAACAATTATGTTACAGTCATCAATATCTTCAGGATAAACATATTTCTTGAAAGTAAGTGGATGTCCTGGGGCTGCTAATAAAACTAAAGGTTCAGGAAATTCCAATTCTGTAATTAACTCAGAAGTATTGATTTTCTGACCAATAATAAAAGCAACATCAATCTGATTTTCTCTTATCAATGTTTTACATTTAGTATTACTTTCCATTTTTAAAAGAATTTCAATTTCCGGATAACGGTCATGAAATTCTTTTAATAGAGGAGGGAGCCTTACAGCACAAAGTGATTCATTAGCCCCTATTGTCAAAGTTCCCTTTACTACATCTGATGTACTTAAATTGCTTTTTGCTTCATCACAAAGCTTAATTATTTGTTTAGCATAAACAAGAAACTGTTCCCCTTCTGAAGTCAAAGATATATTCTTCCCTAATCTTTCAAATAAATTAACACCTAATTCTTTTTCTAACTGTTGTATCTGAGCAGTGATAGCAGATTGCGAATATCCTAGTTCAAATGCTGCTTTTGTAAAATTACTCAGCTTAGCTACGGTAATAAATGCATTTAATTGACGAAATTCCATTTGTATATACCTCCAAATCAATCATTTATTTTGATTGTTACAATTTAAACTATTGATTTCACTAATTATTAGTAGCATGATATCATATTGTTACTATCTTTTCAAATTTAATTATTAAGGAGGTCAGCTATGTTCAATTTATCTGCACTTTTATCTTATGTTATTGTTTCAACTTTTACGCCTGGTCCAAATAATATTATGTCTATGACAAATGGTACTAACTTTGGATATAAAAAAACATTGAAATTTGTTCTAGGCGCTACAGCTGGTATGGCTGTGATCATGTTATTGTGTGGTTATCTCAACTTATTTTTATTTAAACTTCTTCCCAACATAAAGTTGTCTATGGAGGTATTTAGTTCGGCATACATAATATATTTAGCTATCAAGATACTCAAAAGTAGTTCTAACTCAAATGCAATTAATGATTACAGTATCAACACATTTAAATCTGGAATGCTTATGCAATTCATGAATCCTAAAACAATACTTTATGGTATAACGGTAACTTCAATTTTTATAATACCCTACTATAAATCGAGCATAATATTATACTTATTTGCTATACTCCTCGCATTCGTAGGATTTATATCGATGTCCTGCTGGACTCTTTTTGGTTCATTATTTCAAAAAATTCTTAGTCGTCATAAAAAGTTATTCAATATTGTTATGGCATCTCTCTTGGTATATTGTGCATTATCAGTTCCCGATTTTAAACTTTTAATTCATTTATAATTTCTTGTACCATGAACACAACGAAAGGAATGATGTTTAACATGAATATTAAATTTTCAAAAAGAAGTGATACAATTGAAGCTTCTGAAATAAGGGAACTATTAAAATTAATAGGAAACAATAATATTATTTCATTCGGAGGTGGACTTCCTTCAGAGGAAACATTTCCAGTAGATGAAATGAAGGTTATTTGTAATGAAATACTTTCAGACTATGGTGGAAAAAGTATGCAATATTCGACCTCTGAAGGATATGATAAGCTTAGAAAAGTCATTATTGAAATTATGAGAGAAAGAGGAATCAATACAGACATAGATAATATACTGATTATTTCAGGCTCTCAGCAAGGCTTGGATCTAACTGCAAAGGCATTTATTGATGAAGGTGATACTATAATCTGCGAAAGCCCTACATATCTTTCCGCAATTAATGCCTTTAAACCTTTTTATCCAAAGCTTGAAGAGATCTTTATAGATAATGAAGGTTTAGACCCGGAAGTCTTAGAAGAAAAACTTAAAAACAGTAAAAATATTAAGTTTCTTTATACTATACCAGATTTCCAAAATCCAACAGGAGTTACATTAAGTTTTGAACGACGAAAATCAATAATTGAGCTGGCAAACAAATATAATATTTTAATAGTTGAAGATAGTCCCTACAGTGAGTTGAATTTTACTGGGCAATATCTTCCTTCATTGAAAAGTCTTGATACTGAAGACCGAGTTATTTATCTCAGTACCTTTTCAAAAATCGTTTGTCCAGGCTTCAGAATTGGATGGATTTGTGCTCACAAAGAAATTATAAAAAAATTTGTCTTGTTTAGACAAGGTTCAGATCTTCATACAAATATATTTTCTCAGATGCAGATAACAAAGTTCTTTGAAAAATATGATGTTAAAGCACATATAGAAAAAAATATAGCAATTTATAAAAATAGGAGAGATGCTATGCTTAATGCAATTAAAGCTGACTTTCCCAAAGAAGTTAAATATACTGAACCTAATGGAGGCTTTTTTCTCTGGGTTACACTTCCAACTTATATGGACAGCAAGGACTTATTAAAATGTGCATTGAAAAATGGTATAGCTTTTATTTCAGGAGAAGCATTTTTCCCAAATGGTGGTCATAAAAACACCTTACGCTTGAACTACACAAATATTAATGAAGAGAAAATAAGAGAAGGAATTAAAATATTATCAAATGTTATTAAAGAAAATATGCTAGAGAACAATTAATCTTGAAGTAACGGGAAATATGTCTTAGACATTAAGCATAAAAACATATCAGTATGTACCAATGTAACGCTTAAGTTTCCTAACCCGATTATTAGTATTAAAATATTTACCATAAATATTATTCTTGAAAAAAAGAAGAAGGAGAACCTCATTCATTTTGACTTGGTTCTCTTTCATTAATTGGATTCATTGTTAATATATTATCTTTACATATATTAACAATTACTATTCCATCTTTTAAATATATTTTTTTATTAATCCTTTTGATTTTTACTTTTTACCTCTTTTTCTGCATCTATCTTACAAGGTGCAGTTTATCTATTATTTCATGGATTTATTTATATTAATCCATGGATTCATAGCATAAAGATGCTGCAGTCTTAAGAACACTGAGAATATATTTTTGTACTTCAAGATGAACCGGGTGGACCTGATAGTTATTCAAATCTTCCATCGAATCAAACTTAGTAATGAGCAAAATATCATATTCTCCTTCATGTATAGCAACTTCTACTTTTATATCACGTAGAATTTCAATCTTACCTTTCATACTTAACAAAATATTTCTTGCCTTTTGGATATTTTCATTGCTTCTTTCCTCAAGCCTAAGCATTACATTATTCGTAATCATTTTACAATCCCCCCTTTATATTTAAATATGTTTATTATGATTAATTAGAAATAGTACTTTGTTTTGCAAGCTTAATGCCTAGCTCAAAAGCTTTATCACAATCTGTTATAAACTCTTCCTTTCGTTTCTCAGTATCTTCTACAGTACCATTTGGGTTAATTAGTGTCGAAAAATACTTTGAATACTCTGTTTCTAGTGGATAATTATAAATCCTAGTAACGCTCAGTGATTCAGCTGCTCCCATCCCCCATTGTGTCTGCAATTCAATGCTTTTAAAATGATCCTTATAACTATAACCAAGTACATCGTCTGTTATATTCTCTACATTCATAGTATAAATATAACCAGTCGGTATAATTTTTTTGGGAGAACCAGAACCTTCAAACCCCATACGAGGCCATATTAATCTTTCCATAAAAGATCTTGCTTCGCCTGTAAGAGAACTAAAGTATATAGGAGAACCAATGATAACAGCATCTGCATCAATAACTTTTTCAAGAATTGGAGTCAGCTCATCTTTTATAGCGCACATACCATAACTTTTTCCATCTTTGTTTTTGCACGCTAAGCACCCCTTACAACCTTTATAATTAAAATCATAAAGATTTATTAGTTCTGTTTCTGCTCCTTGTGAAACTGCCCCTTTAATTGCTTCATTCAATAGAATTGAAGTTGTCCCATTCTTTCTTGGACTACCATTTATTACTATAACTTTCATATAAGCCTCCATTTTTTATTTTTTAGCGATTGCAATCTCTATTTGTATTGTATATGATTATTTTATAAAAATAAAGTATGCACATTATTGTTATATACTAAACAATAAGTAAGTAAGGAGGAAAATATTATGGAAAATGAACACGAACTTAAGTTTAGAGAAGACTGCCCTATGATTTATACTTTGTCAATCGTAAGCGGAAAATGGAAATGGATAATATTGTTTTTGCTATCTAAGTATGGAATGCTACGTTATGGCGAATTAAAAAATAAAGTACAAGTTATAGCTCATAGGACTTTAAGCCAACAACTTAAAGAACTAGAGGATAGCGACATTATTCATAGAGAACAATATAATCAAATTCCACCAAAAGTAGAATATAGTTTAACTGATAAAGGAAAAACACTCATTCCAATAATGAAGCTTATGTCTCAGTGGGGTCAAGAAAACGGCTAAAGTTTGTTACATAAGATAAAATATAAACTATTCTGCTATGGTAATCGGCTTTTTTATAACGAAGAATTTGTACTGAGCGATATTGTAAATTTATAAGGATAGAATGTTATCCACAGCCACTTCCGCAGGCCGTTTCCTATTTCCTATATAAAAACAAGATGTCAGTTACTATTGCATAAATCTTCTTTGGGGACTATAACACTTAAAACAAGGGAAATAAACATTTATAGGCAATGAATAGTTATATTTCATTGCCTTCATTTATCGAATTTTAGTAAATTCCTCATTTACTTATGATACTAGATTCCTCTTTTCACTTAAATAACCATACCCACATCCTCTAGCCCTAGAAACTTTATAACTCAACTTTGCTATTCCACTTTCTGTAACTTGCATAGCTCATTAAAATTATTATAATAAGAGTTCCAATAAATACATACAGGGAATAGTTTATGCTTATCCCCAAGAAAGTATATAGTAAAATAACAGGAGTATCAGCTAAAAATATAGTTAAAACATATTTACTAAAGGGCATTCCCGTTAATGTAGAAAAGAAACATACTATATCTGATGGTTCTACAGGTGATGAAACCCCTAGAGCCAAAATTTTAACATTATTATTTTGAATTAGTGAATATATTTTGGGATATTTATTAATTATTTTTTCCTGATATCCCATACCAATTGTGGCTTTAACAAATAAAAATAAAAAAATTTCACTTAATAAATTTGCTATGGTAACTAAAATAAATGCTTTTACAGGATTAAATAACATTCCGGCACTGATAATAAATGCAGTACAAGGAATAAGAGTAAAAATCCTAAATGAAGCAATCATTAAAAATGACAATGTACTATAATTGGGATATGCTTGCAAAAATCTAGTTATTTTTCCTGCCCCATCAATATACAATTGATATTTAAAGAATACAACTAGGATTGCTATCCAAAATAAAAAAGCAAAGCCTTTAAATAACTTATTCATCATTAATACCTCTATTCTTGCAGTAATTTTTATATTTAAAATTATAGATTTCCTACTTTTTTAACTACAAGATTCATTGTATATGGCATTTATTAAATAAAGGACTAGAAAACTCTTAAGAATTATTAAGATTTTTTTAGATAAATTTATCTTGTACTTTTAGGTAATTCGATATTAAAATTAATTTTATTTCCAGTACATTCGGCCCAAATTCTTCCTCCATGAAGTTGAATAATTTTCTTTGAAATAGGAAGACCAAGACCAGATCCTTCTATTTCAACATTTCTAGATTTATCGATTCTATACATTTCATCAAATATCTTCACCAAATCATCTTTACTAATATTATGACCTTCATTAATAAAAGAAAGTTTAATATTCTTATCTTCTTCCCACATTATAATTTTAAATGTTGAGTCTTTATAACTATACTTTTCAGCATTTTTTACTAAGTTTTCAATAACTCTGATAAATTTTTGCATATCGATCTCACAAATCAATTCATTTTTAGTACATTCAATTTCAACCTTTATATTCTTTTTATCTAAAAATAAAACATGCTCCCCCACTATCTGATTTATTAGAACAGCTACATTAAATGGAACTTTATTTAGTTCCACATAATTATTTGAAAGCTTAGTATATTCAAAAAGTTCTTCAATTAATTTCTTTAAATTTTCACTTTTTTCATAAGCTACTTTTAAAAACTCTTGCTGTTTTTCTGTAAAACTTTCTTTATCTTTATTAAGAAGTTCCAAATATCCAATAATAGATGTTAATGGCGTTTTTAAGTCATGTGAAACAGCAACTATAAGCTCGTTTTTAGCTTCTTCATGCTTTTTTTCTTTTTCATAATTTTCTTTAAGTCTCTCAGACATTGTATTTATATCTTCAGCTAACTGAGAAATCTCGTCATTGCCCTTTATCTCTATAGGATTTAAATAGTGCTGTGTCTTTATATTAGTAATACTTTTACTAATATTCTTTAGATATTTAATTCTTCCATTAATCGCAATCAGAAAAATAACTATAAAAATTACTAATTCCAATATAAAAATTACGATAGCTATTATAGCTCCATATTTTTCGTAAAAACCAATATTGTCACTAATTACCTTGCTAAACATATTAAGAAGAAATCCAAGAAATAATAAACTTACTATTATATCGCTAGTAATTAATATCAGTAATTTTATACCTACCTTGTTGATTATCCCTTTCTTCATATCTTATATCCAACTCCCCAAACTGTTTTAATATATTTTGGGCTCTTAGGGTCTATTTCAATTTTTTGCCTAAGATTAGTAATATGAACTACAATAGAAGTGTCTGATACTGCAAATTTTTCGTTCCAAATAGTCTCGTATAACTTTTGAACTGAAAATACCACTCCTTTGTTTTTAGCTAAACATTCTAAAATATCAAACTCCTTTGGAGTAAGTTTAATTTTATCACCTCTCACTGTAACCTCGTGAGTATCAAAATTAATAGTTAAATCATCAATAGTAATACTGTTGCTATTTTGAGGCTCTGCATTAAATTTTTTATATCTTCTAAGTTGAGCCTTTACTCTAGCTATAAGCTCCATAGATCCAAAAGGTTTAGTAATATAATCATCAGCACCTACCGTTAACCCTTCTATCTTATGAATTTCCTCATCTTTTGCTGATAAAAATATTATAGGCATAATATAGCTTTCTCTAATTTTCATACATGTACTTATACCATCTAAAATAGGCATCATTATATCTAAAATAACTAAGTCAAACTTATTTTCATTAAGCATAATTAAAGCTTCTGCTCCATTAGAAGCTTCTAAAATGTTATATCCCTCATTTTCAAGATAAACTTTGATTAAATTCCGAATACTCTTATCATCATCCACAACTAAAATATTTGTTTTCATAAATATACTTCCTTTCTTAGAAAAAGCTTAAACATACCCTGCCTGTAAAATTGTTAATATTAATTTTAACTTAGTATGACTCAAATGATACCTGCTATAATATACATATAAACATATTTTTCACAAAACTATCAGAAATGCTCTTACCATAAAAGTAACTCTATCCAAAATATAATAGCTTCTGAAACGTAAAGAAATTTTAATATTTTATAAAAATCTACATTACATTCTATAGCTATAAATTACAGTACTATCTTTCTTCTTACTTAATATTTTTTCTGTAAAAACTCCTGTCCCTGACCCATATTCAACAATACAGGAAGCATTTAAAAAATTAATATCCTCAACCATCTTGTACGCTAATTTCTCTGAGCTTGGAGCTATAGCACCTACTGTTTTGGGATTCTTTATATATTGTTTTATAAAATCTCTAACATCCATTTTACTGTATCCCCCACTTTATTCAGATGAACTTGTTATTTTTTTATTGTGCCTCAATATAAAAGTAGTATAAAATACAAATATTAAGCTTATACTAAAAAAACTCTTAAGATTTATTAATTTTCTTCTATAACTTTTCATCAGCTAAAATCTTTTCATGCTTACCTCTTATTGATATTATTCTCTCCTTATTATCAATACAAGTTACTTCTCGTATCCTTTTGTCACTTAAAAGTATTATCTTTTTTCTTCCTATAACTATATACTCTTTGTCATATAGTATCTTCTATGATTTTCTGGACAATTATTTAATACTCCAAAAATTTCATATCCTTGTTTTATATAAAAGTCTTTTGCTTGAAAATCAAATGTATCTAGATGAATTAACTTGCATCCTCTTTTTATTGCTATTTTCTCAATCTCATTTAAAAGTTTCTTACCAAGTCCATCTCTTCTAAACTCGGCATTAACCCACCGAGAATCTATATATAAGCAATTCCAACAATACATTTTGCTATTTATCCCTGCAATGATTTTATTAGGTAACCAAAGGCTATATAAAGAAAGCATAGAAATACAAAAAGAGGAAATCTTCTTTATTAGAATCCCTTCGGCATATATTCCTAGCACTTCCTCCTAGATACATAAGAGATGGTTTCCTTGTCACTACAGTTTGTTTAATTAGAATCCGGTGAATTAGGCATAACTTGAATACGTTCCAACAGTGACCACAATTGTTCTGCTATATCCTTAGCTGGAATAGGTATTGATTTGATAATCCACCACTCTAGTAAGCCAACAATAGCTGAGGCCAGAAACTGTAACGTCACCTCCTTATTCATATCTCGTTTTATGCTGCTGACATCTATAACCTCACTAAGGTTACCTAGAATCACATCCATCATGAGGTTTCTGAAAGTAGGGATTCCTTTGTTAACCAGAAGAGTGGTATATATGAAAGCATGTTGTTCCAAATACTCAAATGTGCGAATCATAAAAGATTTTGAAAGTAAAAGCGTAGTACCGTCGAGAGTCATGCAGCTTTCAAATAATTTTTTAAAATAAATATCAATACATTTATCCAGCAAATCAAATTTGTCAATGTAATGCAAATAAACAGTTCCGCGGCTAACATCAGCTCGATCTGCTATTTCATTAATTGTAATATCTTCAAATTCTTTCTCTGCAAGCAGTTGGATAAATGCTCCAATAATTGCTTTTTGTGTTTTTAGTATTCGTCTATCCATAAGAGCCTCCTTAAAATATTATGTGAATTTTTTCAATAAAATTAACTATACGCATTTTGCTATATGAAATATTTATTAGTTAATGAACGATAAATGGAATTTTGTTAATTAATGAACAATTGCAGTTATTTTAACAATTGAAGCGAACAAGTAACTTTGTTAATATCACATTATCAGACAATAGTTAATAAGTAAACAAATGTTTATAAATTATTAATTAGCTGAAGCAAACTTTAAAAATACAAGGAGGAATTTATTATGAAAGCAATTGTTTTAAAAGAGTACGGAATTCCAGCGGTTTTACAGGAACAAGAAATAGATGTGCCAGTAATTACAGAAACACAGGTGCTAGTAGAAATGTATGCTGCTTCAATTAATCCAGCAGATTATGTATTACGTTCTGGGGCTGTTAAGGATATTTTACCAGTTCAGTTGCCGTATGTTCTCGGTGCCGATCTTGCCGGTGTTGTCATTGAGGTTGGAAGTAAAGTAACCCATTTTAAACCTGGCGACCGTGTTATGGGTATTCCTACTAACAACGGTGGAGCCTATGCAGATTATGTAGCAATGGAAGAAATCGCACTTGCAATAATCCAACCCGGTATGTCTTTTCATGAAGCTGCTGCATTGCCAACTGTTGGTTTGACTGCCTGGCAGTCTTTGTTTAGGTATGGCAAGCTACAACCGGGACAGCGTATTCTAATTCATGCAGGAGCTGGGGGTGTAGGACATATTGCTGTTCAGCTGGCTAAACAAGCAGGTGCATATGTGATTGCAACAGCCCGTGAATTTAACCATGAATTTGTGCGACAATTAGGTGCAGACGAGGTAATTGATTATACCACAACTGATTTTACAAAGGCTATAAGTAGTCCTGTAGATATTGTACTGGATATGGTTATGGATAGATCCGCTACAGTTCTAGATGCGAAGATAGGTGAAACTGGGCGAAAAAGTTACTCTGTTTTGAAGGATGGTGGCAAACTCATTTCGCTGGTAGCCATGGCTATTAATGAACATCCACAAATTCGCGGAATTAAAGCTCAATTTGTTCATGCAGAACCAAGCCACGATGATTTAGTGTCTATTCTTCAAAACGTCCATGAACAAAAATTGAAGGTTCATTTGAGCGGGATTTTCCCATTTACATCTCAAGGATTAGCCGAAGCGTACCGTAGGTGCGAAACAAATCCTAAGATGGGTAAGGTAGTAATTCAGAGAAAGCAAGGTTAGGATTGTATAAGATCCAGTAAGCCTTTTAATCCCTATTCACAAGATGTTGTGATGCTGATTAATCGCATCAACAATACCATGAGAAGTAAGCTGAATAGTTTTTGCCGTATGGCTTGCGGTATCCGAGAATAAATTTCTTGTGCTCCAATCAAAATACCATCCAAGCCCGCGACTTGGATGGTATTTTTATTCATATTCATGTGTTGTTAACAATCCATGAGGGACTTTTTTATTCTTTAGTAATTTATTCAATATCCTATTTAGCTTTTAAAATATCCAATTGCTTTTAAAGAAATATAATTAAAAATAATCAAAAATAATCCATCAAAAATGAAATTAAATAAAAATAACTGCTTCGCAGTATCTGCTCTTCCATTTCCAACAAAAGGCATGGGAAACTGAACTGCACCAATTAGCATAACAATCCAAAGTAAGAATATCTTACTTCTTAATTCTAAATTACATTTATCTTTAATGTATTTACGAATTGAAACTAATATTATTATGAAATAAACTACACCAATAAAATATAAACTTTTAAATATTACATGTTTCCTAAAGTATGACCAAAGTGTAAATCTATTGAATTCAATCACTGGAGTTTGACTATAGCTTTGGGAGCATTTTCCTAGTGCGGTGCTAGTATCAAAAGCTTTTCCGGCCGTGTATTGCATCCCCTTTAATAATCTTGCAGGATGATTTAAGTAAAACTTAGCAAGTTTTAAGTTACTTATCTTACTATAAAACTCTTCATCTGTTATTTCTGTTCCTGGCACATATTTTACATATTCATCTGTATCTAAGTAAGAATGCTTTCCTGCTTCCACATACAAATCTGAATCAAGCCCTAATTCTGCTAAATCCTGCTTTGGTGTTTTAGAGCCATTTAATATTCCATAGAAAACAGAATTATACTCTGTATCCTTACTTAGATTGTTACTATTTCTGGAAATCCCTGCTGGATAAAGGATCATCGCATAAACACATACACATAAAGCTGCTATACTTATTCTATTTAAACAATCTCTATTTTCCCATATTATCTTCACTATAATAATTACTACAAAAGGCAAAGAGACACTTACCTGAAGCTTTGATCCTATAAATAAATATGCTGAAAGTAGTATAGGAATTATTCTTAGCAGCATACTTCCATTTTTCTTAATCGCATATTTATAATGTATATAATTTAAAACCGATGCAATAAACAGTGCAAATGTGACTATCATCATCGGTTCCCCATACAGGCTATTAAACCAAACCAAATAGTTGCCATCAAAAAAAATCAATATAATTAATATAGGAATTATTATCAATTTAATATTGTTCTTTATATTTATCGATTTTAATATAACAGTAAACGCAATAACATACATGACACTATATATAATAGCTAAATACTGAGTCTTAAATATATTGTGTCCAAAATTCCTACAAATTGCATTTATAAAAACAATCAAGTAACTTAAGCTGCTGCCTCTTACGGTATCAGAAATTTTATCTATTTCATTTATCTTATACTCTGGTACTATATAATCATAGAATCTAATAAAATCAGCATTATTCTTATCTGAATCAAGCAATGTTAGACCCGAAATTCTCATTATTCTATCGAAATCTCCTTGATCTGCAACACCTACTTCTGGTTTAATAAATAACACTCCCGCAATTGTTAAAATTGCAATTATAGTGAGTAAAACCTTATATAGATTTACTATACTCCTTTTCATCTTCATTAGATTTTCCTCCATTATTATATATGTGGCCTCAAAGTTCTAGATATTCGACATATAAACGAGACTTATGACTGTGCGTGGTGTAAACCAAAGTTACAAGTAATAAATTAAGTTGTTGGTTTATTTAATCTATATTTTCATAACCCCGACTGATACACCTTTAAAATAAAACTCTATTAGTAATATGATACAAAATAGAATATTTATACTTCTATACACAAAAAAAGCCATACACATAAGATATTATTCTTATGCGCATAGCTTTTTTAATATACAAGTATAAATTTCAAGCTTCTAAATTACAATTCATTTGACTTTTTCCCCAACTGGATAGCTCATAAAGTAACGGCAACAAACTCTTCCCTTTATCAGTCAGCTCATATTCAACTCGTAGTGGCATTTCATTATATTGTTTTCTAATAATCAATTCATCTTGTTCCAGTTCATGAAGAGAATTTGACAACATTGTATTTGTTATTCCTTCAATCAGCTTTTTCAGTTCATTAAAACGTACCACATCTTTTTTTAATAATTGCATCAATATACGAAGTTTCCACTTCCCTCCAATAACCTCTAAAGTGTATTTTACAGGGCATTGTATATTCTCATCACATTTCTTAGTATCATTACTCTCTCTAAGTTCTTTTAAATATTTTTGCAGTTCTTGATTACTTTCCATATCTATAACTCCTCCATGGTATTAAAAATCATACCTGATAATAAAATTCTGCGTACTTGTCCATATAATTTTATGTAGATATAATAATTATACCAAGTTTATTTAGCATATTCAAAATAATACATTTGTATGCACCATAATTCTAATCTCTATTTTATTTAGTTAGACAAGCAGCTAAGTTGCAAAAATAGTGCTGCTTATCTAACTAAAGATATATATTGCATATCAAATTTATTATTTCTTATTTATGCCTAACTTGAATAAATTATAGAATAAAGGAGATTTCTTAATATGGAATTAATGAAAGCTATTGCAATACGTAAATCTACTAGAAGTTATAAATCAGAACAAATTAGTGATGAAGCCTTAGATACTATTTTAAAGGCTGGTTATGCTGCACCAGTAGGAATGGGTGCGTATAAATCACTCCATCTAACAGTAATTCAAAATTCTAATTTATTAGATAAAATCACAAATGTTACTAGAGAAGCATTTAATAATCCTAAAATGAATCCGCTTTATGCTGCACCTACACTTATAGTTGTTTCTGGACAACCAAATGAAAAGGCACCTGCAGTTGAATTAGCTAACGCATCTTGCATAATTGAGAATATGTCTCTTGCTGCTACTGATATAGGATTAGGAAGTGTATACTTATTAGGTTTCACATATGCAATATCTAAAAATGAAGAATTACTAAAAGAATTAAATTTACCTGAAGGTTTTGTACTTACTGCTGGAATAGCAATAGGTTATCCAACTGAACCATTAACTACAGAAAAAGAATTAAAACAAACTATTGAAACTACTTTTATAAAATAATTATCTATTTATATATAATACCTTTAAAAAGAGGCGTAAAATTGCTTAATAACAATTTTGCACCTCTTTTTTAGCTTCATATAAAATTTACTTTACTAATTATTACCCTAACAATTCTAGTTTCTGGTATAACTGAATATTCTATAATAATATGAATTGTAAATGTATTAATATATAACCACATTTATAGATAAATTTAGAGTTGATATTTATAAATTCATTTACTTAACTTACATATATAGAAATTATGGGGGGAAATTGTTATGGTAATTTTTTTGTTATTGTTAAGTGGTTTTTGTTGGACAATTGTTTATCTTAAACTGATTGTTTCTGGTTTCAAAGAAAAAACTTATGGAATGCCATTTATTGCACTCACTCTTAACTTTTCCTGGGAGGTTATATATTCCTATTTTAATTTAATAAATCATAATTATACAAGCACTCAAACATGGATTACTTTCATATGGTTGTTTTTAAATATTTTTATTATTTTTACTTACCTATTCTACGGAAAGAGCTATTTTCCACCTTACTGTAACAGAGAATATTTTATACCTTGGACTCTAATCATATTTCTTATGTCCTTTGTCCTTCAGTATTTCTTTATTATAGAATTTGGAGGTTCAGGGCAAATCTACTCAGCTTTTCTTCAAAATCTTATTATGTCCATACTATTCATCAATATGCTCGTTCACCGAAATGATTTAAAAGGCCAAAATTTAGTTATTGCTATTAATAAATGGATTGGAACTCTAGCTCCTACAATTTTATTCGGCATTATCTACGGAAATAGGTTAGCTCTCGTCATTGGGATTTTCTGCTCAGTATTTGATCTTATTTATATATACTTTTTAAACAGTATAAGAAAGTTCAAAGCTTCCCATACCTTAAAACGTTAATTCCTTCCAAAACATATAGCAACTTATATTATAATTCTTGGCTGTTATTTAGATTGTTAAAATCATCATTAGAATAATGTATTCTTTAAAATTAGAATTATAAAAGGACTATATGTATATACAATAAGAACCTAATGTATATCTGTTGTAATAATAATTTCCACTCTAATTTTGTCTGTTCATGTTTATAAAATTGGAATTTATAAAAAAATATGGTAATATGTATTAAATAGTGAAAATATTAGACAAAGAGAGGTATAAAATGAAAACAACAAATATATGTATGTGCGTAATTGGGCTTTGCTTAAGTTTATTTATAATAAGCAGGCCTGTATTCGCATTTGAAAGCCAAAAAGTTACTACTAGTCAAGCAGTAACCATGTATAACGAAGACATTGACTTGGTAATTTTATTTAAGGATGGAAGTATTAATAAGGCCGTAGAAAAAATTGTAACTAATTCTGGAGGAAAAATTATAAATGAATTTTCTGACTTAGGAGGAATTGAAGTTAAATGTCCTATAAACTTAATAGCTACAATTAAATCTGAAAATAGTGTACAATCTTTAGCACCTAATCATGAAATTAAGCTATCATCAAATGAGATTACAACAGAAGCATTTACAGAATCAGCAGAAGATTCTAGCAATATTTCTGATGATCTATATGAAAAATATCAATGGGATATCAAAAGAGTTACAAATAATGGTGAAAGTTTTAATTTAAACTCTGGAAATCATAGTGTTATTGTCGGAATTATAGATTCAGGTATAGATACAATACATCCTGATTTAGTTAATAATTTTTTAGGTGGAAAAAATCTAGTTCCAGCCAACTTTAAAGATGATTCATCGGAGATTGGAGATCCTGAAGATGTAACTGATCGAATCGGGCATGGGACAAGTGTTGCAGGAGAAATTGCTGGAAACGGAAGAATAAAAGGTGTTGCACCTAATATTGGATTTAAAAGTTATCGAGTTTTTAATCAAAAAGGTGACACTACTGCAACTATTTGTGCCTCAGCGATAATTGATGCTACTAATGACGGTGTTAAAGTTATAAATTTAAGCCTTGGTAGCTATGACCTAAAAGGAAAATGTTACTGGACTGATTCGACTACGGGGATTAAATATTATTTAGGTAGTGATATGGCAGAATACTCATTATTAAAGAGAGCTATAAAATATGCTGTTTCTAATGGAGTAACAGTAGTTGTAGCCGCTGGAAATGAAAAGCAGAATTGTTCTGATAAGAAAAATCTAACTAACTATCTTAATAATAAATATAGCAGTGATGGATTTATATATGAGGGATTGACATATGAATCTCCTGGTACCATAAAGGGTGTTATAACTGTTTCTGCTACCGGAAAAGATGATAATCTAGCCTCATATTCTAATTATGGAGATGATTTTATAGACATATCTGCACCAGGAGGAGATACATCTGTTACCAAAGATAAAAGTAATCTATGTTTTACTGCTTATAAAAATTCTCAATATACTTATCAGCAAGGAACATCATTTTCAGCTCCAAAAGTGTCAGCTGCTGCTGCACTCATTATTTGTAAAAATAATAAACTTACTCCAAAAGAGGTTGCCAAAAAAATTTACAAGACTGCTGATAAATTGGACAGTGATAAACACGCCGAATACTATGGAGCTGGAATGCTTAATGCATATAACGTTGTTAAATAACTTCTGTAAGACAATGATTTAAGGAAACCCAACATATTCGCCTAAAATAATACAAACGAATTCAGATAATATACTTAGATATTCTATTCTTCAAAGTAACGATACTCAAGATAATATGGACGCAACTATAATCAGCTTTGATAATAGTTGTATAAAAAATTTAAAAAGGTGCATGCTCTTCATTTTAGTAAGAACATGCACAATACTCACATTTTATTATTTTATCCAGAGACTTTGATTATTAAAGTGTTCATCAAGCTTTCCGCTGAACCAGCGCCATTTAAGACGTTCTTTATTAAATCATCTTTAGTTTCTTTTGATACTGTAGTATCAGCTTCCATTTCTTTTATAACATCATTATAGCTAATCTATCTGCTGAAAGTCCGTATAAATAATCTTTTACATCCTTTCCATCAGTTAGCAGCCAGTTATATGCTTCATCCTCTGTAGTCTTAATCTTGTCTTTAACTACAAGTGGAGCAATAGCTTTTGCAATTACTTTAGCACTGTCTTCTGGGTCTGCAGTTGTCATTCCTCCGCTGAATGAAATTGCCTTTTGAAATTTTCCTCTAAAAATTGGTGAAATAAGCATCGCCATCACATCTCTTCCGCCGGCTGAAAACCCTGAAGCTGTTATGTTCTTGGGATTTCCTCCAAAACCTGTAATATTCTCATTTATCCAATCTAAGGATTTACTCATGTCTAATAATGCATAGTTTCCAGAATCCTCATTCTTATCTCCTGTTTTACTGAATATATGAAAGCGATATCTGCTACAAAGAACTGATATTGCTTTCACTATTTATCTATATTATTAACTTACTTATCTCGTCTTTTTCAATTATATACTCTAAATGCAGCGCTCTGGTTAATGAAACATACAATAATCTTTCATCTAAAGTATTCTCTTTATAATTTTCTTTGCTTGGATTTAATATTATTGTACAATCAAATTCTAAACCTTTAGTAAAATATGACGGAATTACTATTAGCTCTTCCTTTAATTCTTTTTCTTTCCCTTCCACTACTTCAAAGGTATACTTACTCTTCTTCAGAAGATTATATATTTTAGCTGCTTCTAATCCATCCTTTGTTATTACTGCTATAGTGCGTTTTCCTTGTTCTACTGCATTTTCTATTATATTTTCTATAGCCAAAAGAGCTTCTTCATCATTTGAAACCTTCACTATTTCCGGTCTAGCTCCATGTCTTAAAACCGGCTTTGCATCTTTAAGTCCTAAATTTTGCGCATTTAATGTTTTTTGAGCAAAATCGATTATTTCAACAGTTGATCTATAACTTTGGGTAAGCTGAACATATGTTGCATTGCCATCAAAAACACTTTCTGTTATGTCTTCCCAGGTTTTTAAGCCTTTGTAATAATAAATCCCCTGGGCTAAATCCCCAACTAAGGTTAAAGCGTTCCCCCTAGCAAAACTATTTACTAAATAAACTTGAAATGGACTATAGTCTTGAGCCTCATCGACTACAATATATTCAAATTTTTCTTTTTCATCTATTCCTTCAAGTAAGATTCTAAGATACCCGAGAGCTGCCAAATCATCTTCATCAATTATATTCTTCTCATGGTTATTATTGAATTCTTCTTTCATATAATCCGCTAAAACCTTAGGTATTTTATTAACTGTAGCTTCTTCAAACAAATCCCCATTGTAAAAGCTATAATATATCTCCCTTGAATTCACATCTTTCCATTCTTTAAAATAATTATTAAATTCCTTTTTACTGTTATTTTTTATATTTTCTTTTATTTTATCCCGTTCTTCATATAAGCTTATAAGTTTTTTTCTTCTTTCTTCTGAATCTCTCTCCCCATTTCTAATTTCTCGTATTTTCCTCTCCCACTTGTTATCTATCTCTATTGACAGAGCTTCAATTTTTCCCTTTATCTTTAAATTTAAATATTTCTTTATTTCATTTTTCCTCTTATTTATTGGGTAAGCTTTAAGATCCATAGAGTATAATCTTTTTATTTCTTTTTTATCAAATAATATTTCTTCTCCAACTTTAATATCTTCTATATTTAAAGTATTTTTTTCAACTAAGGAAATATATCTGTCTAACATGGTTTTAAACACCAATGTTCCTTTAACCTTACTTGAATTTACTATGAGCTTTTTCGTGTGCTCATCCTTTTCTTCAATGATTTTCATTATCTTTTCATCTTTGTTTAATATCTTTTCTTTTAATTTAAGCTTTGATAAAATGAGTTCTTCGAAGGTACTTTGATTAACCTCATCAGCTCCAAGGCTTGGTAAAATATCTGAGATATAGTTTAGAAATAATTTGTTAGGAGCCAAAACTAAAATCTCACTCCCACTCATATTTTCTTTATATCTATAAATAAGGTATGCCAATCTATGTAATGCTATTGTTGTTTTTCCTGATCCTGCTGAACCTTGAACTATTATAGGCAGGTTCTTAGGCCATCTTATTATTTCATTTTGCTCTTTTTGAATTGTAGCAACAACTTCCTTGAGTTTTTTTCCTCTATTCTCTTCAAGGTTAATCTTTAAAAATTCATCAACTAAGTTTTGCCCTTCTCCTCCGTTTATAATGATTTCATTTAGACCTTCATCAAATAGCCGTTCTATATCATTATCCTTGTACAAAAATTTTCTCTTTAGTTCAAGTATTCCTTCAATAATTCCTTTTGGAGCTGTATAATACGCTTCTCCACCTGTTCCGCTATAATACAAATCTGCAACTGGTGCTCTCCAATCTACAACTACCTCTTCGCCATCCTTACTACTGTTTATCCCTTTCTTTCCAATGTAAATACTTTCTGTAAATCCACGATGTTCCCTAAAATCTACTCTTCCAAAATAAGGTTCATTTAATGATTCTTCATACTTTTCTATATCCTCACCTAAGTGCTTAAAAATCAGTTCATTTGCTACTTTCTCTTCACTAAATGTCTTTATTTCTTTATTGAGTCTGTTAAGTTTTTCTTCCACTGCTTGAAACTTTGTTTTTTTCTCTTTTAGTTCTTCTTGTATTAAATTCTTCTTTTGAAATAATACTTCTTTTTCTTCTTTTAAATTCACATCCATATTAGTATACATTGTATAATGGGCCTTTAAACTTTAGCACAATCAAGAGGGTAACTAATTTAAATATTAGTTTAGGCACAATCAAAAAAATAACAAGCCCATCTGCCAGATTATTTTCATGTGCCTTATTTCATGCATCTTATTAAAGTCATTATATTTTCCTTTCTTAATTTTTTATTGGAAACTTTTATTATACTACAACATAAAAAATTTGTAACTATTTTTATTGATAAATATATAAGTATTCTCTGATATAAATTTAGATATAATAAGAAAAACTACACCAAAAATATATTTTTGGTGTAGTAAATATTCTCTTAATTAATTAAAAGCTTTTAAAATAATTGATGCATTATGTCCACCGAATCCAAATGAATTGCTTAAAGCATAAGTAAATTCTAACTTTTTGCCTTCATTAGGCACATAGTTTAAATCGCACTCAGGATCTGGATTCTTATAATTTATTGTTGGAGGAATAAAACCATCTTTAATTGAAGATGCTACAATTATTGCCTCAATAGCCCCTGAAGCTCCTAGTAAATGTCCTGTCATTGACTTTGTGGAACTAATTGGAACTTCATGTGCATAGTCTCCAAAAACAGTTTTTATAGCTTTTGTCTCAGTTTTATCATTTGCTGGTGTAGACGTTCCATGAGCATTTATATATCCAATGTCTGCTGGATTTATATCTGCATCTTTAATCGCGTTCTGCATACATTTTGCAGCTCCTTCTCCACCTTCTGATGGTGCAGTTATATGGTATGCATCATTTGTGCAGCCATATCCAACAACCTCTGCAATTATATTAGCACCTCTGCTTATCGCATGCTCAAGTTCCTCAAGAATAAGTATTCCTGAACCTTCTCCCATTACGAAACCATTTCTTTCTGTGTCAAACGGTCTACAAGCCGTTTTAGGATCAGGATTTGTTGTCATAGCTTTACTTGCACAAAAACCTGATATAGTAAGTCTTGTGATACATGCTTCTGCTCCTCCTGCTATCATAATATCTGCATCATTTCTTTGAATTACCTTAAATGCATTTCCAATTGCATTAGTTGAAGAAGCACATGCTGTTACAGTACATTCATTATACCCATTTGCTCCAAATTTTATAGCAACTAATCCTGAAGCCATATTACATATCATCATTGGTACTAAAAATGGACTTACTCTTTTATATCCTTTCTCTAAAAATTGATTACATTGATTTTCTACAGTTTCAATTCCACCTGTACCACTTCCAATGAATACTCCAAGCCTATCTCTATCTACCTTCTCTAGATCAAGCTTTGAATCCTCGACTGCTAATTTAGCTGCTGCTAAAGCAAATTGTGCAAATCTATCAGTTCTTCTAGCTTCCTTTTTATCCATAAAATCTTCCGGATTAAAATCTTTTACTTCTGCTGCAACTTTAGCTGGTATATCGGAAACATCTATTCTTTCAATTTCACTGATTCCACATTTACCGCTCTTTATTGATTCCCAAAGTTTATCTGCTCCTATTCCAAGAGATGAAACAGATCCCATCCCTGTGATTACTACTCTTCTTTTCATAGTAAAACCCTCCTAAATGTATAAAGTCTATAAATATTTTTAGATCTTATAGTATTTACATTAATAACTATAATCCTATATAATGAATTAAAACGAATAATACATAATCGCCTTTAATACAATTATAATTAAAATTATCCATTAAAATTAACAGATGTTGCTTTTTATTATTGCAATTATTTCTAAGAAAAGGTGTTTAAATTATGAAAGACTTAAAAGAAACTATTATTGAAACCGTAGAATATATTGAAGATAATCTTTATGATAAAATCACTTTAGATGATATATCTCTTCATACTGGACTGTCAAAGTATTATCTACACAGGATTTTTAAATCGTTAACAGGTGAATCTATCATTGAATATGTTCAAGGACGCAAATTAACAAATAGTATTAATGAACTTATAAATACAAGTATGCGAATCATTGATATTGCCTTAAGCTATGGCTTTGATTATGAACAATCCTATATTAGGGCTTTTAAAAAATGTTTTGGTCATACTCCTGTAAAAGTGAGATCTGATAATTCTTCACTTAGCTTAGTACTTAAAGAAAAAATCAATATTAATGACATTTTATCCATAGGCGACTCAATCACCTATACTCCTCATTTTGTATTCAAACAAAAATTCAATTTAATTGGAATTAAACACAAAATATTAAGTAAATCTGGTGATAAAAGTGCAAACATATATGGAAGAGACTTCTTTTATAATCATAAGGATAAAATTCAAAACATAATCAATCCAGAAGAGTATTTTGGATTTACAGATTGGAGCAGCGATGGTTTTATATATTATGTTCCAAGTGCTCAGGTATCAGATTTAAATTCTGTTCCAGAAGGAATGACAAGTATATCTATCCCAGCTCATAAATACGTAGTATTCCGCTTTGTTGGCTTCTTTTGTCCAGACAATCTTAATGCCAGGCATTTAGGGCGTCTTTTAGTTCAACTATATAGAAAATGGATTTTCAAATCCGGATATAAGTTTGCAGATACCTTTAGGTTTGAATATATAGATAATTCAAGATCAAAGGATAATTATTGTGAGCTATATGTATTTCAGCCAATAGAGGATATTTAAATGAAAAAATGATATTACTTTGATTTTAATTTAATCAAAAGTAATATCATTTTTTAAGTTTAGGCACATGAAAATAAATAACAAGTCCAAAGTTGCCATGGATATTTTTCATCATGCAAGAAGACAAATTGCCCTCATAGCGGGCTATTAGATTAATTTGTCGCCGTAGGATGATTGAAAATAGGCTGGCAAATGGACTTATTATTTATTTGATTGTGCTCTATATATTTTCTATATTAATAGGTAAATTCTTTATTACTCACTTATCTTTTTAATTAGCACCTGACTTATTCTCTTTCTATCGCATTTTAAAATAATAAATTCATACTCTTCATAAGAAACCTTTTCCTTAGGCTTAGGATATGATTTTAACTGTGAATAAATCCATCCTCCAATAGTATCAATGTTTTCAACTTCAATCTCTATATTTAAAAGTTCATTAATATCTCCAATATGAACTCTTCCATCTACGACATAGCTTCCGTTTTCATTTTTTCTTACCTCTTCTTCCACATCATCATCAAATTCATCTTGAATCTCACCAACTATCTCTTCTAGAATATCTTCAGTAGTTACTAGTCCTGAGGTTCCTCCAAATTCATCAATAATTATGGCCATTTGCGCTTTTTCTTTTTTAAAGGTCTTAAATAATTCGCTAATTGATAATGATTCTGGAACAAACTTTATCTCTCTAATGATTTCTTCTATGTTTTCATTACCCTCAAATTTAAGTTTAAATAAATCCTTAATATGTATAAAACCAATAACATTATCTTTGCTGTCTCTACATACTGGATATCTAGTTAATTGTTCTTTTAAGACATATTCAATAATTTCATCAAAGGTATCTTCAATGAAAATACAGGCCATATCAGTACGCGGTATCATAATCTCTCTTACAGTTTTTTCTGAAAAATCAAATATGTTATCTACAAAAGTTAACTCTGTTTGATCTATTAGTCCATGCTTGTAGCTATCCTCTACTAAAAGCTTTATTTCTTCATCTGTATGTGCTGCTTCATGTTCTTCAACTTGTGAAATTCCAAATATTCTTAATACTAAATTAGTACTATGGTTAAAAGTCCACATTATTGGATAAGTTAATCTATAAAATGCTATAAGCGGAAAAGCCGTAAACATTGCTATACTTTCTGTATTTATAATTGCTAATGACTTAGGTGCGAGTTCTCCAAGCACAATATGAAGTCCAGTTATGATTGAAAAACCTAAAACAAAAGAAATTGAATGAACAGTATTCTCTGATAAGTTTAACAAACTAAACAATGGGCTAAGTGCCTCTGAAACTGCCGGTTCTCCAATCCAACCAAGTCCTAATGAAGCTAAGGTTATTCCCAGCTGACATGCAGATAAATATGAGTTTAAATCTTTAACGACCTTTAGAGTATACTTTGCATTTCTACTTCCTTCTAGCGCTAGTGTTTCTACCCTTGATTTTCTTACCTTAACCATTGCAAATTCTGTTGCCACAAAAAAACCATTCATTAATACAAGTAAGATTGCAATGATAATATTTATTATAGTTACCATATATTGATAATTTCCCTCCTAAGTTGTTATATATCTTCTACTAGTTAACACTGTATTAAGTGATATTAAATATTATATCATATATAATAGATTGTATATTAATTATTTCCTATTAAAATATAATTATTATAATTTTTAATTCCTGTTAAAGAAAAGAATAAAAAATCTAACAATTAACATAACTACTATATCTATAGTCAAAAGAATAGTCTGTATTTCATTATATGCTCAGACTATTCTTATAAGTTAAATATTATTTTTTCTCTATTTCCTTTATCAAATGTATCTCAATTGTTAATTTTGCATCAATTTTATTAATTCTAAATTTACCATCACAAGATTCAAGTAATTGATTCATAAATACATTAATAAACTCTAATCTTTCCTGGTTTAGATTATCAATGCTGCTATTCTTGAATGATTTTTCATTAGTTTTATCAACTATACTTATTATTAAATTAACAATTTCCTTATTTACAACACAGTTCATATCCGAATTTATTCTCATCACATAACTATCCTGCGAATTTATACTAAACCTAAATACATATTTTAAAAATGAAGAAAATAATTCTGAATTAATTTTAATTTTATAATCTTCTGGTAGTGAAATTTTCTTTTCAATTTCAAAATTTTTATTATAATCACCTACAAAAGTTAAAATTTTTTCTGCTAAATTGTTTACATCTGTTTCCTCAATTTCTGCACTTATATTATCATCATAAATCTTGCAAAACCCTTTTTCAAATTCACACTCAAACTTCTTTCCCTCATTTATATTCTTTTCAATAATCTTAAATAAATGCTCAATTATATTCCTGCTTGTATTTTTAATTAGCTTACTTTCATTTTTAGATATCTCTATTTTCCCTTTAACATCCTTAATAATATTTTCATCATCTGTTGCGAATAAAACAATTCCTTTGTTCATTAAAATTCCTCCCATTTTTATCCCTTTGTAAATTTTATTTACAGATTTCTTTTTCTTTTGATATATTTTTTCTTTATAAGTATTTATTTCTGCAAAAATACGCATAATCCTCTATTTCCATAAAACTAATGAAATATATTTAATCATAATTCTTATTACATTGTTTTCTTTTTATATATCAAATTTCATTAAAATTATAAATGATAACAAATTTATGACTACTATTATTTCTAACAAGAAAGTATATTTCCCAAAATTAATAAGAAGCAAATATATTATTTGCTTCTTGTTTTAATTATTCATTCAATATTTCAGAGTCTTTTTTCATTTCTTCCACTATATAAATATCTAATTCTTGGCTTACCTTTAAAATTTCTTTCGGATCCAAGTTATTATTTATCATCTCGTTCAATTCTTCTCTCAATTCATTAAGTTTCTTATTCTCCTTCATATTCACTCTCCAGATAAGCTTATTTAAATAATGGGAATTCTGCAAAAATTAAATATGCTATTGTTTTCCATTGATGCTCTAGCATGTACAATATTACATTTCATGCATTTTGAATTATAAATTTTTTTAATTTATTAGGCTCTCAAAACTGTATATAAAATCACACAATAAAAATCCGAGTCATAACAACTTATTTTTACTTTATTGTCAAAAAAACTTAATTAGTGACAAGTAAAAAGTTATACAATATTCTTGTTGTAGAAAATACATGAATTTAAGCTTCTTTAGAAACTTTATATTTAATGATTATCCCTTATAAAACATTATACAACAAAAAAAGTTTACTCCCAGGAAACTTTCGACCATTTTTGAGCGTGATAATACGAGGTGATAAATATGATAAAAGAAACGAGGCAAGAAAAAAGAATTACTCAGTCAAAATTAGCTAAAAATTTGGGAATTAGCAAAGGTTATTTATCGAAATTAGAAAAACACCCTTCTCTTTGTAATCCAAATGTTAATCTTATTTTAAAATTATCAAAAGAACTTACTGTAGATCCTGTTAAAGTTTTTTTGTACTTTATAGAGAAAAAGACTAATTAAATTAATCCAAAATAGAGTTTAAACTTGTTGCAATAAATTTTTATTACACACAAAAAAACTAAGGATAGCAAACAAATATTGTCTACCATCCTAAATTATGAAGAAGATTTTAAAAAGTCTGCATTACAATTTAAATAATAGGATTACTGCAATGCTATGGAGGATTACAATGAAAATATTAGATTATTAGTGTAGCAGTAATCTAAACTGTTACACTAATTCATAATACTAAGAATAATATATGCACAAATTCAGAGATTGTTCCCCCTTAAACCTTATTGTATTCCTCCTTCATTACAACAAGTTTTACTTTTTATCTTTAATAGATTCTTGATTAATATTTGAAGGTAATGCTTCTTGAATTTTCCCTAACTGTTCTTTAAGTTTTCCATTTTCTTCTTGTAACTTAGTATAAAGGTCCTGTAATTCTTTAAAAGCATAAACTTGATTTAATATTTTACCTTTACTTTCATTAAATTCACCAATTATACTTTCTTTTAATTTAGTAATATCCTCACTTTTCAATTCCGGAAACTTTTTATTTAATGTTTCATCAAATTTATCTATTTTTATCTTCAACATATTCTCTATTGTATTTGAAATTCCAAAATCTTTATCTATCATATCCCAAATTTCTTTTGCTTTTGTAACGTACTCTGGATACTTTGCAAATTCATCTTTTAATCCTGATTGTTCTATCCTGCTTTTTAATATTACTTCTATTGGTTTTAAGATTGTTTTTAACATATTTATAACTTCCTTCTTAAAATTATTTCTATACAACAAAATATGAAATAATAATCTTAAAAGCTACTTTTTTAATGCGCTCCTATTGAAATAATAAAATGCAGCCTTAGATAAGCTGCATTTTATTATTTTAATTTGCCAAAATCATTAAATGGATAGAATACAAATTGTGCTTTTCCTTCTATTTTAGACCCATCTATATAATGATTTCCCCAGAATCTTGCATCATTTGATATCGGCCTATTATCCCCTAAGAAAAAGTATTTTCCTTGTGGAACTTCAAAAGATCCATTATATTTATCTTTATTTTTCACATAATCTTCTTCTATCTTAGATCCATTTATAAACACTTCTCCGTTTTTTATATCTACTTTATCTCCAGGAATCCCTATTAATCTTTTTACTAGTGTTTCTCCAAGTTCATCAGAGTCGAACACTATTATATCTCCTCTTTTTAGACTATTAAGGCTGAATATTCTCGTAACTATTACTTTATCATCTTTATTTATAGTTGGAATCATTGAACCTGTTGGTACATAAACATTAAAGAATACAAAATGTTTTAATAGAAAGGCTATAACTAAAGCACTTAATATTGGCACTACCCATTCCTTAATAAACTTATATTTCTTTGTATTCCTATCCTTTACTTGAATATTTTCTTCCAAAATAAAACCCTCCTGCTCTACAGTTCACACCTTGCTGAAAACTTGTTGTTATAAACCAAACTTTTTAATACTTCATAATCTTTTTCTATTTCTATCGGAATATCTATGTGTGCAATAAAGTTTTTCCCATTAGGCCCATAACCATTCACATCATCTTTTAATCTAGGTATTTCTCCCATAATAAGTTCAAAATATCTTTGTTCATTCCAAATTCCATTAATATCTTTATTATTTAATATTAAGTCACAATTAATACTCGGAATAAATGGAGAATAGTTTATTATTTTTACATTTTTTATATCTACATATTTCAAAAATGATGCATATGTTCTAAGCTGCATAGTAGGGTCTTGAATTAAAAGTAGTGAATTATATGAAATAGATAACTCCTTTAATAATTCTATTGCTTTTTTTGCGTTATCTCCACAATTAGTTGATTTGTTTTCAATAATAATTTTGTCTGAATCTACATTATAAATTTTGGTCATAATTTCATAGAATATATCAGCTTCAGCTTTATTTTCAACATCTATAAAATTCAATCTGCTATCTTTTCTTATCTCATTTCTTAATAGCTCAGTAGAATGTCCTATTCCTCCATTAATTAAAATCTTATCACATAAGTTATTTTTATAAGCATTAACTGCACATTCTATTGTGTATGGAATAGAATTTCCTAGCAGCACTAATATATCTACTTTTTTTATTCCAAATATCCTTTCTAATTCTATGTATTCTAAATCATTAATATCTCTAACTGCAAGAAATCTAGCAATTCTATTTATATGATATTGAATTTTTTTATTATCCATAAAATCCTCCTGCTAATTCCTATTATTATTCTTGCTTATTAGTCTTTACAAAAGATAACATTATTATTGTAACTATAATAAAGATGGTTCCTATCCACTCTGCCATTCCTAAAGAAACCTTAAGCCATAATACAGATAAAAGAGCAGCGGATAATGGTTCAGCAGAAGATAATATACTTGCATCTGTTGCTTGTACATATTTTAAACTTTCCAAATAACAATAGAATGCAATTAAAGTTCCAAATAAAACTACAAATATAACTGCTAATATTGATTCTACAGACCATTCTCCTGTAAAACTCCAAGGGCTGTGAACAAAAGCAAAGGTCACTCCTCCAATAATCATCCCCCACCCAACAGTACTTGTTGAGCCAAACTTTTTCAACAAATATTTAGGCTGAATTGTATAAAAAGCTGCTGCAAAAGCAGAACTAATCCCCCAAAATAATGCTGTCTTAGAAATGGCTATGCTATAAATATTTCCTTTTGTAATTATAAGAAATGTCCCAAGCATCGCTAACGCAATTCCTATAATTTCTTGTAAACTTGGACATTTTTTTATCCTAATGGCTAAATAACAAGTTATTATAACCGGTGATAAGTATTGAAGTATAGTTGCTGTTGCTGCATTTCCATATTTAATTGCAGCAAAATATGTATATTGAACACTTAACATGCCTACAATACCAAACAATAAAATATTGATACGACCCTGTTTTGTCTTCCAAACTTCATATATCTTCCCTTTATCTTTTATAGAACCATATAATAATAAAATTATTCCTGATACTAATAAGCGAATATCCACCAGCCATTCTGAACTAAAGCCCTTTTGCTGAAATAAATATTGAGCAACTGTGCCTGATACTCCCCATAGCATAGCTGCAAAAAGTATTAGCATTATGCCTCTTCTTCTTTCCTTAATATTCACTATTATTTTCACTCTCTTTCTTCTTTTGGGTTTACTTATTGCTAATTAGTAAATTATATCATATTTTTTCTCTTCAAATTAATTTCCCATATAAATATAATATATATTTAATATATTTGCATATTATTTAGAATTATTGTTAATTATATTATTGCATAAGTTTTTATATTCCCTACTATTAAATTCAAAAGAGGTAACCATATTATTTTAGTGGTTACCCCAAATTTACAAACAACCAAATTATCAGCTTATCTCATCTATAGTTACTCTTTCATTATATTTATTATTATATTCTCTTATCATTTCAATTAAGAATCTTTTATAATCATCTAACTCATCATCATCATTAATTTTTACATACGTAAATTTTGTTCTATTTTTATGAGTTTTACTGATGCTTTTAACTTTAAAGCCCTTTTTATATTCTTTAATATATGCTTCTATTATTTTTAAATCAAATAAACGTTTCTCTCTTATTAGCTTCTGAGCATCTAAATCAGAATATTCTATTTCATACTCTAAATTTTTCATCTTTATTTCACCTCCTGTAAACTTTTGTATTTTACGGTTTCACTCTTATTATCTCCATTGTTTTACTCTATTACTCCTAAGTATCTTTTGTGAACAAAATATTTTCTTAACATTCAGATTTAACATAGAAGATTTCTAAGCAAACTTCTTCATATTTTAATGTTTTTTCCGCCTTTTAGCATCTTTATTCTTTATATTATTAGATTTATCTATATAACCTGTGTGGAGCAAATTAATTGATTTTACGCTTCCTGGTTCCCCCATGTAATTTTTGTACATCTCTTGAAGACTATAATTTTCATCTGAAACTCTTTTATCACATGTTCTCTCTATATTTCTTAAAGAATTAATTCTAATTTTCATATAATCTGTGTCTAAAAAATTATTTGCTGCTTTATCAAAATCTTGCATACTTGTGGCCTTAGCTCTGCAAATATTCGCGCATAATTTACATCCAGTACATTTTCTAATATCACCAAAGGCTTCCCCTCTTTCATTAAACTCTCTAGCACTAACAGGGCAGCTATCTATGCAGGTTCCACAGCTTATACATAAATCCCCGTCAGTTTTAGCCCTTTTCTCCATTCTTACCGCACCGCCACCATTCATACAGCCATCCTTACAAGTCATAACTTCAATAAATAAATATTCTTTCCACTTTTGGCTCTTTAGAAATTTGTCAATTTCTTTTAACCCATTAATTATTGCTACCTTGTACCTCTGACTGCCTAAATTAATATTTGCTTCTTTTATATACTCATATCCAAAAATATTCTCAAAAGCTACATTATCAATTTCAAATACATCACTGTTTAGATAGCTGGCAACTGTCCTAATAACGGATCGCATTGCCCCACCACTTATTGCAAAACTTGTTCCTGCTCCTGTATATTCATTCATAAAAGGAGTGCTTGATTCATCTGCTATAGCTGTTATATCAATTCCATTTTCTTTTAATAACTCACTATATTCCCTTGTAGTTAAAACTGCATCTATATCTTTATAGTTATCTCTTCCCATTTCTGCTTTTTCTGCCTCATATTTTTTAGCAGCACAAGAATTAACAGAAACAATAAAAATGTTAGTAGGTAAAATATTGTAGTTATCTGCAAAGTATGTTTTTACGCTTGCACCCATCATTTGCTGTGGAGACTTTGCCGTTGAAATATGTTCTAACACTTCTGGGTGAAAAAGTTCAGCATAGCGTATCCATGCTGGACAAAAAGAAGTAAACATAGGTAGTTTTTCTTTACCTGCAATTCTCTTTATCAGTTCAGTTGCTTCCTCAACAACTGTCATATCAGTACCAAATTCGGTATTAAATACATTTTGAAAACCTAATTTCCTTGCTGATGGCACTATCTTTCCTTCTACATAAGATCCTGCAGGAAGCTTAAATTCTTCCCCCAAAGTTGCTTTTACTATAGGAGATGAAATTAAAACTAAGTATTTACCGCTATTTAAGGCTTCTTTAACTAATTCTACATCATTTCGTACCTTCATAGCTTCAGTTGGGCAGGCTGTAGCACACTGTCCGCAATATATACATCCTGTATCTTCAAAGGTTCCTTGTTTTGGCTCAACTGTTCTTCTTCCAATATCTATTTTCTTTAATATAGATATCTTTGTCTCCTGAGCACATGTAAATGCACAAGCTGTACACCCTATGCATTTTTTCTTATCTATTTGCATAATATTATCTTCTTCAGTTCTATTACTTTTCTTTGACTTTCCCATATAATTCTCCAAAACATTCTTTTTATCACATTATTACTAATAAGCTGATTATATGAATATTAATGAGCAAAAAAAGACAGGATTTCTATTAATAGTTAATATATAATATAGAAAAAAGCTTAGATAAGGCAGGTATTTAAAATGAATTATGATAAATGTATAAAAAAATCTATCGAATATATTGAAAACAATTTAAATAAAAAAATTGAATTACAAGAGATTGCAAATAAGGCTTTTTTATCAAAGTATCACTTTCATAGAGTTTTTCATGCCACAATTGGGGAATCTGTAGCTGAATATATACGAAGAAGAAGATTAATAGAGGCTGCTCATGAGTTATTAAATACAGAACATAAAATCATAGATATAGCACTAAATTATCAATTCAGTACTCAAGAATCTTTTACTAAAGCCTTTAAAAAATTTTATGGAATTCCACCTAAAGAATTTAGAAAAAATAGAGCAAATGTAACTTTACTACATTCTACGAAGAAGTCTATAAACACACTTTCTATGGCCGCATAAAGAGCGATTCATAGTTTAACCCTTTAGAGTATCCTGTGGACAATTTAAAGTTTACAGTTTTTTCTATCATTACCCCGACTAAAAACTATTAATACAATAGAAATCAATTTTTATATAAAAATAATTTTTAAGGAGTGATTTTATGAGCTATGTGCCAGTGGTAATTGAACAAACAAATCGTGGGGAGCGTTCGTATGATATCTATTCTAGACTGCTTAAGGATAGGATAATTATGCTTAGTGAAGAGGTGACTGATGTAAGTGCAAGTATAATTGTGGCTCAACTGCTCTTCCTTGAAGCTGATAATCCTGATGCAGATATTAATTTCTATATAAACAGTCCTGGTGGTTCCACAACCGCGGGAATGGCAATATATGATACAATGCAATATATAAAACCAGATGTATCTACAATATGTGTTGGTATAGCAGCAAGCATGGGATCATTCCTACTTACATCAGGTGCTCCAGGCAAGAGATTTGCTCTTCCAAACAGCGAAATCCTTATTCACCAGCCATCAGTATATGGAGGTTTTAAAGGCCAAGCTACAGATATAAAGATTCATACAGATTGGTTATTAAAAACTAAAGACAAGATAAATAAAATATATAGTGAAAAGACTAAAAAACTAATTGAGACAATAGAAAAAGATATGGAAAGAGATTATTTCATGTCTGCTAAGGAAGCTTTAGACTATGGAATAATAGATAAAATACTGTAAAAATATATTGTACTGCAGACTTGTGTGATGTAAAACCGAAATTACATACACAAAAGTTTAACTGAAATAGATAATTAGTCTATATATTCTCTACAGCTTTGGCTATAATATACATAGGTTTAATTTTAAAACTAGTTTTATGAGCTAAAGCGGGTGACAATATGAATTATATAATATATGATCTAGAATTTAATCAAAAAGATAACAAGTCTGATGAAAATAACACAGACTTATCAACGAAAAACGTATCTGACCTGCCTTTTGAAATCATTCAAATTGGTGCTTTAAAGTTAGATGATGATTTTCAAACACTTTCTACTTTTAATTCACTAATTAAGCCAACTGTATATAAGTCTATCCATCCTCATGTAGAGAGTTTAACCCAAATTACAGATGAAAAAGTTGCTTTTTGCAGATATTTTCCTGATGTATATGAAGATTTTCTAGAATTTATTGGAGATGGAGAAATAACTTTATGTGTATGGGGTACTGTTGATATTAAAGAATTAATAAGAAACTTAAAATTCTATAACTTTCCTATTTCAAATATTTCTAAATATATTGATGTTCAAAAATATGCTTCAAAGCATCTAAAGACCTTAAATAAATCTAGAATTGGTTTAAGAAATGCAATTGAACTTTTGAATATACCTATTAATGGTGAATTCCACGATGCCTTTAATGATGCTTATTATACTGCAGAAATTTTTAAGCAAATTTATAATGATGAAAGAATAAAACCATCGATATACTCTTTTGTGCCTCCTAAAAGAATATCAAGGCCTAAAGAAGATATTGATATAATTTCCTTAATTCATCAGTTTGAAAAGATGTATAATAGAGAAATGACAGAAGAGGAAAAATCAATAATAAAGCTTGCTTATATAATGGGCAAAACCGGACAATTCATCAAAAATGGTGATATCCTCCAATAATAAAGTCATTCCTATTTAAATTCTATTTCTATAAAAAATATGGCTAGAAAGCATAAAACTTACCTAGCCTATATACATTTCAATTAAGAATGTACAATTAATAATTCTGATAAAAATCCTTACATAATTTCTTGAATTTATAATGTATAACTATTATTGCAGCATATATATTTCAATAGAACATATTAACCTATGTATATTATAACTATAATTTTAGTTTATATTTATATAATGGTCTTCCTACCTTCCCATATTCAATTATCTTTACTAATTCCCCTTGTTTACTCATATAATCAAGATATTTTCTAACAGTAACTTTTGCTATACCTAGTTTTTCCGATAATTCTTCCGTAGTAAAGTATTCCTCCGTAATATTATCAAGCTCGTTTGCTATTGCATTATAAGTATACTTATTAAATCCTTTTTCAAGGCTAAATTTTGATTCTTCTTCAATTGAGTCTTTATTTTTATTGCTTAAGATAAGCTTGTCAAGTTCACTTTGTTCAATAGTTTCACTATTATTAAAACTATCAAGCCTTTCCTTAAAAATATCTAATGCTTCATGAAATCTTTCAAAAGTAAAAGGTTTAATTAAGTAATCCACAACCCCATACCTAAAAGCATCTTTTATTCTATCTATGCTCTTATCTGCAGTGATTAATATAACATCTGATAATATTTCATTTTTTCTTAGCCACTTTAAGAGATCTATTCCATTTTCATTTGGAAGAAAAACATCCAAAAGAATCAGATCAACAGTATTATTTTCTAGGAATTCTTTTGCTTCCGAAAGATTGGTAGCGGCTTTTAAAAGTGAAAAACCTTTGACTTTATTTAAAAATTTAGAATTTATCTGTCTAACCATCGGGTCATCTTCAACAATCATAGTTTTAATCATGTATTTAACTCCTTTTCATAGGTATAGATATACTCCATTTAGTTCCCTCATCTACTTTAAAATCAACATTTCCATTAGCTTCATCAATGATCTTCTTTACTATATACATTCCAAAGCCTCTGCTGCCCTCTTTGCTCGAGACTCCCATTTGATAAATATTTTCTCTGATACCTTCAGGTATTCCAGATCCATTGTCTTTTACGATAATCTCCATTTTTTCATTATCTTCAAAGATTTTTATATAAACTTCACCTGTTCCATCATTTTTAACTGCATCTATAGAGTTATCTATCAAGTTTCCAACAACCGATACAAGCTCCTCTGAGGTCATATATTCCGGCAATTTAGTTATTCTTGAATTATCATCTATTAATAAGTTAATTCTAGCTTCTTCACATTTACTATACTTAGATAATATTAATGCTGCTAAAGAAACATTCTTTATTTTATCTGATATTATATTTGTTATATTATTTTTGCTTTCTGCTATAACATTTATAAACTTAATTACCTCATCATATTCTTCCAATTGAATAAGTCCTGAAATTGTATGCAGCTTATTCATGAATTCATGATTTTGAGCTCTAAGAGACCACGCCATTTTTTTAATGCCTGTTAACTCTTCTGCCATCTTACGCACTTCTGTTAAATCTTCAAAGGTTACAACTAATCCTAAGATTTGATTTTTGAAACCTCTAATTATATTATACTTACACATAATATTTAAACCAGGGCGCACTTTTATTTCTACATTAGTCATAGACTTACCACTATTTAACACTGTTAGAGCCATGCTTTCATATGTGAACGCAGTGATAGGCTTTCCTATATCACCTTCTTCTAAATTCAAAATTCTACTGGCTTCTTCATTAAATAAAGTTATAAACCCATTAATGTCCAAAGAAATTATACCTTCCTTTATGTTTTCGATTACAATCTCTTTCTGCTTTAATACTAACGCTATTTCTTCTGGTTCAAGTCCAAATATTGCCTTCTTTATGTTATACGAAAGAGCAATAGCACCTGAGACTCCTAGAATTAATCCCATTATTATGATAGGGATAAATTTATACATTGCTGCATACACTTCATTATCAAATTTATTGTATAACATTCCCACTGCTACTGCACCTATCTGTTTATTGTCATCATCAAAAATTGGAGCAAAAGCTCTTACAGAAATTCCAAGAGTACCATTTGCTGTTGAAATATATTGTTCTCCAGTTTCTAATACTCTTTCTTCATCTCCACCAGCAAATTTTTCTCCAATATTACTTTTCACTGGATGAGAATATCTTATTCCATTCATGTCCATAACCACTATAAATTCTACATTAGTCTTTAATCTAGCTCTTTCAATTTCATCATTTAACATTTCACTCGAAATATTTTTATTCCCCTTTAAATATTCCTTCACTTCATATGTTGATGCAAAAGAATCTGCTATATTTAACATATTTCTATCTATCTGTTCCCTTAGTAGTTTTTTCATCTCATTAAATGAAAGTATTGTTATGCTTCCAATTGATATTATCAGAATAACTATTACAAATGATGTTATCTTCTCTTTTAATTTCAATTTCATCACCCTTAATTAAAGCATTATATAAATCTTTAGTTCACTTTTTCTTGTCTCAATATTTTTATGATACTATATACTGCTCCTTAATTCTACATAAAGTGTATTAATTTACTTTATATATAAATGCCTTATTCTCTGAGGAAAATTTAAAGCTCACTATATTCTTATATTTATTTCAAATAAAATTGTACCTTCAAAATTAGAGAGCGTACTCTTTATAAAGCCGCTCTCTAATATTTAATTTAAAATTATTTATATTCTTTTACTTCTTCTTGCCCATCTAAAACTCTAATTACACCTTCTGCTAAGGCAAGCATTTCATTCTCTCCAGGATAAACTGTTATAGGTGCTATGAATTCTATCTTAGGTCTTAAAAAATCTATCATTATCTTTTCATAAGCAATGCCACCAGTTAAAATTATTGCATCTACCTTTCCATCTAGCACTGTTGCTGCCGCTCCTATATCCTTTGCAACTTGATATCCCATGGCATCATGTATTAACTTTGCTTTTGAATCGCCATTTAATATTGCATCTCTTACTACTCTGCCATCATTTGTATCAAGGTAGGCTACAAATCCACCTTTTCCTGTTATCTTCTTTAAAATTTCTTCTAATGTATATTGTCCACCAAAGCACATTCTGACTAAATCACCAGCTGGAACTCCACCACTTCTTTCAGGTGAAAAAGCTCCCTCACCATCAAGTGCATTATTTACATCAACTATTTTTCCTTTTTTATGTGCACCTACTGAAACTCCGCCTCCCATATGAGCCACTATAAGATTTATATCTTCATAATTCTTAGAGTTTTCCTTTGCATACCTCTTCGCCACTGCTTTTTGATTTAATGCATGGAAAATACTCTTTCTCGGGAGCTCAGGTACACCTGAAAATCGTGCAATCGGTTCCATTTCATCTACAACTACTGGATCTACTATAAAAGCTTCTTTTCCAATTGATTTTGCAATTTTATCTGCTATAATTGCCCCAAGATTGGATGCATGCTCCCCTTGTATATTTTCTTTTAAATCTTTTAACATCACATCGTTTACAGCATATGTACCACTGTGTATAGGTTTTAAAAGACCACCTCTTCCAACTATTGCATTAAGTTCTCTTACATCTATGCTATTTTTCTTCAGTGCATTTAATATAATGTCTTTTCTAAAATCTTCCTGATCGGCTACGCATTTAAATTTCCCTATTTCCTCTGAAGAATGCCTAAGTGTTTCTTCAAAAACTTCCTTTTCATTTTCATATATCGCTATCTTCGTTGATGTAGATCCTGGGTTTATTATTAATAATTTATAATTCACATCATTTCCTCCCCTTCGTTTTTGTATCGTACTCATTGTATAGTGTTAAACGTTTTTTTTCAAGCAAAATTTTTATCTTTTTGATAATATTTTTACGGAACGCCATTCCACATATTTCACAGCTTTATTCTTTGTATAAATATCTCGTTCATATATTTTGCTCATATATGTTATGCTTTCTAATTATTAGTAATCTTTTTGTATAACCTATACTAGAAATTCTATATATTGATGAAAATTTTATAAATTCTCTGAAATAAATACATATATTACCTCAACAAACTACCATATAAACCTAAGATACAAGTTAAATATATATGTATACAATATTGAACATAATTTACTTCGCTCTCAAAATATTGAATAATATACAAGAGAGCGAAGTTTACATTTATTTTAATATTCCTGTTAATAAATTGCAGTTACTATAAGTTAGGTATTACTAATACTTGTACTTTACCTATTAAGCTTGCTTTAATACCTTCTCCTGACTTTTCAGTTTACTATTTCTAAGGAATTTAAACACATAAGAAACAATGAATGGACATACTATTGCAGACACTACACATGCTGCTGCAACCTGTGCTGTAGCAATTGTTGCTATTGCCGCTAATGTTGGATCTGCTGCTGCTACTGCTGCTGGTGTCGCTACTGCATTTCCTGCTGTTGATCCTGTTGCAAGTCCAATTATTGGCTCTTCTTTAAATATTTTTAAAAGTATGAAAGCACCTATTCCAGTAAATGCAGCTATTATTCCTAATAATATACCAGGTCCACCTGCTGTTATAATAGTTGAAAGATTCATTCCTGCACCTAATGGGAACGAGAAGAACGGAATTAATAATAACTTACTGCTTCCAAGGAATTTTCTCATATCTCCATCAATATTTCCAAGTATCATACCTATTAATATTGGAACTAACACTGCTACAAGTGACATAAACGGAATTTGAGCAAGTCCTGATGCACCTAATGCAACTAATGTAAAAAATGGACCATCCTTTAAAGATAATAAAGCATACGCACCTACATCAGTTTCATCACCATACTG
>JAEZKY010000011.1 GCA_023435985.1 Bacillota bacterium | reverse complement strand
CCGGTAGGTCTAGGGTTCGAGTCCCTGAAGGTCCACCATGGGGGTATAGCTCAGTTGGGAGAGCACCTGCCTTGCACGCAGGGGGTCAAGAGTTCGAATCTCTTTATCTCCACCATTAAAAAGTTATGGAGCAATTCATAACTTTTTTTGTTATATAATTATTTAAGTTAACCTGATAGGTACATATTTTTTAATAAATAAATAGAAAATCACTAATATAATATTATGATGAGTTAAAATTTAATAATACAAGGTTGTAACGCAAATTTATACTATTATTGATTTGGATGAAATCTAAATTATGATAAAATTATAAGGATATTTAATCTAAGATAGTATAAATCTGTTTAAATATTATGATAATATAAAGATAGTAAATAAATAATATAATTATATTACTTATTTGATTTTAGTGATAATTGAAATTGGGAAGGGAGGCAAATATGAATTCTAATGAGAGAAGAGAAAATATAATAAAATTATTATTAGAAAATCATGAGCCATTAAAAGGAAGTATTATAGCTAAAAAGTATTCTGTAACTAGGCAAGTTATAGTAAAAGATATAGCTATTCTTAGGGCTGAGGGTCAAAATATAATTGCAACTCCAGATGGATATATAATAAATGCAAATCAGCATAAAGTCAGAGCAATTATCGCGGTAACACATACAGAAGAGGAAATGTTTGATGAATTAAGTATAGTAATTAAATATGGAGGAACAGTTGAAGATGTTATAGTAGAACATCCATTATATGGAGAAATAAAAGGAATGCTTATGATTAAAAATTACAATGAGCTGAATAAATTTATTCAAAAATATAATGAGCAAAAGGCAAAATTACTATCAGCATTAACAAATGGTGTTCATCTTCATACGATAGCGGCAGAAAGTCAAGAAGATATTGAGTTAATTATATTAGAATTAAGAAAACACAATTTTATTGTATCAGATTTGGAGGATTAATAATGGACTATGATGTATTAATTTTAGGTGGAGGAATAATTGGGTGTGCAGTTGCATATGAACTTTCTAAATATAATATAAACATAGCATTGATTGAAAAAGATTATGATATAGCAAATGATATATCATTTGCTAATACGGCAATTATTTATGATGGTTCAGAAACAGATGATAGCACTATAGCTAAATTAGAGTGCATTGGAAGAAAACTAATTGAAGAGCATTGTCAAAAGTTTAATGTTGCATATAAAAAAGTAGGATCATTAAGGATAACCTCAAATGAAGCTAGATTCAAAGTACTTGATAAAATAAATAAAAGAGCTAAAGAACGATGTATAGATTGTGTTCATATAATAGAAGACAGTGCTATTTATGATATAGAACCTAATTTGCAAACAAATATAAATAAAGCATTATATTCTGAAAATACGGCAATAATTTCTCCATACAATCTAGCAATTTCTTATGCAGAAGTAGCTGCAGATAATGGCGTGAACTTTAGATTAGAGGAAGAAGTTATAGATATAAAATCTATTTCTAAAGGATTTAAAGTAACTACAAATAAAAATAAATTTACATGTAAATTTGTAATTAATACAATTCCAAATGAATTTTCAAATGGAACATTTTATGAGGCTCAAAATGAAGTAAAAAACAAGAGAATAAATTATATATTGTTAAATGAAAAATTAGAAAATATTATAAACACTATTGTTATTGATGATATAGATGAAGATACATTCATAATAAATATGCCTACGACATCGTCAAAAGGAAATTTAATAGCGATCAAGAGTAATAAATGTTTAGGATTGGACAAGGAATTAATATTATCTAAAAATATATTAAAACATATAGATAAAGAATTAATAACTAACATATTTACAGAAACATATAGTGGAAATAATATTCTTATAGATAATAGTAATGTTGAGATGGGATATATACAGATTGCAGGAAATCATTATGCTCAAATAACAATTGCACCGGCTATTGCTAAAGATATAGAAGAAAAGCTTAAAGTAAATATGAATATAACTAAAAAAAGAGATTTTATTGATAAAAAAAGAGATGTGTATGTATTTAGAAATATGTCTAAGGAACAGAGAAATAAGATAATTTCAGTAGACAATCGCTACGGAAATATAGTTTGCAATTGCAATAATATATCAGAAGGTGAAATTATTGACTCTATAAGACGACCTTTAGGAGCAAGAACTGTTGAAGGAGTAAAAAGGCGTACTGGAATAGGAATAGGAAGCTGTAAGGGTTCGTATTGTAATATGAAAATTATAAAAATTTTAGCTAGAGAAATGGATAAAAGTATCTTGAATATAGTAGATGATTCTATGGATTCTAATATTCTAGTGGGAAGAATTAAAGAGTTCAATGAAATTTAAGTAAAGGGGATTAAAAATGGTTGATAAAGATGTATTTACTAGTGTAGTTAGAATAAAAGGTAATCAAAATTATAAAGTTGTATCAGTAAAGAGTAATAAGCCAATAGAGAAGAGCCTATGGAGAGAATTTTCTAAGGTTCTTAGCAGGATTTATGCAAGTACGCCTATTAATATTGGAGATATTATATGTAAAAATATTATGAACACTGGTGTAGATATTGTCTGTACTAAAAAAATTTCATATTAAATTTAATATATAGGTATAGTGATATATGCTATTTTTATAATTAAAACAAAACTAAGTAAAGAAAATATAATAAAATAGTTGACATAATTATAATTACTTGCTATAATGATACTTGTCGTGAGACGTGGAAAGATGGTCGAGTTGGTTTAAGGCACCGGTCTTGAAAACCGGCGTGCGTGTAAGCGTACCTAGGGTTCGAATCCCTATCTTTCCGCCATTTTTTTTTCTAAAAAATAAATTAGAGGGCACATGGAGGATTACTCAAGTGGCTGAAGAGGCGCCCCTGCTAAGGGCGTAGGTCGGGTAACTGGCGCCCGGGTTCAAATCCCGGATCCTCCGCCAAAGCATCTAACGTTTGTTAGGTGCTTTTCTATTTTAATATATTGAAATTATAATGAAATCAAATCCGTAAATAACTTTTGAAAGTAGCAGAAACACACAATTTGTGAAGAAGATTTTCTTGTATATAAATCAGTTGAATTTTTAGTAATTTATGAATGGATTAAAAAAATTAAGATTGCGGATTTTGCTAAAATTATTCGAATAAAAATGTTGACAGGTATAGCCTTGCTTGGTATAATAAGTTTTGTGAGTTACGGAAAGATGGTCGAGTTGGTTTAAGGCACCGGTCTTGAAAACCGGCGTGCGTGTGAGCGTACCTAGGGTTCGAATCCCTATCTTTCCGCCACATTATTTTTAAAATAAAAATAATAGAGGGCACATGGAGGATTACTCAAGTGGCTGAAGAGGCGCCCCTGCTAAGGGCGTAGGTCGGGTAACTGGCGCCCGGGTTCAAATCCCGGATCCTCCGCCAAAACATCTAACATTATGTTAGATGTTTTTTTGTTGTTTAAAGAATTATAATACAAATATTTAATAAACATAGTTAAATTTTGATTCAATAAATTTAAATTTTTGAACTAAAATATTATAATTAAATTAGTACTCCAATTTGCTAAAGAAGGTGAATCATGCTTAAAGGTTATAATATATATTTGAGAACATTACAAAAGAGAGATATTTTGATATTATATAGGTTATTTAATGATAAAAACGTTAAATTATATAATACGATACCTAATGATATACAAAGTGGCAGTAAAAGTTTAAGGAAGGCGCTAAGTATAATTAATGAAAAGAATGTTTTGGTTGGATTTATAACATATAAGGAGAGCAATGATTGCAAAGGAATATATTCTATTGGAATAACAATTGGAAGCATGTATTGGGGAAAGAAATATGGTCAGGATTCTATAAGGACGCTTATACAATATTTGTTTGGTAAGTTAGAGGCTATAAGAGTTGAGTTGGAAGTTGTTAAGTATAATTTAAGAGCAATAAATTGCTATAAGAAATGCGGATTTGTAGAAGAAGGAATAAAAAGAAATAAAGTTTATATAAATGGCAGATATGTTGATACTATAATTATGGGAATAAGTAAAAAAGAATTAACGGATATTTAAAAGGTGAGGTATAACACATATGAGTATAAGATTTGTTTATGGAAGAGCAGGGACAGGGAAAAGCCAATTTTGTATTAATGATATAAAAATTAAAATAGATGAGAGAATAGAAGAAAATAAATTAATTTTATTAGTTCCAGAGCAATATACATTTACTACAGAAAATAAAATTTTAAAAACTATTGGGGAGCGTGCTTTTTTAAGAACCGAAGTATTAAGTTTTAAGAAAATGGCACATGAAATTTTTGAGGAATATGGTGGACGTGTTAAAGAAATAATAAAAGAATCCGGACGAAACATGTTAATTCATCGAGTGCTAAATGAAAATATAGATTCTTTAGATTATTTCAAAAAAATATCTGGAGAGCAAGGGTTCAATGAAGTTATATCTGAAGTGATTTCTGAATTTAAAAAATATAATGTTAATATTGAGGATCTACAAGGATTAAATGAAAAATTAGATAATTATGAATTAGCACGAAAAATCAAGGAATTAGCAATAATATATGAAGCATTTAATTTAAAGATGCATGAGAATTACATTGATGGAGATGATGAGTTAACATTATTAGAAAAAAAATTATTAGAATCTGACGCATATGCAGATTCAGAAGTATGGATAGATGAATTTAATAGTTTTACACCTCAACAATTAGAAATTATAAAATTGTTAGCTAAGAGATGTAAGAGAGTAAATATAACTCTTTGCATGGATAATAATAAATCATTAGATGATAAATACGAAGATATAACTGATGTATTTAATATAATAAAAAACACAGAAAATAAGATATTGAAGATAATGAAAGAGAGTAATATAGCTTATGATAAGCCTGTTTATTTAAATAATACTGTACCATATAGATTTAAAAGTAATATGGAGCTTAGGCACATTGAAAAGTATTTTTTTACTTATCCATTTACTGAATATAGCGATAAATGCAATAATGTAGCACTATATAAGGCAAATAATGTCTACGATGAAATTGAGAGAGTAGCAAGAAGTATTATTGAACTTGTAAGAGATAAAAGATATAGATATAAGGATATATCTGTTGTTTGTAGAAATATAGATGATTACCAAAAAATAATATCAGTAATATTTAAAGATTATGATATACCATATTTTCTAGATAAAAAAATTCAGCTGTTAAGTAACCCATTAATAGTACTTATAAGTTCAGCTTTTGAAATTTTATTTAAAAATTGGTCTTATGAAAGTGTATTCAAATACTTAAAAAGTGGATTAACTGGTATAGATAATTCATATATAGATATTTTAGAAAACTTTGTGCTTGAGCATGGAGTGAAAGGATATAAGTGGACTGTAGAAGAGATAATTAATGAAAAATGGTTTAATAATAATGAAGAACTAACAGATGAGAAAATATTAATATCTGAAATTATGGAGGAAATAAGAATTCCGTTAATAACTTTTCATAATAAAATAGATGGAAAGCATAATGTTAGAGATATATGTACGGCGATTTATGAGTTTTTAGTTGACTTAAAAGCTTTTGAGAGAATAAATGAATGGATAGAAACCTTTGAGGAAATTGGATTAGAAGATAAGGTCAAGGAATATAGCCAAGTTGAAGGTATAGTTATAGAAATTTTAGATCAGGCAGTGGATGTAATTGGAGATGAAAAATTAGACAGCTTTGAGTTCTTTAAAATATTAAACTCAGGACTTTCAAATGAGGAAATTGGTGTTATACCTGTTGCGTTAGATCAGGTAAATATTGGAGACATAGCAAGAATTAAAGGTAGAGACGTGAAGGTTCTTTATATAGTAGGAATAAATGATGGTGTACTGCCGGCATCTAAAAAAGAGGAAGGAATATTATCAGATAGAGATAGGGGAATATTAAGCGAAGTAGGTATAAGTTTATCATCAACAACCAGAAGCAAGGTATTTGAAGAGCAATATTTACTATATATAGCATTAACAATAAGTAGTGAATACTTGCTGTTATCATATCCTATGTCTGATTTTGAAGGCAAATCATTAAGACCATCTATAGTGATACCTAGAATCAAAAAAATATTACCTGGATTAGTAGAAGAAAGTGCCATTTATGATTTAGGTAGTGAAAAAGACAAGTTTAATAAAATTAATACTCAAATTCCAACATTTAATGAACTTATAATTGCGATGAGAAAAGATTTTGATAAAGAAGATGTAGAAGAATATTGGCCAGACGTATATAGTTGGTTTAGTGAGAAGGAAGAATTTAAGGAAAAGGTTAAAAGTATCTTTAAAGGTCTTGAATATTCTAATGTAGGCGATAAGGTTACTAGAAGTAAGCTTAAAAAGCTTTATCAAAATGACATGGGAAAGCTGGTATTTAGCGTTTCAAGATTGGAAAAGTATGCTGAATGTCCATTTTCATATTTTGTTCAATATGGACTTAAGGCCAAAAATAGAAAAGTATATGAATTTACACCACCTGATTTAGGTTCATTTGTACATGAAATGTTAGATTCGTTTACAAATAAAATTAGAGAGGAAGGCATTCTGTGGTCTGAATTAAACAATGAAAAGTGCAAAGATATAGTGTCTAATCTCATTGATAAAAAATTAATTTCTGAAGGTAACTCTATATTAAATAGTTCAAAAAAGTTTAAGTATCTAGCTCAAAGATTTAAAAGAGTAATCTCTAAATCTGTTTCAATTATTGCAAATCAAATAGGAAAAGGTGAATTTGAAGTATTTAAAACAGAATTTAATTTTGGAGATCATAGATCAGGGGAAGCCATAACATTGGAATTAAGCTCAAAGGAAAAGGTATATCTTCAAGGAAGAATAGATAGAATAGACACATTAGATTTGGAGGGAGAAACTTATATTAGAGTTGTAGATTATAAGACTGGTTCTAATAAATTTGATTTAAATGAGCTTTATAATGGATTGCAAATGCAGTTATTGGTTTATTTAGATGCTCTTATTAAAAATTCTAAATATATATTAGAAAAACAAGTAAAGCCTGGTGCTATATTATATTTTAAAATAGATGATCCTATAATAAAGGGAAATAAAGAAATGACAACAGAGCAGGTACAAGAAGAGGTTCTAAGTACTTTAAAGATGAGAGGATTAGTTTTAAAGGATGCTAGGGTTGTTAGAGCAATGGATAAGGATATTGATGGATATTCATTGATTATACCAGCTGCATTTAAGAATGATGGGGACTTTAAATCCAATAGTGACGTAGTCACAGAAGAAGAATTTATATTACTTAGAGAGTACGTTAATAAAAAAATGATAGATTTATGTGAAGAGATGCTAAGTGGAGAAATTAAAATACAACCAATTAAAAATTCCAATAGAACATATTGTGAATATTGTGATTTTTCATCAATATGCCAGTTTGATACGACAATAAAGGATAATAAGTATAAAATAGTTTCAAAAAAATCTTCAAATGAAATTTGGAACAATATAAAAAATTCTATAAGTGATTTACGAGAAGAAAATGATTCGTGAGAATGATTTATTAAAGATAGCTTATAGTCTATAAATACTAAATTATAATTTGAATTGTTTTAGATAGTGATAGGAGAGATTAATATATGGGAGAAACAAAATGGACGAAGGAACAGTTAAGTGCAATTGAAACAAGAAATTGTAATCTTTTAGTTGCGGCAGCAGCAGGTTCTGGAAAAACTGCTGTATTGGTAGAGAGAATTATTAGAATAATTACAAATGATGAAAATCCAGTTGATATAGATAAATTATTAGTTGTGACATTTACTAATGCAGCGGCAGCAGAAATGAGAGAGAGGATTGCTGATGCGATATCAAAAGAGTTAGAAAGAAAACCTAATTCTAAGAATCTTCAAAAACAGCTAACATTATTAAATAGAGCTAATATCACTACAATGCATTCATTTTGTTTAGATGTAATAAAAAATAATTATCATAGAATAGATTTAGACCCATCTTTTAGAATTGGAGATCAAACGGAAGGGGTATTAATTAAAAATGAGGTTATGGAAGAACTTTTTGAAGATAAGTATGATGAAGAGGACATTGAGTTCATTAATCTAGTTGAGGCATTTAGTAGCTATAAAAATGATAATAACCTTAAGGATTTGATTTTAGATTTATATAATTTTACCATGTCAGGTCCATGGCCTGAGAAATGGCTTAATGAAAATGCAGAAATTTTCAATATTAATACATTAGAAGAACTGAATCAGACAAAATGGGTAAAAGTTCTTATTGAAAGTATTAGAATTGAAATTGAAGGTCATATTAAAATGATGGAAAAAGCCATTGAAATAATTAATAAAATCGATGGTTTAGAAGCATATTTAGATAACTTTACAAATGAACTAATAGATATAGAAAAAGCTTACGAATCTACTAATAATGGGCTTGAAGAAATTTATAATTCATTATTGTGCATAAGTTTTTCTAGATTGAAGACTATTAAAAAAGATAAAGTTTCAGATGAAAGTTCTCAAAGCCTTGTAAAAAAAATAAGAGACGATATTAAGAAAAAAATATCTGAATTAATTAATAATACATTTGCAGTAACTCCAGAGCAAATGTTACTTAATATTAAAGGCTCATATCCATATATTAAGAAGTTAACAGAAATTGTTCTAGAGTTTGATGAGAGATTTAGAAAAAGAAAAAGAGAAAGAAATATATTAGATTTTAATGACTTGGAACATTTATGTTTAAAAGTATTAATTGATTATGATGAAGATAAAAATATAATACCATCTAAAGTAGCTGTAGAATTCAAAGAATATTTTGATGAGGTACTTGTGGATGAGTATCAAGATTCAAACAACGTGCAGGAAACAATAATAAATTTAGTATCTAGAAAAGAGTATGATAATCCTAATGTGTTTATGGTAGGTGATGTAAAACAAAGTATATATAGATTTAGGCAGGCAAAACCGGAATTGTTTATTGAAAAATATAATACTTATCAGATAGATCAAGGTAATAACAGAAAGATTCAGCTATATAAAAATTTTAGAAGCAGAAAAGAAGTTATAGATGGTGTAAATTATCTTTTTAAGCAGCTAATGTCTGAAACTGTTGGAGAGCTAGAATATACAGATGAAGAAGCACTAAATTTAGGTGCAAGTTATAAGGAAGTAACCCAAGATAATGTAATTGCTGGTGGATCAATAGAGGTTAATATAGTAGATAAGAATCACGAAGGAGAAGCTTCAGAAGATATTGAAGATGATCAAGAGGAAATAAGTAATGTTGCGCTAGAGGGGAGGATTGTGGCAAAAAAGATTAGAGAATTAATGTCACAAAGCGGAGAGAAAATATTTAATGTTCTAGATAAGGAGACTGGAGAATATATACCATTAAAATATAAAGATATAGTAATTCTTCTTAGAGCAACAAAAAATTGGTCTGAAACACTACTAGATGAATTAGGTAATGAAGGAATTCCAGTATATGCAGATACAGGATCAGGATATTTTGAATCTATTGAGATTAGAACAATAATTTCTTTATTAAAAATAATTGATAATCCGATACAGGATATTCCAATGATAGCAATAATGAGATCTCCAATTATAAGTTTTTCAGCAGAGGAGATAAGTGAAGTAAGGCTAGTAAATAAAGAAAGTTACTTTTATGAGAATATAAAGTGTATAAGCAAGGAAGATTTTGAATCTGGAGAAGGACAGTATTCAAAAGAGTTAATAAATAAGTGTAAATATTTAATTGATAATATTGATAAGTGGAGAAAAAAGTCAATTTATATGCCAATTGATGAATTCATATGGTACTTGTATATGGACACCGCTTATTATGGATATGTTGGGGCTATGCCTAATGGTGTATTAAGACAAGCAAATTTAAGAATATTATTTCAAAGAGCAAGACAATTTGAAAAAACAAGTTTTAAGGGATTATTTAATTTTATAAATTTTATAAATAAGCTTAAAAAATCTTCTGGAGATATGGGAAGTGCCAAAATACTAGGAGAAAATGAAGATGTAGTTAGAATTATGAGTATTCATAAAAGTAAAGGATTGGAATTTCCAGTAGTATTTTTATGTGGAATTGGTAAAAATTTTAATTTAATGGATTTAAATAAGGATGTAGTATATCATGATGATTTAGGATTTGGACCTGAATTTGTAGATTTAGAAAAAAGATTTAGTATAGGAACATTAGCGAAAGAATCTATAAAAAAGAAAATGAAACTTGAGACATTATCAGAAGAAATGAGAATACTTTATGTGGCATGTACTAGAGCAAAGGAAAAATTAATCATGACAGGCACAACTGCGAATATTGAAAAATCAGTAGAAAGATGGATAAATTCAGCGTCTTTAGAGAAAATACGCATTTTACCTTCTGAAGTATTAAAAGGAAGGTCATATTTAGATTGGATTTGCATGGCATTATGTCATCATAATGCTGGAAATGTATTTAATGAAAAAATAGGCAGCTCTTTTGAGGGATTAAGTGATGATATATCAAAATGGGAAATAAATTTTTGGAATAAAGATGATCTAATGATTAAATCTGATTCTGATAATGAAAATGAAGAAGAACAGTTTGACTCAATTGCATATATAAATTTGAAGAATCAAGCCGTTAATGAAGAGATAAATAGAAGATTATCATATGAATATGAGTTAAAAGCATTAACTACTCTTAAAAGTAATATTTCAGTTTCAGACTTAAAAAGAAGAAATGAAGAAGAAAATTATGATACTGAAGAAACTTACAGGGAAAAGATTGTAACGACTCCTAAATTTCTTCAGGAAAAAAAGGGGTTAACTCCATCTGAGAGGGGTACTGCAGTTCACTTTGCAATGAAAAAAATAGATTTTAATAGAGTTTCATCCGTAGCAGAAATTAGTGAACAGCTACAAAAATTATTTGAAGAAGAATTTTTACTTAAGGAAGAGTTAAAAGCAATAAATCCTTATAAAATATTGAATTTTTTCAAATCTAATTTAGGAAGCAAGATCCTTGAAATAAATAAAAGAGGAGAAAAAATCTATAGAGAAGTACCATTTTATACTGAAATAAGCAGTTTAGAGGTAGATAAAACTTTAGATGATAAATATAAAGATGAAAATGTGAGATTGCAAGGAATAATTGACTGTTTTTTTGAATATAATGGAGAGCTTATTCTTTTGGATTATAAGACTGATTATGTAAAAGAAGGCCAAGAAGAAGAATTCAAGAAGAAATATATTAAACAATTAGAGTATTATAGTAATGCCATATTTAAAATGACAGGAAAAGCAGTTAAATATAAGTATCTATATTCCTTTTCTTTAGAAAAGGAATATGAAGTACTATAAAACTTAAGTTAAAAGCAAGTGTTATATTTGTAACCTTGCTTTTTTACATTTGCATATTAAATTATTAAGATATTTACTTTATTATTACTTTACTTCCTTTAGGAATATTATTATAAATCCATTTGGCATCATCAAGTGAGAGTCTAATGCAGCCATGAGATGATGGTTTATTCATTGTATAATCTAAAACAGTAGTTTTATCTTTATCAAATGGAACTGAATGAAATAAGATATCTCCTGTAATTTGAGCCCAGTATTTTCCACCTTCGCTGTATTTCTCAGAGAAGAACCAATCACCTTTTTCTTTAATTGAAAAAGATCCAGAAGGTGTATCCTCTCCAGTTATGCCAGTAGAACAAGAATAAGTTTTAACTAATTTCCAATTATCAGCTTTTCCTTTATAAATATATGTTTTTTGATTTTTTAGATTTACATTAATAAGATAAGAGGTATCACTTTGAATATTTAATGTATTAATATTGCTTGGTGATATTGAAGTTGTTAATGCACGAGAAGAAGCTTCAGCAACTGCAGAATTTTTATCTAGGTATTCTTGCTGTTTAGTCTTAATATCAGTTATTTTTTCTTCTATATCAGCATCATCGCCTAAGATATTGTTATTATCGGAAATTTTAGATAAGGCTTCAGTGTAATGATCATTATCAACTAAGGTGTCACAAGAATTAAACAACGAGTCTTTTAATGCACTTTTAGATTTATCTATGTATATTAATGATTCTGGATAATCTAAATCTAAAGCAGAAACCTTTTTTAAACAAGATATTGCTTCGACGTATTGTCCATTATTAAAATAATTTAATGCATCGGTATAATTTTTATTTGAATCTTTAATTAAATTTATTGAAATTGAAATGTTATGTAATTCATCATCACTTATAATGTTATAGCGTTCAATTTCCTTAAGTTGTAATAAAGCATCTTCGGGTGATATTTTTTTATTCTCCATATCGTTTGATAAGGTATTAATTTTATTATTAAAATACTTAGAAACATCTTTATTAGCTAAAAATAATTTGAACGGATTGAAATTTTGTCTAGTTAATAATAGATTATTTGCTTCAGAAAATTTATAATTATTAAAATTTGTTTTAAAGCTATCTAATAATTTAGAATAGTTATAATGTTCATAGAAACAGCATACTAAAATGCTAAGTAATATAAAAATGCATAATACTGCTTTTGATACTTTTTTAGTTCTTGTTTTATTATAATAGGTTTTATTTATATTCAAAAAAACGCCCCCTGGTTAAGTGACTAAATTATTAAGAGAACTCGTGCATGAAGATATTTAATAAATACTTTTAATAAACATATTAAATATATGTATTTATTAACTATTATTCTCTTTTACATATAATATTGACAATAAAAGCAAATAATAAACCTTGACGTTTGAACTAATTTTAATATGTGTTAATATATTGAATATAACTAATAAAACTAAAGAATATTGATTTGGAGGTAACATGAATAATAAAACTAATTTTTTTATAAAGGCTATAACATCGATATATGATATAAAGGTATTTTCTAAATATGCTAAAGAGGGAATACTTAGATCAATTTCGTATGTAATATTGCTTACTTTAATTTTAGCAGGAATAAGAAGCATATTTATGGAACCTAAAAACATTGAAATTAAATTAAATTCAGTCATATATTCAATTGTTAGTAATTTTGAAATTATGCTTATTAATTTACTGATAAATTGTTTAATTGTAGCAGTTATTGCTTCTATTTTCACCATATTTATGAAGATGCTAGTTAAATATATAGCGTTATATTCAGTAACTTTATATGCAGCAACATTACCGCTTCTAATACAGACAGCATTAGAAATCATTAATCCAGATATAAGCTTTGATGCTATGTTTATAGCAGGTACGTTAACATATGTGCTGCTAATATTAAAATATATAAAAGATGAAATTATAAATAACCTTGATTCAAAAAGTCATAGTAACTAAGTTGATATGTAATTTAAAAATATTATTAGACCTTATTTTGTTTAATATGAAATAATGCTTCTATTGCATTTTTAATGAAGATTATAAAGCATTATAAGTAAATTTTATTTAAGATGGAGTTGTTCGCTGGCGTAGAATATGATATTATATATTAAAGGCATATGGTAAAAAAAGTAAAAAACAAAAGGGGATTTAAAGATGGTTGAGGTTAATGTTTTTAGAGACGGTGAGACAAATAATGAATATATATTTGATATGGAGGAATTAAAAAAGCTATCAAAAGAAGAATTAATTAATAAACTCACTAAGATGTCAGAATGTAAAAGAGCTCAAGAAGATTTTATTTTGAATATCTCTCATGATTTAAGATCGCCATTAAATATAATTTTAAGTATTGTGCAATGCTATAAAGACGATTATAAGGATTCTAAAAGGGAAATTCAATGTTTAGAACATATTGATATTATAAAAAGAAATGCATATAAAATATTAAAACTCATAAATAATCTTATAGATACTACAAAATTAGAACAAAGACATTATAATATCAAAAGAGAGAATTTAGATATAATTAATTTAATAGAATGGGATATATCTTCGATAGATAAATATGCCAAGCAGAAAGATATATCGTTAGTTTTTGATACAAATGTTGAAGAATGTATTATGGCAATTGACCCAGAAGCTATAGATAGAATAATTATGAATTTAATTTCTAATGCTATAAAATTTTCTCCGAGAAAAAGTAGTATATATATAAATGCCTGGAAAAGTATAAATCAATTAACTATTTCTATAAGAGATGAGGGAATGGGTATACCAAAGGATGAGCAAGATACAATTTTTAATAGATTTATTCAATCATCAAGAAATAAAAGAAACGAGAATTCTGGAAGTGGAATAGGATTGGATCTAGTTAGATATTTGACAAAGGCTCATAATGGAAGCATAGAACTTAAAAGTGAAGAAAATCGAGGCTCTGAATTTATAATTAAATTACCTATAGAAATGCTGGAAGATTGTGAAGGTAGAAAAAATAAATATTTAAATGCTCAAAGCAAGGTAGAAGTGCTTGAAGTTGAATTTTCAGATATTTATTTATAATTACTTATAAAAATATTTTATAAGTTATCTAAAAATGGATAATAATATTTTTAGATAACTTATATTATAGTAATGCGCAAGTTAAATAAAGAGAAATATTACAAAATTAATTTTATATGATATTATAAACTTGATTATTGCAGTAGCTTGTGATAATATAAACATGTTGTTAAAAATCATATGGAGCGTTAGTTAAACGGATATAACATACCGCTACGGACGGTACATTGAGGGTTCGATTCCTTCACGCTCTGCCATTATACAGTAAATACTTAATCGTATAAATAAGGGTTAAGTATTTTTTTGAATTTTTTAGAAAAATAGCATTTAAATAGGCACCTCAAAATAATTTTGAGATGCCTATTAATATTTTTTATTTTACTGAATGATTTATTAAGTGTGCAGTTTTTTGAATAATTCAGGGAACATATATAATTTAATTAGGATGCTTAATTATTGAATCCAAGCTCCATCAGCACCTAATGTATAACCATCAATTACTGTACTAGATAACATGTTACCTGATGCAGTACAATAGTACCAAGCGCCATTATCATTAATCCAGCCAGTTTTCATAGCACCTGATGGATCTAAATAATACCAAGTTCCATTGTTGTTTATCCATCCTGTAGTCATTATACCATCAGATTTTAAGTAATACCAATTACCTCCATCTTTTAACCATCCAGTTTTCTTAGTTCCATTTTCTAAATAACTCCAAGTATTATCACTATTTTTTGTCCAACCATTTGTAGGAGCTGTGCTTACTGTAGCAGCAGCACCTGTAGTTGCAGTTGTTGCTGTACCTGTAGTAGCGGTTGTACCAGTTGCAGCTTTTGGAACGTTTATAATTGAATAAATATCTTTATCAGAATTCCAAAGAGCTACCTTTGTGCTACTACCAGTAGAGATATTGTCTAATCCAGCATCTACCTTAGCAAACTTTACAAAGCTATGATCTCCATCCCATGTCATAATATATCCGCTATTTGTAAAGTATGGGATTCCACCAGCATCAGCAATACTAGTTGAGTCGTAGTCAGAACTATCTTGATCACCAATATCTAAATAATTGAAGCTATTTTTATGTGACGGTGTAACGGTTTCAGCCTTCACTGTACCATTTGCTCCTAAGAAACTACAAAGAGCTTTAGCACTAGCTTTCATTTTACCACCATTTAATGCTAATAAAGATTTAGTCTTATCCACACCTTTTTTATCAGCAACAAAATAAATTGTTGAATCCTTAGAATATTTTATACCATCTACAGTATCTGAAGCAGCAGTTTTTGAGAATGCTTGAAGTACTGGAACAGTTCCATCAACACGATAACCAACCTTATCTTTAGCATCTCCTCCGAATGTAAGGTTATCTGAAGCTTTTACAGCTGAATATGTTTTCCCATCATCAGTACTTTTGTATATTGTAAGGTTTGCCCATCTATAAACAGTATCACCAACTTCAGCAATATAACCTTTTCCTTCTTGAAGAACAGCTTTTAATGTATAATCTTTTAAGTCATAAGTATCTTTAGTATTATTTAGAGTAACTGAAGCACCAGTTGTTGTGCCATCATATACCTTTACTGATCCTAAGTTATAATCAGCATCAACATAATTTCCAGTTGCATCTGCATAGACAGCATCTGTGTTAAAAAAATCATAAGACTTGTTACTATCAAGTATACCACTATAACTAGTAACTTTATTATTTATACCAGAATCAAGATCATCCTTTAGAGGTATTTGGAAAACAGATAAACCATCACTACCACTTACAAACCCTACCTTTTTACCATCAGTAGTTGTTTCTCTATTGTAATAACCTTTAAAAGTAGTAAGATCTTTATCAAAGTTATCGGCAAATCTGTCATTATTATCATGTCTAAGTTTACCTTTTAATGTAGTTGCAACAGTAGATTCTAAATCGTCTCTTACATCATAATCAGCTTCTTTATAACCATTTGTTATGTCTACATAAGTAAGATCTTTAGCTCCAGTATCTATTTCTAGGTATTTATTCATTAATTCGTCTGTCATAGTAGAACCGGTATCAACATCATCTAACTTATTATATTTTCCATCATCAGATATCCAATAGCAAGCTTCATCAGCCCCATTTACCTCTCCATCAATAAAAATACCGTTTCCTTTTGCTTTAGCACTATAAGTAGTACCATTCTGAGCGTCTACCTTTTGAACATCAGCAGCATATACTGGAACAAGAGATATAATTGAAGCAGCACAAGCCATTAAGCCTGTAAATTTTGTAATTCTTTTAATCATATTGTATTCCCCCTGACAAATTTTTTATAATTTTTACTGTATGAAAATATTTTTCTTCTATAAAATTACATATGTTACAATTGACAATCAATAAAATACAATTGCAGGTAAAATGTTTACAGAATACCTTAAAATATAGCAATATTATTGCAATGTATATATTGAAAAATAATATGATAATGTATACATTATCATTTGCTTATAGACCTAAATAATTAAGTATGATAGTTTAGTAAGATATCTAATTAAAAGAAAATATTTCAATTATGTATTGAATTATACAATAAAGAACAAATTTTGAATAGATATAATTATATTTTTTAACAAAAAATTAAACTGCCTTAAATATATATTTAAGGCAGTTTAATTCTATTTATTATTTTTAGATCCAATTTGTTCGCCAAGGAGAATTTTACACTCAAAACCACATTTTGATTGTTCTATAATATCATTATCTATTTTGACTGAATCTTTTTCAAAAAATAATATAGTTGTTGAACCTCCAAATTTAAAGTACCCTTTTTCATCACCTTTATTTACTTCATTACGAGGTGAATAGGTTTGAATTATTGAGCCAACACAGGTAGCACCAACTTCTATGTGTAATATATCTTTAAAATTATCCGATTTAAATAGTGACCATTCCCTTTTGTTTTCACAAAAAAGTTTTGGAATAGCTTTTAACGCTATTGGATTTACAGAATAATAATGACCTTTAATGTAATGAGTTTCATAAGGAATACCTGAATCTACAAAATGAAATCTATGATAATCAGTAGGACATAACCTTAAGATAACACATATACCATTGCTATATTTGCTTGCAATAGTATCACTATCTATTAATTCTCTTAAACTATAAGTTAAGCCTTTAATTTGAACTATATTATCTAAATCAATATTTTCATAAGCAGTAATCCTTCCATCACCAGGAGAGACTAAAATATTTTCATCTTTATTTATTGGTCTAGCATCAGAAGTTAATTCTCTAGTAAAAAAATCATTAAAGGAAGCAAATTCATCGACTTTTTTTTTCGACATAGTCATATCAATATTAAAATTTTCAATAAATGATGGGATTTTATTTGAACTAAATTTCGTATCACAAAACATTCCATATATCTTAGAAAAAAATTTTTTCTTAGCGATAAGTTCAGTTATATTTTTGCCAATGGGAGATTCATATGTCCATTCAATATATTTCTTTCCAGCAACAAGTTCCTCTTCATAAGATTTTGTGGTTCTATTATATACTTGAATCATAAATACAATTGTCAGAACTTTATAAACATAGATGGAATTCCAGCAAGGTTTATAATGTTACAGTTGTGACAAGCATCCTCCATTTCTTATTTTGATTTATATTTTAACTAAGTTTTTATATAAAATGATCTATGTAAATTTAAATTAGTTAAGATATACTTTTAATAAATTATATGTAACAGACATAATTTATTTTTTAGATTACTATTAATTTTATCATATATCATAAAAAATTCAAAAATAAAATTGAGCTAAATATAAGCATTAACAGGTGAAAAGTGGCAAAATGTATAATAATGGTGTTACAGGAAACTAAATGATATAATATTATTAGAATTTTTATGTAAATTCACAAACAGGAAATGAGGAAAAAGTATTATGAACAAAACAAAAAAATTAATATTTGAATCTGCAATAAAAATATTCTCTGAGTCTGGTTATAGAGGAGCTACAATGGATGATATAGCAGCTAATGCGGGTTTGGTAAAGGGAACTTTATACTATCATTTTAAAAGTAAAGAAGAAATATTTAATTTTATTGTTGAGGAAGGACTTCAAATATTGCAGGATCAAGTTGCCAAAGTTCAAGAAATGAATGTTGGCCCAGTAGAAAGATTAATAAGTATATGTAGAATACAATTAACATTTTTATATGGTTATACTAGTTTTTTTAAGGTAGTGATGAGTCAGTTGTGGGGAACAGAAGACAGACAAAATCAATTACGTAGTAAAATAAAAAAATATATAGATGAGATTGAAGTAAATGTAAAGAGTGCTATGGAAATAGGATTAATGAAAAAAGGTGATACTGAACTGTTAGCATTTCAGTTTTTTGGATCATTATGTTCATCTGCGATATATGAATCAATACATAATGAGAAAATAGATTTAGAAACTATTATAGATAGTACAATAAAATTTACGCTAAATGGATTAGGAATAAGTGTTTAGCAATCAAATTTAATATATTAAGCACTAACTAAGCTCATAATATAAAAAATAAGAAGCTATTTTGCAACAGCTCCTTATTTTTTACTATTTATTAGAGTTAGTAAATTCTAAATATTCATCAAAAGTCATAGTTCTATCAACTATAGATCCATCATCTTTAATATCTATAATTCTATTAGCTATAGTTTGAACAAATTGGTGGTCATGAGAAGCAAATATTATATTACTATTAAAATCTTTTAAGCCGTTATTTACAGCTGTAATTGATTCAAGATCAAGATGGTTAGTAGGTTGATCTAACATTAATACATTTGCATTTGAAAGCATCATTTTAGATAACATGCATCTAACCTTTTCTCCTCCAGATAGTACATTAGCTTCTTTTAATGCTTCTTCTCCTGAGAATAACATTCTTCCTAAGAAACCTCTAATATAACTTTCAGATTTTTCTTCAGAATATTGTCTTAGCCAATCTACTAAGGAAAGGTGACAATCATCAAAGTACTTTGAATTATCAGCAGGGAAGTAAGCTGTAGTTATAGTTATTCCCCATTTAAATTCTCCGCTATCTGGTTCCATTTCTCCTGATAAAATTTTAAATAGTGTAGTTACAGCTATTTCATTACCAATAAGAGCAAGTTTATCTCCTTTATTAGCCATAAAACTTACATTGTCTAAAACTTTAACTCCATCAATAGTCTTAGATAAATCTTTAACCATTAAGATATCATTACCAACTTCTCTTTCTGGTTTAAATCCTACAAAAGGATATTTTCTGCTTGATGGTTGTATATCGTCTAAAGTAATTTTATCTAATAATTTTTTACGAGAAGTAGCTTGCTTAGATTTAGAGGCATTAGCACTAAATCTTGCGATAAAGTCCTGCAATTCTTTAATCTTCTCTTCTTTCTTTTTATTTTGATCTTTAGACATTTGAAGGGCTAATTGGCTTGATTCATACCAGAAATCATAGTTACCAACATAAACCTTAATTTTTCCAAAGTCAACATCAGCCATTTGAGTACAAACTGAATTTAAAAAGTGTCTATCATGGGATACAACTATAACAGTTCCATCAAAATTACCTAAAAAATCTTCTAACCAGTTTACGGCTTTTAAATCTAGACCGTTTGTAGGTTCGTCTAGAATTAATATTCCAGGATTACCAAATAAGGCTTGAGCTAAAAGAACCTTAATTTTTTCTCCACCAGTTAATTCTGATACATTCTTAAAATGAAGTTCAGTTCCTATTCCAAGTCCTTGTAAAAGTGAAGAGGCTTCAGATTCTGCTTCCCAACCGTTAAGTTCGGCAAATTCTCCTTCTAATTCAGAAGCTTTAATCCCATCTTCATCAGAAAAATCAGGTTTAGCATATATAGCATCTTTTTCTTTCATTATTTGATATAATCGTTCATTCCCCATTATTACAGTTTCTAAGACTTGAAAATCATCATATTTATAATGATCTTGTTTTAAAACTGACATTCTTGTATTTGAATCAATTATAACTTCACCAGTATTAGGTTCAACTTCACCTGAAAGTATTTTTAAAAATGTACTCTTTCCAGCTCCATTAGCACCAATAACTCCATAACAATTTCCAGGAGTAAATTTAAGGTTGACATCCTCAAAAAGTTTACGTCCACCAAATCTCAGACTAACATTTGATACGTTTATCAATCTTTTTCTACCTCATTTCTTATTAGTTTGTAATGATTACAATACAATGCATAATTAAGGATAAAATTTATAAAAATATGCTTTTATTATCATAAGTATTTTCACCTTAATTATGCATTGTATAAGTTGGTTTTCTCCATGTTGCTTATTATATCATACAATTAATAGATTTTACATTTATAAGTATTACTATAAATTTAAAATTTTGTATTAATAATGAGAATTTTATTATTTAGAGTCATTGGATGAATTGAAACATTCATCTATTATTTTTTCACTCATACGCCTATAAAGATTACTCATGCTCACATATGCACAAATAAGCAAGAATTTTTCTTCATAGTCTCCTAAAATATTGTTCTTATTATTTATTATTTGCTTTATATTGTCATATATTTCATTAGAAGAAGAATCTAAATCCTTTAAATTTAAGTCATATATATCAAGAAAAGATTGATATAGATCATATAATGGATAATCTTGATCTTTTTCGAATGAATCAACTATAGGTGTTAAAATTGTTTTTATATCCGTTAACGATAGCGCACCTTTTAGATTATAAATTAAGCTCATTAAAATTAGATGATTTTTAGTATATTTTTTATTTTTAATTTTCATTAATAAATTACCTTTAGCATAATTATTAATCATAGTTTTAGTAAGAACTTTATCATCATCGTTTCTTTTAGTATAGTTTAACTTACTTTCAAATAGCTGCATTACTTGATCCATATACAAATCAATTTCTGGAAAGCCGTCTAAACTAATATTCCTTGATGATTTCTGAGAATTTATATAGTTTTCAATATTAAAGTCATTCATGAGATTTCACTCCTTACATAGTAGTAAAAACTATGTTTTCTATTTATAATTTCAATATTAATGGAATAAGGTAGATAATTCAAGCATTTATGGGTAAAATACTAGTAAGAAGTAAAAATTAAAGAAAAATAACTTTTGCAATATTGATATAGTTATGAAATAATTACTTATATATTATGACGTAGTTATTAAAACTACGTAGGGAATAAATAGGAGGTTGAAATGGAGAAATATTTAAGAGAACCTATTAATGGATTAACTCATTTTATTGGCGCAGTATTATCACTTTTTGCTCTAATTGCTATGTTGATTAAGGTGTATGAGACAGAAGGATCTCCTGTTACCTTAGGATCAGTATTGTTTTTTGGTGTAAGCATGATTTTATTATATAGTGCATCAGCTATGTACCATTCAGTTATAGCTAATGATAAGGTAATAAAAATGCTAAAGAGACTAGATCATTCAATGATATTTATTTTAATCACAGGCTCATATGCTCCATTTTGTCTGGTTGCATTGAGTGGTAAAATAGGATTTAATTTATTTATGGCAGTAACAATATGTGCAGTGGTAGGTATAGCATTTAAATTATGCTGGGTAACTTGTCCAAGGTGGCTAAGCAGCACAATGTATATAGGCATTGGATGGTTTGCAATTATTGTTATATACCCAATGGCTCAGGTACTACCTATAGCAGGTTTAATATGGTTAGTAGCTGGAGGCTTAATGTATACAATAGGTGGAGTAATATATGCATTAAAATCTGATAAAATAAGAATATGGTTATTTGGAAGACATGAGATATTTCATGTGTTTATCATGTTAGGAACATTTTGCCATTTTATTTGTGTATTTGCATATATTCTTTAGAAATAAAGATGAAATTTAATATTTTATTTAATTTATAGAATAAAAAATATATGAAGGACTAAAAGATCAATAATTGTATCTTTTAGTTCTTTTTATATAATCATGAGAAAATAAGCAGTAAACTCACTTGATAAGATATAGTAGGTATAGTAAGATAAAAAATAAGAAATAAATATGCTTTTAGGGAGATGTAGAAATGGGCTTTCGTCAAAAATTAAAAGATGCAAATAGAATAGTAGTAAAGGTAGGAACATCAACATTAACTTATGAGAACGGAAATATTAATTTATGTAGAATTGAAAAATTAACAAGAATTCTTTCTGATATAGTTAATTCAGGAAAACAAGTTACTCTTGTGACATCAGGAGCTATTGGTGTTGGTGTAAATAAGTTAAAATTAAAAGAAAAGCCCGGAAGCATAAGAGAGAAACAAGCAGTAGCAGCAGTAGGACAATGCGAGCTTATGCATATATATAGTAAATTTTTTGGTGAATATAGTCACATAGTAGGTCAAGTTCTTCTTACAAGAGATGTAGTAGAAGATGATCATATTAGGGAAAATGTATGTAACACATTTGAAACATTATTGGAGAAAAATATAATTCCAATAGTAAATGAAAATGATACAGTCTCTATAGATGAAATAGAAAATATAGTGAGGTTTGGTGATAATGATAATTTGTCAGCAATAGTATCATGTTTAGTTAATGCTGATTTATTAATAATATTATCAGACATAGATGGATTTTACGATTCAGATCCAAGAAATAATGACAATGCAAAGTTATTAAGTGAGATTCATGAAATAACTCCAGAGTTAGAGGAATGTGCTGGAGGAGCTGGTTCAAACTTAGGTACTGGCGGAATGATTACAAAGTTAACAGCAGCTAAGACAGCTACACAATCAGGAGTAGATATGGTTTTAGCAAATGGTAGTGAACCAGGTATAATATTAGATATTTTAAATGGTGAAGAAATAGGAACATTATTTATATCTCAAATAAAAAAATAGGAGGCCGAAAAATGAGCAAATTAGTAATTATGGGGCAAAAAGCAAAAAATGCATCCTATGAATTAGGCGTTGCATCAACAAAAGAAAAAGATGATGCATTAATCTTCATGGCAGAGGAATTGCTTAAAGCAAAAGAAGAAATAATTAAAGCTAATAAGATAGACTTAAATACTGCAGAAGCTAAGGGAATGTCAAAAGCTATGCTTGATAGATTGGCATTAAGTGATGAAAGAATTGAAGGCATGGCAGATGGACTAAAAGATGTTGTTAAGCTTCAAGATCCGGTGGGAGAAGTTATTTCAATGTGGCAAAGACCAAATGGACTGCAAATAGGTCAAAAAAGGGTTCCTCTTGGGGTTATTGGAATAATTTACGAAGCTAGACCTAATGTAACTTGTGATGCTGCAGGACTTTGTCTAAAAACTGGAAATGCAGTTATATTAAGAGGTGGCAGTGAAGCAATTAATTCTAACAAAGCTGTAGTGGCTGCGTTAACTAAAGGAATTGAAAGAGCTGGCTTACCTGAAGGTTGTATTCAACTTGTTGAAGATACTAGTAGAGAAATTGTAAATGAAATGATGAAGTTAAATGAATTTATAGACGTTCTTATTCCAAGGGGGGGAGCTGGTTTAATTCAAGCAGTTCTAAAAAATGCTACAGTTCCAGTTATTGAAACAGGGACTGGTAATTGTCATATATATGTAGACGAGAATTGTGATTTTGAAATGGCAAAAAATATAACAGTTAATGCAAAAGCATCTAGGCCTTCAGTTTGTAATGCTGCAGAAAAGTTATTGGTAAATGAGAAAATAGCAAAAGAATTTTTACCTATAGCTGTTAAAGCACTAAGGGAAAATGGAGTCGCAGTTAGAGGCGATGAAGCAGCACAAGCTATAATTAGCGATATTAAAAAGGCTGATGAAGAAGATTGGAGAAAAGAATATTCAGATTATATAATGGCTGTAAAAATAGTTAAAGATGTCAATGAAGCGATTGAGCATATCAATAAATATGGAACAGGACATTCAGAGGCTATTATAACAGAGAGTTATAAAAATTCTCAAAAGTTTCTACAAAGAGTTGATGCAGCAGCAGTATATGTAAATGCTTCAACAAGGTTCACAGATGGAGGAGAATTTGGTTTTGGTGCTGAGATTGGCATAAGTACTCAAAAGTTACATGCTAGAGGTCCGATGGGACTTAAAGAATTAACAACAATAAAATATATCATTTATGGAAATGGACAAATAAGATAAGTGATTAAATTTAAATATAAGGGTATCGTTAAGTAATGCTCTTATATTTTTATATATAATGTTAATAGTGGAAGATTAGAAAGAGATACAAAATATGAAGTTTAACGTAAACAACCTTTCTTATTATATAAAATTATAGTATAATTTCAATATGAAAACGTATCAAAAATATTAAAAGGGGATGACAATCGATGAAAATTGCTTTAATAGCGCATGATAAAAAGAAGGAAGAAATTATTGAGTTCTCAAAAAAGTATAAAGATATACTTGCTAAGTATGAGTTAGTTGCCACAGGTACAACAGGAAAGAAAATATCAGAAGCAACTGGGCTTGATATAAAAAGATATTTATCTGGACCATATGGTGGAGATCAACAATTAGGTGGACGGATTGCTGAGGGAAAAATTGACTTAGTAATATTCTTTACAGATCCATTAACTGCCCAACCTCATGAACCAGATGTAAATGCTTTACTTAGAGTATGTAACGTACATAATGTTGCAGTTGTTACTAATGTTAGAACTGCTGAACTAATAATTAAAGAATTTTAAATAATGGACATGCTATAACATATAAAATTGGATATATAAACATAGGATTAGTAGTTACTTTAATTTAAGAATTATTAATTCTATTTTTTATGCTCATTTTAATGAAAAAATTGAAGGCAATAAAAGTGATTTTTGGATGAATCATATATCTGTATTAAGTGTTTTTATATATAATTGTATCAGCTAAATAAAAAGTATTGAGAAGAAGGTAAAATATGAATAATTTAAGTAGATATACACTAATAACTGGTGGGAGTGAAGGAATAGGTTTTGAATTAGCAAAGCTTTTTGCGGCAGATAAAAATAACTTAATTATAGCTGCCAGAAATAAATATAAATTAGAAAATATTAAGAATAGCTTAGAAAAAGAATATGGAATAAGAGTAGAAATAATAGAATGTGATTTGTCTGTGGATAAAGCTTGTGAAAAAATAATAGAATTTGTGGAAGAAAAAAATTTCATTGTGGATAATTTAATTAATAATGCTGGTATTGGAAGCTTTGGATTTTTTCATGAGTCGGAAAATGGTTTTGAAGAAAAATTAATAAATGTGAATATTACTGCATTAACTGTGCTTACAAGATATTTTATAAAAGATATGGTTAGTAGAAGAGAAGGGGGAATATTAAATGTAGCATCTACAGCCGCTTTTATTGGTGGACCTAAGATGGCCATATATTATTCTAGTAAAGCATATGTTTTATCGTTAACGGAAGCACTTCATGATGAAGTTAAAAATTGGGGCGTAAGAGTGAGTTGTCTTTGTCCAGGACCTGTAAAGACAGCATTTCAAGAAAAATCGGGGATTAAAAAGTCAGAGGAATCAAAGAAATATTTGATGGATGCGAGTGTAGTCGCTAAAGAAGCGTATTTAAGATTTCTTAGGGGCAAGGCAATAATAATTCCAGGATATAAAAATAAATTATTGATTTTGGGAAATAAATTAATACCAAGAGCATTAGGAAGATGGATAATATTAAAAAATAATAGGTAATATAAGGATAAGTTTTATGTGATGAATTGTTTAGCTAGTAATCAGTCAGTGCATATATTTGAAGTAAATGTATTAATATAAATATTATTGAATATAATAAAAAGATGATTAAAACTTATTATTTGAGAACTCACATATAATTAAAACAATACAAGTTATGAATAAAAATTCAAAATACATGTATTTTTATACTTTATCTAATTGAGTTTATGTGATAATATTAATATATGAAATGAATATTTAAAGATAATATTCAAAACTTAATTCTATTGAGAAATAAAAGAATTAGAAGAATTATATTAAATATTAAACTATCCTTAATTTATCTTGACATAGCATCGCCTATCAACTAGAATAGTTAGAAAGAGAAAAGTTAAGATACACTTTAACTTGGTCCTGTGAGGCCAAAAAGGGAGCATAACTATGGTATTTGAAAGCATAAAGTAAAATTCATAGCTTATTTTTTGAATTCAAATATTTGCAAGGTATATCACAGGATAGTGAAGATACAGTTTTTCTGTAGCTTTATTATCCTTTTTGTTTTATGTAAGGTGTAGTTTTAGCAAAAATATATTTGTAGGAGGCTTGAGCATGAAGGCAAAGCTTATATTAGAAAATGGTATGGTTTTTGAAGGTAAAGCTTTTGGGTACCTAAAAGAAAGTGTTGGCGAAGTAGTATTTACAACTGGTATGACAGGATATCAAGAAGTTCTTACTGATCCATCTTATTACGGACAAATAGTGACTATGACTTATCCTTTAATAGGTAACTATGGAATTAATCTTGAAGATATGGAATCAGATTCAGTAAAGGTAAGGGGTTTTATAGTAAGAGAAAAATGTGATTTACCTAGTAATTTTAGATGTGAATTAGAATTAGAAGATTTCTTAAAACAAGGAAAAGTTATTGGACTAGAAGGTATAGATACAAGAGCACTTACTAAGGTTTTAAGAAATAGCGGTACAATGAGGGGAATCATAACACTTGAAGATGTTGATGACGAGTATGTTAAAGAAAAAATAGAAGGTTTCTCGACTAAAGAAGCTGTAAAAAATGTTACAACAAGTAAATCTTATGTAGTTGAGGGAACAGGAAAGCATGTTGCTATTATGGATTTTGGAATAAAAACTAATATAATAAGGAACTTTAAAAAGAGAGGCTGTAAGTTAACTGTATTTCCAGCTACAGCTACAGCAGAACAGGTATTAAATATAAACCCAGATTTAGTTTTTTTATCTAATGGACCTGGAGATCCAGAAGATTTAGATTTTGCTATAGAAAATATAAAGAAATTAGTTGGTAAAAAGCCAATTGTAGGTATTTGCTTAGGACATCAACTATTAGGTTTAGCTTTGGGTGGTAAAACTACTAAATTGAAATTCGGACATAGAGGATGTAACCATCCAGTTAAGGATTTAGAAGCTAATATTGTGCATATAACATCTCAAAACCATGGATATGTAGTGGAAAAATTACCAGATGATATGGAAATTACTCATGTAAACATAAATGATGGAACAGTAGAAGGAATGAAGCATAAGACTTTACCAATATATTCGGTTCAATTTCACCCAGAAGCATCTGCAGGGCCAAAGGACAGCGAATACATATTTGATAAATTCTTAGAATATGCACTATAGGAGGGGTAAGTAAAATGCCATTAAATAAGAATATAAAAAAAGTTTTAGTTATAGGATCAGGTCCTATAGTCATAGGGCAGGCAGCAGAGTTTGATTACTCAGGAACTCAAGCATGTGAAGCATTAAAATCAGAAGGTATAGAAGTTGTACTCATAAATTCAAACCCTGCAACAATTATGACAGATAAAGAAGTAGCAGATAAGGTTTATTTAGAACCATTAACTTTAGAATTTGTTGAAAAAGTTATAGCTAAAGAAAGGCCAGACAGTTTACTTGCAGGTATGGGTGGCCAAACAGGGCTTAATCTTGCAGTAGAGTTACATGATGCTGGTATATTAGAAAAATATGATGTAAAAGTAATCGGAACATCTATTGCATCTATAAAAGAAGGCGAAGATAGAGAACTATTCAGAGATATGATGAATAGAATTGGAGAGCCAGTAATAAAGAGTGAGATTGTAACTGAGTTAGAAGCAGGATTAGAATTTGCAGGTAAAATAGGCTATCCAGTTATAGTAAGGCCAGCTTATACTTTAGGAGGATCTGGTGGTGGTATCGCTGATGATGAAGAAGAGCTTAAAGTTATTCTAGAATCAGGACTTCAGCTAAGTACAATTGGTCAGGTTTTACTTGAAAAAAGTGTTAAGGGCTGGAAAGAAGTAGAATACGAGGTAATGAGGGATTCCTATGGAAACTGCATCACTGTATGTAACATGGAAAATATAGATCCAGTTGGTATACATACAGGAGACAGTATAGTAGTAGCTCCATCACAGACTCTTTCGGATAAAGAATATCAAATGCTTAGAACTGCATCAATAAATATAATAAATGCTGTTGGAATTGAAGGTGGATGTAATGTACAGTTTTCATTAAATCCAAATAGCTTTGAATATTCAGTTATAGAAATAAATCCTAGAGTTTCAAGAAGTTCAGCTCTAGCGTCAAAAGCAACTGGTTATCCTATTGCAAAGCTTGCTGCTAAAATAGCTCTTGGATATGGGTTAGATGAAATAAAAAATGCTGTAACTCAAAAAACTTATGCATGTTTTGAACCAACACTTGACTATGTTGTTGTTAAAATACCAAAGTGGCCTTTTGATAAGTTCTTTGGTGCCGATAGAGAACTTGGAACAAAAATGATGGCAACTGGAGAGATAATGGCGATTGGAGCTAACTTTGAACAGGCATTTTTAAAGGGAATTAGAAGCTTAGAAATAGGAAAATTCTCTTTAGACCATAAGAAATTCAAAGAATTAAGTATGTCAGAGCTTAAGAGAAGAGTAATGGCTCCAGATGACGAAAGAATCTTTGCTTTAGCAGAAATGCTAAGAAGAGACTATAGAATAGAAAAAATAAATAGAATAACTGGAATAGATATGTTCTTCTTAGAAAAAATTAAATGGATTGTTGAAGAAGAGCAAAGATTAAAATTGAGTAAAATAGAGGATTTAGACAAAGAATGGTTATACCATTTAAAGAAAAAAGGATTTTCAGATAAAGCTATAGCTGATATGTTAAAGGTTAGTCCTGATGACGTATATAGGTTAAGAGATATTTGGAATATAAAACCTTCATATAAAATGGTTGATACTTGTGGTGGAGAATTTGAGGCATTATCTCCATATTATTATTCAACTTATGAGCAATATGATGAAGTTGAAGTATCAAATAATAAGAAAGTAATAGTTATAGGTTCAGGTCCAATAAGAATTGGTCAAGGGATTGAATTTGATTATGCTTCAGTACATTGTGTAAAAGCGTTAAAGAAGCTTGGAATTGAGACTATAATAGTTAATAATAATCCAGAAACAGTAAGTACAGACTTCGACGTATCGGATAAATTATACTTTGAACCATTAACAGAAGAAGATGTTTTAAACATAATAGAGAAAGAAAAACCAGATGGAGTAATACTTCAATTTGGTGGTCAAACAGCTATAAAGCTTGCTAATTTCTTAAAAGAACAAAATATAGTAACTCTTGGAACTACAGCTGATCAAATTGATATGGCAGAAGACAGAGAGAAATTCGATGAGCTATTAGAAAGATTAGGAATAGCAAGACCAAAAGGTAAAGGAATATGGTCACTTAAAGAAGGCTTAGAAGAAGCTAGTAGATTAGGATTTCCAGTACTAGTTAGACCTTCATATGTAATAGGTGGTCAGGGAATGGAAATAACTCATGATGAAGATGAATTAACATACTATTTAGAAAATGCATTTGCTAAAGATAGTAAGAATCCAATCCTTATAGATAAGTATTTAATGGGAAGAGAAATAGAAGTAGATGCAATATCAGATGGTGAAGAGATATTAATACCAGGTATTATGGAACATTTGGAGAGGGCAGGTGTTCACTCTGGAGATAGCGTTACTATGTATCCAAGCCAAAACATCTCTGATAATATAAAAGCTGATGTATTAGAATATACTAAAAAATTAGCTTTAGGAATCGGAATTAAAGGAATGATAAATATTCAATTCATAGAATTTGAAGGTAAATTATATGTAATTGAGGTTAATCCAAGAGCATCTAGAACAGTGCCTTATATAAGTAAGGTAAGCGGAGTTCCAATAGTAGACTTAGCTACACAGGTAATGCTTGGAGCTAAATTAAAGGATCTAGGATATGGTGTAGATGTATATAAGGAGCCAGAACTAGTTTCAGTTAAAGTTCCCGTATTCTCAACTCAAAAGTTACCTAATGTTGAAGTAAGCTTAGGACCTGAAATGAGATCAACAGGAGAAGTTCTAGGTGTAGGAAGAAATATAAAAGAAGCTCTATATAAAGGTTTTGTAGGAGCGTATATGTATCCATCAAAAGAAAAAGGAAAGATTCTAGCAACAATTAATAAACATGATAAACCAGAATTTTTACCTATAGCAAAGGATCTAGCAGCAGTCGGATATAAGTTTATTGCAACAACAGGAACCTGTGAACTGCTTAAAGAAGCTGGAATAGAGGTAGAAGAGATTAGAAAGATTGATGAAGAAGAACCAAACATACTAGATATAGTTAAGAATAGAGAAGTTGATTTAGTTGTTAATACTCCAACTAAAGGAAATGATTCAAATAGAGATGGTTTCCTAATAAGAAGAGCAGCTGTTGAAAGAAATCTAGGTGTAATTACTGCGCTAGATACATTAAGAGCAATAGCTGATGTAGAACTTGAAAAGTTTGATCAAAAAAATGATTTAGAAGTATTTAATATAGCAAAATAAGAATAAGCTAATTAACTTATAAAATTAATTATAAGTGACTTTGGATTAAGACTAGGATATTAAAGTATCCTAGCCTTTTGTATTCTTTAGAAATTTATTAATGAAGTAAAACCTGTGGATAACCTTTGTTTGACGAAATTATCTATGAAATGAAATATTGACAAGTGAACGTATGTTCTATATAATGTAACTAATGAACGTATGTTTGCTAAGGAGATGTGTATTATGAAAGAAGTGGGAGATTTTTTTGTTAAATTGCATTGTAAGAACATTGATAATATTAGAAGCTTAATAATAGATAGGCAAGGAAATTATATGGGCAAACAGGAGAAATACATAATGTGTGCAGGAAAATATGATAAAAATGGGTGGACATTAGTATTTAGAACTAAAAGTTTTGAAGAAGCTGAAGAATTAGCAAATTTAAATCCATTCACATATAGAAAAGAAAGAATAAATTAGTATTAAAGCATTTACTGTTAAGGATAAAGAGTATTAATTCTATGACCTTAAGTGAGCATAAGAATACTAGAATTTAGTTTATATTTCGTATTGTATATTAGAAATAACAATTGAAAGATTGTCTATTAGGTTAATTTTAGAACCAATTTTACTTGGGCGTTTACTCTTAAGGATTTTAACTATAGGTCTTAATGGATAGTTTGGAAAAGTCTCTTCAACTACGCCTATATCACCATTACTAAGGCTTACAATTGTACCTTGAGGGAAAGGGATAATAATCTTACAAAATGTATTAATCATATCATAATCAAATAGTGTACCTGCGTTAGACATTAAATATTCTAAGGCATCATTTGGACACATAGCTCTTTTATAAGGTCTATCAGAAGTTAATGCATCATAAACATCAGCAATACTTACGATTCTGGCTAAAGGGCTAATTTTTTTGCCTAAAATACTATTAGGATAACCTAATCCATCAAATCTTTCATGATGTTGTGAAACTATTAATTTAATATGAGCACTTAAATTAGAGAACTTTCTCAAAAATTCATATCCGTACTTTGGATGTTTTTTTATTATTTCATATTCTTCAAGCGTTAATTTTCCAGGTTTTTGCAGGATTTCCTTTGGAATAAATGTTTTACCTATATCATGAATTAATGCTCCAATACAAAGATAAATTAAGTTCTTTTTAGAAAGATTCAGGCTAATACCAAGTATAAGAGATATTATAGCAACGTTAACTGAATGAGAGTAGGTATAATTATCCATGTTTTTTATATCAACCAATGAAAATAGCACATTTTTATTAGCTAAAACATTATCTAATAATTCTTCTGCAATTCTATTAATTGAATTAAAATATCTCTTTTCTTGTTTACTATAATCAGCAAGGTTGCGTTTTTCAAAAGTATGTACAGAAGCTATTCGTTCTATATCAGAAAAGGTTTCTTTAATTACAGATATAGCTTTTTGACGTAATTCTGGTTTTATTACTTCTTCAATTTCAGAATAGCTATAGTCATCAACTATATATAAAGAAAATATTCTGTAATCTCTAATTTTTTTTAGTCTAGCATTAGTCAATATTAGTCCAGCTCTAAGCAAGCATCTACCACTAGAAGTATATATATTTTGACCTAATAATGAATTTTCTTTAACACACTCAATGGGAACTAATCGCATAATCATGTACCTCACTACATTAATAATAATTATTATACCATAAATTAAATGTAATATTATACCTTAATATGAAAAATATTAATAGAAAAAGAATAAATATAAGGTTAAGGATTTTTAATTATATGTTAAGTGCGTACCAAATTGGAATTGCTAGACATTGAATAAATAAAGTAATAAAATATTTATTATATAAGGCACATTTAATTTATTTTATGTGAAGAATTTAAAAAAAATGGAGTGAGGACATTTTGAATATTAAAAATAGTGCGATAGGTTTTTTTGATTCAGGAGTAGGCGGATTAAGTGTAATGAGAGAAGCTATTTCACTAATGCCAAATGAAAATTATATTTATTTTGGTGACTCAAAAAATGCTCCGTATGGAACTAAGGAACTAAATGAAGTCAGAAAGCTTACTTTAAAAGCAGTTGATTTCTTATTAAATGAGGGCGTTAAAGCGATTGTAGTAGCATGTAACACAGCAACTAGCGCTGCAATTGAAGATATTAGAAATAAATATAAAGATACAATTATAATAGGTATAGAACCTGCATTAAAACCAGCGATTAAGCTTAATAGAAATGGAAATGTAATAATAATGGCTACCCCTATGACTTTAAGAGAGAAAAAGTTTAAATTGCTAATGGAAAAGTATAAGAAAGAAGCTAGTATAATATCGTTGCCTTGTGCAGGACTTGTGGAATTTATAGAACAAGGGATATTAGAAGGAGAAGAATTAGAAGAGTATTTAAAAGAAAAATTCAATCCTTATTTGTGCGATGATATAAGTTCAATTGTTTTAGGATGTACACATTATCCATTTGTAAAAAAGGCACTATCTAATGTTATTGGAGAAAATATACCTCTTATTGATGGTGGTCTTGGTACTGCACAGGAGCTGAGAAGAAAGCTAATGGAATCCGATTTATTGAATGATTCTAAAGAAAAAGGAAATATTTTAGTCTATAATTCTATAAATGATAATAAAATTGTAGATTTCTGTTATAATTTAATTAATGCATAAATATAAGTATAATTCAGATTTGTAATAAATACATATAAGTATTGAATTTTAATTTATATTTTAGATAATAATATTAGACATAATCAAAAAAATAATAAAGTAATTATATTTTTTTATTATTTTCTTCGATTTGTCTTAGCAAGATTTATATCGAGAGGAGAAATTTTTAGCATGAAAAATCCAATTATCACAATGACTATGGAAAATGGTGGGGTTATTAAAGCAGAATTATATCCTGAAATAGCTCCTAATACAGTACGTAATTTTGTAGATTTAATCAATAGAGGTTTTTATGATGGATTAATATTTCACAGAGTTATTCCAGGATTTATGATTCAGGGAGGATGCCCAGAAGGAACTGGAATGGGAGGCCCAGGATATTCTATAAAGGGTGAATTTACTAGTAATGGATTTAAAAATACATTAAAGCATACTAAAGGGGTATTATCAATGGCTAGAGCTATGCACCCTGATTCAGCAGGAAGCCAATTCTTTATTATGGTTGCAGATGCTCCACATTTAGATGGACAATATGCATCGTTTGGTAAAGTTATTGAAGGTATGGAAGTAGCAGATAAGATTGTTGCACAAAAGACTGATATGGCAGATAGACCTCATGAAGATCAAGTAATAAAAAGTGTTACAGTAGATATGCAAGGTGAAGAGATTAAAGAACCAGAAATAATTGAAGAATAAAAATATTAGGCATATAAAGTTTTTTAGGCACATGAAATAAGATAATAAATCTAAAACTGATATGAATATTTTTCAAGGGGGCAAGGTACTATTTATAGCTGGTCTATTACAGTACTTTACTAAGTGCCGGATAATGAAGAATATACTGGTAGATGGACTTGTTATTTTTTTGATTGTGCCTTAAATATATTAATTACAAAAACATAATAACGTAAAAAGAGGTGGTATAAATGGCAATGAAGGATAAGTGCATATTAGTATATGGATTAAATGAAGAAGAAATTAAGAAAATCGAAAGTCAAAATATTAAGGTTATAGAGATAAGTAATAATACGGCTTTAATGACCTTGGAACAAATAATTTGCGGAAATACGAATGAAAATTCTTATGATGAGTTGCCTAAGAATGAGAAAGCACTTATTTTTAACGGATTTAAGGATGAACAATTAAAATATACTATTAGATATATTAGAGGATTTATTCAAGGAGGGGTATTAGCTATGTGTACACCTCAAAATTATAGATGGACATTTAAATATCTTTTAGAGCATTTAATCGAAGAGAGAGAATGGTATAAGGCAAATGAAGGAAAATAAACTAACGTAGTAATAGTTATTTCCTAAAGTATGTTTAAGAATAGCAAGAGGGGAGAAAACAAAGTGAGTCGTGTAGGAGAAAATATAAAGCAGGCTAGAGAAAAGAGCGGTATTACAGTTAAGGCTTTAGCTAAAAAATTAGGTGTGGCTGAAAAATATTTAAATGAAGTTGAAATGGGAAGAAAAGTTGCGCCTGAATCATTTATAGATAAGGCAGCTAAAGTTTTAAAAGCTGATTTAAATGATATAAGTATGGTTGTTACTGATGAAGCATTACAAGAAGAAAAGAAAACATTAAAAGAGATACCAAAGAAAAATGTAGAGCGCTCAGAGCTTTGGACAGATGCCTTTTCATCAGTACTTAGAAGTGTTCCAGTATATGATTATTCATTATCAAATAAAAAGGCTTCTAAAGAAATGCCAATTCATTCAAATAAGATAGAGAACTATCCACAAGACAAGGTATTTTATCTAGAAATAGAAGATGATGAAATGAATGGCTTTAGAATGCTAAAAGGAGATATAGCTTTTGCACACAGTGTAAAAGAAGTAAGTAATAATGGCTTCTTCTTACTTGATTATAAAGGAAAGAGAAAGATAAGACAGGTAAAAGTTTTAGGAAATTCAAAAGTACTTTTAGTAAGCAATGCAGGAAGCTTACTTACTGAAACAATGGAATTAAAAGAGATAGATGTAATTGCTAAACTGGAAAGAGTTGAAATCAAGTTATAGCAATTATAATTATAATAAAATAATATTATAATTGAAAATTAGAGGATTATTGTATAGTGCAATAATCCTCTAATTTTGTTGCATATCAATGCCTATCTGCATAATATATTTATGTATATATTAATTTAGAGTGTGGTTACTATGGCAGAGTTACAAAGGGAAGTGCCTTCAAAAGTAGATGCCTCCATAGGATTATTGACTAATGTACCAAAGGCAATATTGGATGAGATTGGATTTCAGAGCCAGGGAAATATTTTAGAACTTACAATTTTATATAGAGATACACCAGAACAAACTAGAGCATTTGTTGAAGGATTAGGTGGAACATTTACAGATTTGGGTTTCAATTTTGCGATTGTTAATATTCCAAGAGATAAATTAGATCAACTATCATTAAGTAACACTATTCAATATATAGAATTACCTAAGAGTTTGTACGAGCAGGATGAGGAAAGTAATAGAGTATCATGTATTCTTGATTTGCCTACTAATTTTGCTACTTCAGGAGAAGGGATGTTAGTTGGCTTTGTGGATTCTGGAATAGATTATACACATCCAGCATTTATGAATATGGATGGAACAACCAGGATAGAGTATATTTATGATTTAAGTACTGGAGGAAACATATATAATAAACAAACTATAAATCAAGCAATAAAATCTTCTGATCCATTTTCAATAGTTCCATCAAGAGATGATACAGGACATGGAACTCACGTTACAGGAATTGCTTGTGGTGGAGGAAGAATAGATCCAATGTACAGAGGTGTAGCACCTAGTGCATCAATAGCAATGGTTAAAGCAGCAAGGGGAACTGCGGCTTTAAGCTCACAAATAATGCAAGGTATTAAGTTTTTAATAGATAGAAGTAAAGAACTTAATTTGCCATTAGTAATAAGCCTTAGTTTAAGTACCAATGATGGAGCACATGATGGAAGCAGTATATTGGAGCAGTATATTAGAACTATAGAAAATCTTGAAAGAGTATCGATTGTTGTTGCAGCAGGAAATGAAGGAGATGCGGGACATCATATCGGAGGGGAATTAAGTAAAACCCAAAGGGCAATTTTTAATATATCAAGTGATGAAAAGTCAGTTATTATGAATTTATATAAGCCGATCTTGCCCAATATATCGATAAGTATAATAAATCCTACAGGGCAAAGTAGTGGAAATGTAAACATACAAGAAGGATATCTTCAAGGTGCTATAGGTCGTGATAGATATGATATATATGTGGCAGGGCCAAAACCATTTGAATTAAATAGCGAAATAAAGGTAATTCTTTCTGCTAGATCTGATTTTCTTGCGGAAGGAGTATGGACATTAGAAATAAATGTTTTAAATGAATATTTGGGAATATATTCAATATGGCTTCCAGTGCTTGAAGGTCTTAATCCCAAAACAAAATTTTTAGAGCCAAATCAATATAATACTTTGGGAATACCAGCAACAGTAGACAATATAATAGCTGTTGGAAGTTATAATTATAGAACTAACAATTTATCGTCATTTAGCGGCAGAGGAGCACAAAATCAAGGAAATCTAGTGAGGCCAGATTTAGCTGCACCTGGAGAAGGGATACTTGGACCAGTACCAGGTGGAGGGTATGATACGAAGACAGGTACATCAATGGCAGCACCACAGGTAGCAGGAATATGTGCACTTATGATGCAATGGGGAATTGTTAAAGGAAATGATCCATATTTGTTTGGCCAAAGATTAAAATATTACTTATTAAGAGGAGCTAAGCGAAGGCGTACAGATGTGACATACCCTAATCCATTATGGGGATATGGAGAAGTATGTGCATTAAATAGCTTTAACTCACTTCAGTCTGATTTAAGTGGAATTTTAACTAGGAAAAATACAAATCAAAGAAATATGTTGGTAATAAATACTGTGACTGATAAATATAATATTCTGAGAAAAAATATAAAGAGGAAAGTTATGGAGAATACAAGTAGTGGAAATGCTATGCAAAACACTGGTATGTTAAAGATTCAATGTTTCAGAGGAGAAGATTACATTCCAATTGATAATGCTAAAATAACTGTAAGGGGAACATCAGCTTCAGAAAATGCTAGAACTATTGAGTTAGTTACAGATTCAGTTGGACTAACTCAGGTAATAGATTTAGCAGCACCACCGTTAGAATACTCCCTAAATGAAAATAGTAATCAGATACCTTATAGTTTATATGATATAACTATTGAAAGAAGTGGTTTTAGACCAATAGCGATAAAGGGGTGCCAAGTCTTTCCTACACAGGTTGCATATCAGATTTGTAATTTAGAGGAAAGTTCAGGACGTGGAGACATGAGGCAGGAAATAATAGATATACAGCCAAATACTTTAAATGGTAATTATCCGCCTAAGATACCTGAAGAAGTTGATAAGCCAGTACCACCACCAACGTCAGGTGTTGTATTAGCACAAGTAATAGTTCCAGAATATATTATTG
>JAEZKY010000379.1 GCA_023435985.1 Bacillota bacterium | reverse complement strand
GTTTCGATGGAATAACATTTTCTCAAATGATTGAACCTGAGCTTACAACAATACAGCAACCAATTTATGACATGGGGCAACAGTCATGTACATTAATTATAGATATTATAAATGGGAAAATAATAGGAAATACGAAGCTATATTTTAAGCCTAGCATTATAATAAGAGGTACAGCTTAATATATAGAATTTAGAAATTAGCTAAAAATGAATTTAAATATAAATAATAAAAGAAAAGAATAAACAAAATTAAAAATAAAAAATGTAATAACATAAAAAATTATAGAACAATAAGGATTTTAAGGTATAATATTTAAAATTTTTTACATAGGAATGTATAAAAAGTTACAATTAAGGGAAGGAATGATAAATGAAGATGAATCAAAAGTTTAAAATAATTGATAGTCATGCTCACTATGACGATGAAGCATTTAATGATGATAGAGAGAAAGTATTAAATGAAATTAGGGAAAATGGAGTAATTGGAGTATTAAATTGTGCGGCATCATATGATAGTTTAAAAAGCACAGATAAATTAACAAAGGAGCATGATTTTATTTTTGGCGCATTAGGAATACATCCTGAAAATGCTGATGAGATGAAAGAAGACACATTAAATGAGATTAGAGCTTATATTAAGAATAACGATAGAATAGTAGCTATTGGAGAGATAGGTCTAGATTATTATTGGGATGAAAATCCGCCTAAAGAAATTCAAAAAGAAGTATTTAGAAAGCAAATGTCTTTGGCAAAGGAATTAAAGCTTCCTGTTATTATTCATGATAGAGATGCTCATAATGATACGTTGGAAATCATAAAGGAATTTCCTGATGTTATAGGAGTAGTTCATTGCTTTTCAGGAAGTGTAGAATTTGCAAAAGAATGTGTGAAACTTGGTTATTATATAGGCTTTACAGGAGTTATTACTTTCAAAAATGCAAAAAGGACTGTTGAAGTAGCAAAAGAAATACCTTTAGATAGAATTCTTGTTGAGACAGATTGTCCATATATGGCCCCTGAACCAAACAGAGGAAAAAGGAACAAATCAGACTATATTGAATATATAATTACCAAAATTGCAGAAATTAGAAATATCGAACCATATGAAGCAAATTTAAGCTTTAATGAGAATTTTGCTAGATTGATTAAAAAGGAAAAATAAGGTAAAATATATATTGTGCCATTAATCATTGATTTATGAATATAAGCTAATAAGTCTATGTGATTGATTATTAGCAAAACAGTTTGATTATCAATTTAATATCATTTTATTTTAGACTCTTTAAGGTACTCAATAATGAAGTAATAATAAAACCCGCTATCATTTTTATATATTATATTTTTATGCACAGGGTGCATTGTTACTATACTTCATTAATATTGCAAGAGATCACTGATTTGACAACTTTGGAATATTAATATATAATTCAAAAGACACTCTTGCCAAAGGAGGGAAATTAATGATAGAAAAATTGAGAAGATTTATCAAACAAAGTTTTTCTAACGGTCCGAAGGCAAAATTTATAATTGGTGCAGCTGCAATAATGATTGTGGTTGTTACAGCAGTGACGATAATGAGCATGAGAAAAACGCTCATATTAAGTATAGACGGTAAAGAAGAGACTTTTGTCACGTACAAGGGGACTGTTAAAGATGTGTTGCAGGAAAAAGGAATTCAACTATCCGAAAAAGACAAAGTGCAGCCATCTATAGAATCCAAAGTATCTGAGAAAGAAACTATAAAAGTTAAAAAAGCCATTCCAGTTGAAATTAAAGCAAATGGAGTGCAATTAGAAGTGCAAACAGCAGAAGATACTGTTGAGGATATGCTCGATGCAGAGAAGAATACATTAGAAAGTCAAGGAATAGAATTTGACAAAGATGTAGATGAAGTATCGCCTTCATTGGATTCTAAGATAGAAGGGGATGTAAATGTACAGCTTGTCAAAGTGGACACTAAAGACATTGTTGAGAAACAACCAATTAACTTTGATACAATAGTTGAAAAAGATGAAAATTTGGACAGTAGTGTCCAAAAGGTTAAGAGTGAAGGAGTTAATGGAGAGAAGGAAATTACTTATCAAATAATATATAAAGATGGAGTAGAAGTTTCTCGAGATGTAAAGAGTACTAAAACTATTTCTGAGCCGCAAAATGAAATAGTAATAAAGGGAACCGGCCAAGTATACGCAAGTAGAGGCGGAGATAAGATAAATTATAAGAAAAAGTTTAGTTGCACGGCAACAGCTTACAGTAATCATTCGAATACTGCTACAGGGAGAGTACCTGTTAGAAATGAAGGCGGTTTAAGTACTATTGCGGTTGATCCATCTGTAATACCATTAGGAAGTAAAGTTTATGTAGATGGATATGGATATGCAATTGCAGCTGATACGGGTAGTGCCATAAAAGGAGATAAAGTTGATTTATATCTTAATTCATCAGGTGAATGTAACGATTGGGGTAGAAGGTCAGTTAACGTATTGGTAGTCGCTTATCCTGGAGAATGGTAAATTATTTTAAGAGATAACATTAGTTATCTCTATTTTTTTTCTTTAACTTATAAAGGTTTTATCATATTATTAGAGAGATAAAATTTAAATTACGGTATAATATATTTATAATTAATTTATTTGGATGAAGAATTGTTAGGCACATATGAAAGGAAGTAGAATATTGATAAAAGAAGTAATTGTTGTTGAAGGCAGAGACGATGTTGATGCAGTAAAAAAAGCAATAGATGCAGAGACAATAGCTGTTGGAGGATTTGGAATAAATGCCAAGGTAATTGAAAGGATACAAGAAGCTCAGAAAAGAAAAGGAGTAATTGTTTTAACTGATCCAGATTTTGCAGGTGAAAAGATAAGGAGAATAATATCCAAGAGAGTAAAAGGAATAAAGCATGCATATATAGCAAAGGAAGATGGACTTAAAAATGGAGATATTGGAGTAGAAAACGCTACTCCAGAAGTTATTTTAAAAGCATTAGAAATGGCAAAAATAACAGTGCAAGAAAAGCAGGAATTTTTTAACATGCAGGATATGTTTTATTTTAAATTAACTGGAGACAATACATCAAAGGTTAGAAGACGTATGTTAGGTAAAATATTAGGAATAGGTTATGGAAATGCAGCTCAAATGATATCTAGGTTAAATAATTATGGAATAACAAGAGAAGAATTTACGGATGCTATAATGAAAATAGAAAAACAATTGGAAGTAGGTAAGAAATAAATGGATTTGAAAGATGTAAAAACCCAAGAACTGGTTAAAAAGTATAACTTTAAATTTTCAAAAAGTCTAGGTCAAAACTTTTTAGTTGATGACTCAGTACTTAATGACATAGTCGATGGAGCAGAAGTTAATGATGAGGATTTTATCATAGAAATCGGACCAGGAGTTGGAACATTAACTGCAGAACTTTTAAAAAAAGCTAGAAAAGTAACTTCTATTGAATTAGATAACGGCTTAATTCCAATTTTGGAGCAGGAATTGGGAGGATATGAAAACTTTGAATTAATACATAAGGATGCGCTTAAAGTTGATTTTAATGAAATTATAGGTAGCGAAAACAATGTTAAACTTGTAGCTAATTTACCTTACTATGTAACTACTCCAATAATAGTTAAGCTCTTAAAGGAAGGGTATAACTTTAAGTCTTTAACCATAATGATACAAAAGGAGGTTGCAGAGAGAATAAATGCTGATCCTAATTGTAAGGAATATGGAGCGCTATCTGTTTTAGTGCAATATTACTGTAACACTAGCATTATAAGAAAAGTATCTCCAACTTGTTTTATTCCAAGACCGAAGGTAGAGTCAATAGTAATCAGATTAGATAAATTGGATGAACCAAGAATAAAAGCCAAAAATGTAAAGTTTATGTTTGATCTAGTAAGAGCAGGATTTAATATGAGAAGAAAGACCTTATGGAATGCAGCAAAAACACTTAAGGTAAATAAAGAAAGATTAGAAGAAGCATTTGAAAAATCAGGAATAGATCCAAAAAGAAGAGCTGAAACCTTAACTCTAGAGGAGTTTGCATCGTTATCGGATTGTATTTATGATATAAAATCTTTAGAATAAAAGCATTAGATATTATATTCAAAGTTCTAAATGAATCATAATTGAAAATCCTCAGCATATATTATATGGAATAAATATATGTGGAGGGAATATAGGGTTTGGCACATAATAAATTGTATAGAAATTTTATAATATTGCAAGAAGATGAAAGAGGATATTCTCATGCTAATGAAAAAGCTTTGTCTGGATATGCGAAAATAGAAGCAAAAGGAGATAAATGCAAGATTTCTTTTTATGCTCAAAATCTTAGACAGGAAGATAACTATTCGATGGTACTTATTTGTAACAAAAGAGATGCAAGGCAATTAATTGATATAGGACCCTTAGCAATAAATGAAGTTGGAAAAGGAGATACTAGTAAAGAATATTACGTTAATAACATAGCTGACCTTGGAATATCTTATGAAAAAATATCTGGTGCTGCTATTTGCAGAGTAAAAGATAACGAAAATGAGTTCATAATGCATGGATTTATGAATGGAGAAGATTCTGCTGACAATTGGAGAAAATTTAAATATATCAAGGCAGATTCTAAGAAATACATTAGTAAATCAGATGAAGAATATGTAAAGAAGGATACTTTTAATCCAGATATAGCAAACAAGACTACAGTATCACAAGTGAGTGATACGTTTATAAAGACACCTGAATTACAAAATGAATTAGCCGAACGTAAAAAGTATGAAAATGATATTTTTTCTAAAGGGAACATAGAATTAGGGAAATCAAATAATAATTCTAGTATTCAAGAAACAGAAAATAGAGTTCCAGAAGGTTACACAAACATATATGAAACTAAAGATGATTTTAGTGAAGATAGAAAAAAATGCATGGAATCGAAGAAAGACAAGAAGGACAAGAAAGGTGATAAGTGCGACAAATTTGATGGTTATGATTATTATGAGGAAAGTGAAAATGTAGAAGAAATTATTAGTAAGCTATCTATGAAATTAGAGACGTATGATGGTTCAGTAGACATGGAAGTGTATCATCATATATATAAGGATGTTATAATTTATGGTTTTATTAAGGATAAAAATGATTATAATTGCAAGTGGAAGAAATTTAAAATAGAAAAGAAATGTAAAGGAAAAAAAGATCCAAGCTATAATTATATTCAAAATTACAAGAGAATAGAGGAAAATTTTGAACTAGATAAATTGAATGAAATGGATGATTCTGATAGAAAAGATATAATAGATTTTGATAAATATGAAAGTGGTATTAAAAAGATAAAGCCTACGAGTACAAAAGGCATGGGAGGAACAACTATGGGAACTGGAGCAGGGCATATGATGCCACCACCAGCACCGATGACTCCACCACCAGCACCAATGATGCCACCACCAGCACCAATGATGCCGCCACCAGCGCCAATGACTCCGCCACCAACTCCAAAACCACCAATTACAGAAACCCATTGGAAGCCATGGTCAGAATATGAAGGGAATAAAACAGAGTATGTTAAACCATCCGTTCCAAATTGCTTTGGGCAGCTAGATTTAAGTGATGGAGAACCAGAAAATTTAAATAAGAAACAGCCATCCGTTCCAAATAAAGTTAATATAAAGGGAACTATAGGAAAATATTTTGAAAAAATTGCAGAAGGTTTTGCTCCTTTCTGGGGAAAATTAATTGATATAAACTATTGTAACTGGTATAAGATTGATGTAAATAGTATAGAAGATCTATCTGATGAATCAAATTATAATCAATATACATTAGCATATTATCCAATGCTAAATTATTATCCTTATATCAGCAAAGCAGGGCATTTCCTATTGGGATATAAATGTAATAAAGATGGTGATATGCAGTATATCATATATGCTATACCTGGAAGTAAAGCAAAGAATGATCAGCCATATGGAGGAAGAACAGGCTTTGTAACATGGACTAATGACGATAAAAGTGGCAAAGGATATTGGTTGATGTTTTACGACTTTAAGAATTCTTCAATTGTAATTCCAACCAAATAGTGAAGTGTAATGAATAAAAAACAACTGATTGTCACATCGATATTACTATTGTTAATGTTAGTTCTGGTTATAACTCAAGGATTTTTTAAGAAGAATTTTGAAAAGGTAGTTCTTATGAATCAAGGAATAAGTGAGTTCACGGAATATGCTTTTGATGGTGATAAGTATACTATATCTTTGCCAAGTGAATGGACTGTTGAAGAAAAAGAAAGTAAAGGACAATATGTAAGTTATAGATTAGATTTTAAAGACAAGAATAATAATCTTACAGGTCTTGTGGAAGTGATAAATACGAAAGAAGATCTAAATGTATTTGCAGAAAAGGAATTGAGTAATCAGTATTTGGAATATTATAATTCAGAAGTTATACCTTTTAAGAATTCTAATAATTCGGGAGTATTAGTTCGATATGATACATCCATAAGAAATGGATATAATTTTAAGAATGAGTGCTATTATTTGAATTTTGAAGAAGGTCAAACAATAAAAGTATTATTTAATATAAAAACACAATATTATAAAGATAATATTGATACTGTGCTTAGTAGTATTATCTCAAATATTAAGTTTTTGCAAAAGTAAGAAGTAAATAATTCTACTCAAATGTACCATTAGCAGGGAATTTAACTTATAACATTTTGTATAATGAAAACTTGTTTTAGTTTATACGTTAAATATAAACTTTATTAAAATACTTATTTTCAGATATTTTTGTAAAGTAAATAAGATTTGCCAATGGTACGGATAAGTATTATAATTTAAGTATCAAGGAGAGGCGGATAGAGCTTCTCCTTGATACTTATTTGACGTTTGGAGGGTAGTAATGAGGATAATACTTGAGGTATTTGGTATACAAGTAAAGAGTTATGGATTAATGATTGCAATAGGAATAATAGTTGCAGCCACTTTATTTATAAATAAGGGAAAAAAGAGAGGATTCAATGAAGACTTTTTATTAAATTTAATTATTTTTGCAGTACTTGGCGGTATATTTGGAGGTAAGGCATTATTTATAATAACTGAAATTAAAGACATTATAAAAGATCCAAGTATACTATTGAACTTTGGCTATGGATTTGTAATTTATGGAGCTATAGGTGGCGGAGCTATAGCTATATATTTATATTGTAAAAGAAAAAGTTGGAGTTTTATAGATATTTTGGATATGACAGTTCCAGGGCTTGCAATAGCTCAAGGATTTGGAAGGATTGGATGCTTTCTAGCAGGGTGTTGCTATGGTGAAGAAACTACTCTGCCTATAGGTGTTAAATTTCCAGAAGGTTCTCTAGCACCATCAGGAGTATACTTACAACCAACACAAATATATTCATCTATTTTTGATTTTTTACTAGGATTTTCACTTTTATATTATAGCAAAAGGAAAAGACAATCTGGTAAGGTTGTGGGCTTATACTTAATAATATATAGTATAGGAAGATTTTTAGTGGAATTTTTAAGGAATGATCCAAGAGGTAGAGTTGGAAGTCTTTCTACATCACAATTTATTGCAATATTTACTTTAATACTGGGGGTTAGTATTTGTTATAAACATAAGATTTTTAAAGGAGCGGAGAAAAGCGTTGAAGAAAAATAAGTTTTCAATTATTGTTTTAGCTATATTAATAATTACAAGTATGATGCTCTCTGGTTGTGATTTTATTAATAACGTAGAAGTAAAATTAAACCTAAAAAATCAAAAGTTTGATTACATAAAACAAAATAGAGTCGATAAGATAGTAATACAGAGTGTTAGAGATAGTGGATTCAGATTTATTGTTAATGATAGTAAAGCAATTGATGATATTTATGATATACTATCTGATGGAAGTGAAGTATCTCAAAAGAGCTCATTGGCACCAGATTATATTTTTGAAATATATACTGGAGATGAAGTGAAAAAATACCAATATGTAGTTGGGGAAAATGAAAAGGGAACAGGAAACTTTTATGATGAAAATGATGCTTTTTCAGTTCCTAAAAATTTAGAGAATACTATAATGGAGAACCTTTCATTTATTAGAAAACCGAGGGATTTTAATTATATATATTATCAATCAATATTAAAGGTTATTGAAACTAAAAAGGATTCTCTGGCAGATGGAAGCAAGGTGGGAATCGACATACAGGGAGATACAGATTGCTTGAAATATGTTTTTTCTACAGATTTAGAGGAATTTAAGAAAAATTTAAATGCAGAGCTACCTAATAGTGACCTAGTAGATAAAAATCCTGGGGATTTTGATGTAATAGTTAAGGTAAAGAACCGAGGATTTAATACTACACTTTTTAAAACCTTAATAACAATAGATAATAAGAAAGATAAGTCTTCTGAAAATTACTATGTAATAGCAGAATATAATTATAATAAAGATTGGGACATAAAAGTAAGTGAGCCAGGTAAAGTTCCACAAGACTGGTAAGGAGGATAATATAATATGAGTTGTGAAAATTGTAAAAGTAAGGATACATGTACATCTAAAGGTGAAGGATGTAAAGAGGAAAATTTAAAGCTTAGATCTAGATATGGCAAAATTAAAAATGTTATAGGAGTTATAAGTGGAAAAGGTGGAGTTGGAAAATCAACTGTTACTGGGATCATGGCGACTATGTTAGCTAAGAAAGGGTATAAGGTTGGAGTTTTAGACGCAGATATTACAGGACCATCCATGCCAAGATTCTTTGGTGTCAGTAATAAAAGAGCCACTATAATTCCATTAGAAAATGATATGGTAAGATTTGAACCTGTAACAACAGAGTGTGGAATAAAGGTAATTTCTATGAATCTTTTGACAGCAGTAGAAGATGAACCTGTTATTTGGAGAGGGCCTGTAATTACAGGGGTGTTAAAACAAATGTTTATAGAAACTAATTGGGGAGAACTTGATTATTTACTTATAGATATGCCTCCAGGTACTGGAGATATAGCATTGACTGTAATGCAGGAATTCCCAATTGATGAAGTTGTAATAGTGTCTACTCCACAGGATATGGTGTCAATGATAGTTAAAAAAGTAGTAATAATGGCTGAAAAGATAGGTGTTAAGATTAAAGGTGTAGTAGAAAATATGGCATATATAAACTGTCCAGACTGTGAAAAAAAGATAAGAGTATTTAGTAGGAAATCTTCAGAAGAAAATGCTGAGTATTTAGGAATTCCACTGATTGGAGAATTACCTATTAATATTGAATTTACAGAAGCATTGGAAGAAGGAAAAGCAGAAGAATATGTTAGAGAAAATCCTTTATATTCATTAATATTTGAAGGATTATATTAAAAATAATTACATTATGATTTCATAAGTTTATTTTATATTTTAAATTATACATATACATAACTTAATATTTCTTGGGAAATAATAAGTTATGTAATTTTAGATTGAGGAGATGAAGTAAATTATGAAGCCAAATGTAGATAAAGATACATGTATAGCATGTGGATTATGTCCATCTATATGTCCGGAATGTTTTCAAATGGAGGATGATGGAAAAGCTGGAGCTGTAGTTGATGAAGTTCCAGATGGTTGTGTTGATGAAGCAAAAGAAGCTGAAGAAAGCTGTCCAGTTAATGCGATTACTGTAGAATAGTAAAAGTTTAATTATAAATGCAAGTTGAGCATTTAAAAGAAAATTATATATTAAAAAAACAAAAACAGTATAAGCATCATTTAATTTAAAATAGGCTTGATATAGTGAAAGTATCAAGCCTATTTCTATATAACATTACAATTATTTTTTATAAGATCAATACTAATTGTGTAATGTGTTTGCAGATGATGCATGGACTATTCTTTCAAAAGGAAGAACAGCTAAAATAATTAAACATATAATTCCTTCTATTCCTACCATAGGTCCATTAACAAGTAGTGAATAAACAACTGGAGACATTCCTTCTGGTGCAAATGATCCAAAGAAAGCGACACCAGAAATAAAGTGGCATATAAATCTGACAAACACTGCTACGCTTGTCCCAAGTAATCTCTTATCTTTAAAGAAGCCAGCAAGACCTAGGGCTGCAAATGGTAGTGGATAGTCAAATAATACTTGAACTGGATGCAAAATATATGGGTCTAAGAATAATGTAATTACTCCATAAAGAAAACCAGTTAAACATCCAACTTGTGGACCATACATAAAAGCTATAAATAGCACTGGTATCATGCTGCCTAAGGTTATACTCCCACCTTGAGGGAAGTGATATAATCTTAGTATTTTTAATATAGTAGCTAATGCTAATGCTATACCAATTCGAGCAATTAGCTGAGGTGTAAATTTTATTCCTTTAGCTTTTACTAATACTATAAGTAATAATATACAACCGATTAAAGTAATAAGAGACATTGGGCTTGCAAATATATCTGTAATATGTTGCGGTAAGTCTAAGAAGTTACTGGAAAATTGTTCAGCCCAATCGTTAAAAAGTGACATAAAAAAAACCTCCTTAATTGTGCTGGAGATTCTCAACCTAATAATATAGAATAAAAAATTTTATAAGGTTGCGTTCCCTACGCTAGAATTAACTAGATCAGGTTTTAAGGGTTTATGAATATCAAATCTCAGCCAGTGGCTCCCCTAGCACATTATTATATTTTATACCTATAGTTAAAAATAGTCAATTAGACTATAGATGCTGAATTTGTCATTTTTTAGGTGGGTGTTACTATAGCTAAGATTGGTTTTATTTAAATTTACAGTATGATGAACTATGCTATTAGAAGGTATATTACATGATGCAGTTGTAAAAATATCGTCATTACTATTAACAATGGTTGAATCTTTGTAAGTGGAATCTAGTACAAAATCTTTCATGTCAAAATAAATCCTTTCGCAAACTTTATCTTAATAATATTATTTGCAAATGAAGAAATAAGTATTCATCTATAAAAATTTTAAATAATATAATAGTATAAGTTAGGTGAAAGACAACTCTGGAGATGATTTAAAAAAGTCAACCTAATGAAAACATCAAAAACAAGTTAAATTTAAAGATAATAGGATATAAATTATGATAATTAAAATCTAGTGGCTTAAAAATAAAAAATTAGAACTATTGCTAATGAATACCTAATACAGTATAATATACGGTAGTAATAATACTATATATTGTGCCATGGAGGGAATAATAATGCTATATGTTGTAAAAAGGGATGGGAGAGAAGTTGAGTTTAACTCTGACAAGATAGGTCAGGCAATTAAGGGAGCAGCTAGTGAAATCGGTTTAAATCTAAAAGAAAGTGAAGTATTAGATACGGTACATAAAGTAATTACGTATATTGAATCAGAATATGCAGGAGCAATAACCGTAGAACAAATACAGAATTCTGTAGAGAAAGCATTAAAAGATGGAGAGCATAAAGATATAGCAATTGCTTATTCAACATACAGAAGTGAGAGAACAAAGGTTAGAGAGATAAAATCAGATTTAATGAAAGCTATAAGGCAGATTGGAATTGAAACTGATAGAGATAATGCAAATGTAGGAAATAATTTTAGTTCTAAACTTCTTAGAATAGCTTCTGAGTCAAATAAGTGGAATACATTAGCTATAATGCCTAAGAATTTAGCAAAAGCTCATGAAGTAGGAGATTTATACTATCATGATTTAGACAGCTATAATTTGACTGTAAACTGCTTACATATACCAACAAGAGAGATACTTGAAAATGGATTTAATACTGGATATGGAACAATTAATGCGCCTAGAAGAATAGAGACAGCTGCTGAGTTATCTTGTATATTGTTACAGTCAACTCAAAATGATATGTTTGGTGGGCAATCTCATCCAGATTTTGATAATGATATGGCTATATTTGTCGAGCCTACTAGAGATGAAATTAGAGAAGAATTAAAAGAATTAGGAATATCAGAAGAAAAAATAGAAGATTTAATTGAAGAAAAAGTAAAGAAGAAAATACACCAAGCTATGCAAGGGGTTGTATATAATCTTAACACAATGCATTCAAGAGCAGGATCTCAAGTTCCATTTAGTTCAATAAATATTGGGTTGCCTACAAGCAGAGATGCTGCATTAGTATGTGAAATTTTTCTTTTAGAATACGAAAAAGGATTAGGTAAGGGGGAGCAGCCGATTTTCCCTAACATAATTTTTAGAGTAAAAGCAGGTGTTAATAGAGAAGAAAATGATCCATATTTCTATTTATTTAAGTTAGCCTGTCGAGTAGCTGCAAAGAGAATGAATCCGACTTTTATGAATATTGATGCAGATTTCAATAAAGAATATTATGATCAAGGGTATGTTCCTGCAACTATGGGATGTAGAACGTATCTTATGAAAAATATAAATGGAGAGCCAGGATGTAAAGGAAGAGGAAATATAGCACCTACAACGCTTAATCTTCCAAGGATAGGTTTGCAGGCAAAAGGTGATATAGAGAAGTTCTTTGAGATATTAGATTCAAGACTTGAATTAGCAAAGGAATCTTTAATGCATAGATATAATGTATTGAAGAAACTAAGAGTTAAGGATTTACCTTTTGTTGCAGGTCAAGGGCTTATGAGAGGATCAGAAGGTTTAACTCCTGATGATTCTATTGAACCAATTTTAAAACAAGGAACTTGGGGAATTGGATTTATAGGTCTTGCAGAGACCTTGGTAGCTTTAAAAGAAAGGCACCATGGCGAAGATGCAGAAACAAGAGAATTAGGTATAAAAATCATTGAACATATAAGAAAATATTGCGATAGACTTACAGAAGAATATAAACTAAATTGGAGCTGCTATGCTACTCCAGCAGAGGGGCTTTCTGGTAAGTTTATAAAGCAAGATCAAAAGGTATTTGGAATAATAAAAGGTGTAACAGATAAGGAATATTATACAAATAGTTATCATGTACCAGTTGGTTATCCGATATCTATTAAGGATAAAATTGATATTGAAGCGCCATATCATAAACTTTGTAATGGTGGGCATATAAGTTATATTGAAGTGGATGATTCGCCAGATGCACAAACAATAATGGATATACTAAACTATGCATATAAGAACACTAATATAAGTTATTTAGGAATTAATTTTCACATAAGATACTGCAGGGAGTGTGGAACTTATTTGCATGAAAACCAAAGTAAGTGTCCAAAGTGCGGAAGTACAAATATACAAGGAATATCTAGAGTTACAGGATATTTGAGCTTAGATGAAAGATTTGGAGCTGGAAAGTATCATGAAAGAGAAGATAGAATATCACATACAGAGAATCATGGTCATCATTATTAAAAATAATCTTTAATGATTATATGTGGCTTAAATAGTAAAATTTGATTATTCTTATTTTCAAAGTTAGCTTAGGGTAAATAATTTAAGGAACTATGTTAGGATAAAAATAAATTAACGTTAGTTAAAATTTTATCTTAGCATAGTTTTTTTATATTTATACACCAAAGTTTAATATATCTGGCTATATATTAAACTTTAATGTATAAACATGTAATTATTTAGTATAAATGCAAATTGAGATGTGTTGATTTGTTAGAAAAATAAGAGGTTGGATTTCTCAAACTATGCAATGTTGAAAAAAAAACTTGCAATAATAAGGGAAAAATCTTCCTAATTTAAATGGATTTTAAAGTATCATGAAGGAGTAAGTATGATTTGTTGCAAAAAAAAGAAAATAATTCTTGTATACTTTTACCTATATATGATATTATAAATATACATAAAATTTGATTTAAGCTATAAGTAATAATATAAAGCGGGGGGATTGCAATGGCAATTAGTAATTTAAAAAATAACAAAAAAGTTACTATAGTAGACACTACTCTTAGAGATGGGGAACAAACAGCAGGAGTAGTTTTTGCTAATGAAGAAAAAATAGTAATAGCAGAAATGTTAAGTGACTTAGGCGTTGATCAACTAGAAGTAGGAATTCCTACAATGGGTGGGGACGAAAAGAAGGCTATAAAAGAAATTGTAAAAAGAAATTTAAAACCTAGTATTATGGCATGGAATAGAGCTGTAGTTAGCGATATAGAACAATCAATAGATTGCGGAGTTGATGCAGTTGCTATATCAATTTCAGTATCAGATATACACATTCAGCATAAACTTAAAACATCTAGAGAATGGGTATTAGAAAGTATGGTTAAATCTGTAGAATTTGCAAAGAAAAATGGTCTTTATGTATCTGTTAACGGGGAAGATGCATCTAGAGCAGATAAGGACTTTTTAGTTGAATATATTAATGCAGCTAAACAAGCAGGTGCAGATAGATTTAGATATTGTGATACTGTAGGAATTATGGAGCCATTTAAAATTAGAGATGATATTAAATATATATATGATAAAACAGGCTTTGATATAGAAATGCATACTCATGATGATTTTGGAATGGCAACAGCTAATGCTGTAGCAGGTATTAAAGGTGGAGCAACCCATGTTGGAGTAACTGTAAATGGTCTTGGAGAAAGAGCGGGTAATGCAGCATTAGAAGAAGTTATAATGGCATTAATGCTTGTATATGGATATAATGGTGAAACAATAAATACGCAAATGTTTAGAGAAGTATCACAATATGTATCAAGAGCATCAGGAAGAGAACTTCCAATCTGGAAGGCAATTGTTGGAACAAATATGTTTGCACATGAATCAGGAATTCATGCAGATGGAGCAATAAAAGATCCTAAGAATTATGAAGCATTTGATCCAGATATAGTTGGTCTTGAAAGACAGATTGTTATAGGAAAGCATTCAGGACGAGCTTCAATAATAAATAAATTTAGAGAATATAATAGAGAGCTTACAGATGATGAAGCAAAAGGAATACTTGAACTTGTAAGAGCTACATCAGTCAGATTAAAGAGAACTTTATTTGATAAAGAAGTAGTTCAATTATATAAAGAGTATCATAGACAATTAGAAGAAAAAAATAAGCAATAGAAGCAGGGGGAAGAAAAATTGGGAGATAATTTAGTTTACAAAATTTTAAAGAGTCATGTTGTTGAAGGAGAATTAAAGGCAGGGGAACCTATTGCATTAAAGATCGATCAGACTTTAACTCAAGATTCCACTGGGACTATGGCATATCTTCAATTAGAAGCTATGGGAATAGACAGAGTAAAGACTAAAAAATCAGTAGCATTTATAGATCATAATATGCTGCAACAAGGTTTTGAAAATGCGGATGATCATAAGTTTATTCAAACAGTTGCATCTAAATATGGAGTATATTTTTCAAAGCCAGGTAATGGAATATGTCACCAAATATTTTTAGAAAGATTTTCAACACCAGGAGATACGTTGATAGGCTCTGACAGCCATACACCAACAGCAGGGGGAGTTGGTATGCTTGCTATGGGTGCAGGTGGATTAGATGTTGCTCTTGCTATGGGAGGCGGAGCTTATAACATAAACACTCCGAAGGTTGTAAAAATTGAACTTACTGGAAAGTTAAATAGAATGGTAGCAGCAAAAGATGTCATTCTAGAAGTATTAAGAATACTAACCGTAAAAGGTGGAGTTGGTAAAGTTTTTGAATATGCTGGTGAAGGTGTTAAGACACTTTCAGTTCCAGAAAGAGCTACTATAACTAATATGGGAGCTGAACTTGGTGCTACTACTTCAATTTTTCCAAGTGATGAAAGAACATTAGAATTTTTCAAGGCACAAGGAAGAGAAAAGGACTTTATAGAATTTAAGCCAGATGCAGATGCTATGTATGATGAAGTAATCACAATTAATTTAAGTGAATTAACTCCACTTACAGCTAAGCCACACAGCCCAGATAATGTTGCTAAAGTTAGTGAAGTAGGTAATATTAAAGTTGACCAAGTCGTTATAGGAAGTTGCACTAACTCTTCTTATGAAGATTTAATGAAGGTTGCTAAGATATTAAAAGGAAATAAAGTTCATCCAAATGTAAGCTTAGTAATTGGTCCAGGTTCAAGACAAGTTATGGAAATGATAGCTAGAAACGGTGCATTAGCTGATATAATCAGTTCAGGAGCGAGAATTCTTGAGAATGGCTGTGGACCATGCATTGGTATGGGGCAGTCACCTGGAACTGATGCGATTTCACTTAGAACTGTAAATAGAAACTTTTATGGCAGAAGTGGAACATTATCAGCACAAATATATATAGTAAGTCCTGAAACAGCTGCAGTTTCAGCTATAAATGGGGTTTTAACTGATCCAACAGAAGTAGATGTAGATTTAACAATAGATATGCCTAAGGAATTCTTAATAGATGATTCTATGATTTTAGCACCAGCACCAACTAATGCTGAAGTTGAAGTTGTTAGAGGACCTAATATTAAGCCATTCCCAGTAAGTGTAGCCTTAGCTGAAGAATTAGATGGTAAAGTATTAATAAAAGTTGAAGACAATATTACAACAGATCACATTATGCCTTCAAATTCGAAGTTATTACCATTTAGATCAAATATACCGTATCTTGCAGAATACTGCTTTAATACAGTAGACACAGAATTTCCTAAGAGAGCTAAGGAATTTAATGGTGGATTTATAATTGCAGGAGGAAACTATGGCCAAGGTTCAAGTAGAGAACATGCTGCATTAGCGCCTCTTTACTTAGGAGTTAAGGCAGTTATAGCTAAGTCATTTGCAAGAATTCATAAGGCTAACTTAATTAACAATGGAATAATTCCAATGGAATTTAAGAATGAAGCAGATTATGATGGTATTGATTTAATAGATGATTTAAAGATAGAAAATATTCAAACTGCATTAAATTCAGGAACAGTTATAGTGAAGAACCTAGCTAAAGGAATTGAATTTGAAGCAAAAGTTGATTTGACAGAAAAAGAAATTGCAGTTATTAAGGCTGGCGGAAGACTTAATTATGTAAAAGCAAACAGCTAGTTAGAAAATAGCGGTGCAGTATAGATTAAAAAGCTCAAGAATTTATTAAGATTAAATTCTTGAGTTTTTTATATAAGTTTCTTTTATAAAATTTAAGAAATAATAATAAATTGCTAAAGAAGAATGAATTGTTATATTAAACTAAGTATTTAAATAACTAATCCTTTATAAGTAATGTTAATCATTGTAAGATTATTTAGAATATATTATGTAAATATATTTATAGGTAGGTTATAATTAATTAATAAGAGAATTTTTATGTGATAATATAAAGCAGTTAGAAAGAGGTTGTTATTATGGAAAAAACTATAAGATTATCTGGGATAGCCTATGAAAGTTTGGTGAATGGACCAGGTATGAGAAGAGTATTTTTTGCTCAAGGATGCAAACATAATTGTAAGGGCTGCTTTAACCCAGATACTCATGATTTTAATGGTGGTGAAGAAAGAGTAATTGATTCACTTATAAAGGATACATTAGAAAACCCAATATTGAGTGGAGTTACATTTAGTGGAGGGGATCCATGGGAACAGGCTGATAAATTTGCTATTATGGCAAAAGCTTTTAAAAAAGCAAAACTAAGTGTTTGGAGTTATACAGGATATACTTATGAATATATTTTAGAAAATAAGGAAGTAAGACTAGGCTGGAATGATTTATTGAATAATATTGATGTTTTAGTAGATGGAAAATTTCAAGAGGAAAAGCTTGAAGATGGACTTAAATTCAGGGGATCAAGTAATCAAAGAATAATAGATGTTCAAGAGAGTTTAAAAAAAGGAATTATAGTAATTAAAGAGTATTAATAATATAAGGTTTTTGATTATATATTTTAATTCGAGGAGGAAGCATTATGATCTATTCTTTAGAAAATGCATGTATTAAAATTACAGCTAGTACACATGGAGGAGAAATACATTCAATAACAAGTATCAATGAGGAAATTGAATATTTATGGAATGGAGATCCAGAGTATTGGAAATATCATGCACCAATATTATTTCCTATAGTAGGGAAGGTTATAGATTCAAAATATAGAGTTAATGGAAAAATATATGAATTACCACAACATGGACTAGCTAGGACATCAGAATTTAAATTGATTTCAAAAACAGAGGATGAAATAATTTTTGAATTAAATTATTCAGAGGAGTCGCTGAAGGTATATCCATATAAATTTTCATTGAAATCTAAGTATAAGTTGGAAGATAATACTGTGAATGTTACCTATAGTGTTGAAAATACAGATGATAGAACAATATATTTTTCAATAGGTGCTCATCCAGCGTTTATATGTCCTATTGATAATAGTAATGATACATTGGAAGATTGTTATCTTCAATTTAATGAAAGAGAATCAAGCAAGAAAATGATTATTACAAAGGATGGATATCTTTCTCATAAGAGAGATAAATGCTTAAATTCTACAGATAAACTTATGTTGTCAAAAGATTTATTTAAGGATGATGCATTAGTATTTGATGACTTAAAATCTGACAAAATAACAATAAGATCAAAAAATAATGATAGAGCATTAATTGTTGACTTTGAAGAATTTACTTATATGGGAATTTGGGCACCAAAAGATGGAGCACCATTTGTGTGCATAGAGCCTTGGTTTGGACATGCAGATTATGAAAACTTTGAAGGTGAACTTAGTGAAAAAGAAGGTATATTGTCATTGGAACCAGGAAAAGAATTTAGTTGTACTTATAAAATAACGGTTATATAAAGTTACATTTAAGCTTTAAAATTTGACTTGAAATAGAATAAGTAAAAATAATTCACAGAAAGTATTAATAAAATCTATATATCTGTGGATTATTTTTATTTACATGTGGATAAATTTAAAAAGAATAAAATAGAAATATGAGAAATGTTACAATTATTTACTTAAGAGCAATAAAGAGTAATAGAAATAGCTCGATAAAATTACCATGAGATAAATAAATAGGAGAGATTTTCATGGTAGTTAAGATAAGTAATAAGGATATACACAGGTACACGTTTAAAAAGAGGAAAGCATACTTAAAGTCAAAAAAAATTAAAAAAGAGAATATATCTTTTGGAGAAGTATTTGGGGAGATACAAGTGCTTAAAGAAAAAGGTATTATAACAATAGAAAACGTTAGTATATACATATCTAAAGCTATAATGAAAATTAAAAAATAGAAAAGTAAGATAAAACATAATTGAAATATTTTTATCTCACTTTTTATTTTATATTAATATTTTTAGTGTTAAATGCAAAAAATTTCATTAATAAAAATGTAATTGGAACACCAATAACTGCTGCTAGTAAATATGCGAAAAGTTTTTGTATTCCAAAAGCACTACAGATAATCACAACAATATATTGAATTATGAAATTAGGAATGGAGGATATTGCGAATTTAATGAATTTACTAAAACTGAGTGTTTCTTTAAAGGTGATAAGGCTATTTAAAATATACGATATGATCAGTCCTGAAATATATCCAGGTAAAAAGGCTATGGTTGCATTTAAAAAACTAGAATATATATATGAAAATACAGTTCCATTAAATGTATTTATAATTCCGATTATAATAAAGATGATAAACTGCTTTGAGATAAAAATATTTTTAACTTTTTTAATAATATCATTCATATATAAATACCTAGCTATCCTTTTTATTAGTATCAATTAATTTATCAGCAATAATGAACCGCGGTCTTCTTTTAGTTTCATTATATATTTTACCAATGTATTCACCTATAACGCCAAGGGATAAAAGCTGTATACCTCCCAGCATCCAAATGGATAAAGTTAGTGAAGTCCAACCGGTTACTGTAGTACCTAAAAATTTAACTATTAGAGAATAAATAGACGCGATTCCACTAATAAAAAATATTGTAAAGCCAAGAAACGTTATTATTCTTATTGGTTTTATGCTAAGAGAGGTTATTCCATCTAAGGCGAAAGCAATCATTTTCTTTAGTGGATATTTAGATTCACCAGCGAACCGTTCATGGCGTTCATATTCAACAATTGAATATTTGTAACCTATTAAGGGAATCATTCCTCGGAGAAATAAATTAACTTCCTCATATTGACTTAAGCCATCTAAAGCACGCTTGCTCATAAGCCTGTAATCAGCATGATTATAAACCATATCAACACCAAGACTATTCATAAGCTTATAAAAAGCTAATGCAGTTGATCTTTTAAAGAAAGTATCAGTTTGTCTAGAGCATCGTACTCCATAAACAATATCACAGCCACTATAATATTGTTCAACAAATTTATCTATAACATCCACATCATCTTGTAAGTCAGCATCTAATGAAATAGTCATATCTGCATATTCCTTAGAAGTCATAAGTCCTGCAAGTAAGGCGTTTTGATGTCCTCTATTTCTTGATAAATTGATTCCTGAAAATATATTATTTTTCTTATTGAGTTCTTCAATTATATTCCAGGTTCCGTCTTTTGAACCATCATTAACAAATAGAATTTTACTTTTATCAGAAATAAGTTTTTTTGCAATCATAGTATTAATTTTTTCTAGCAATCTTTTGGCAGTCTCATGCAAAACTTCTTCTTCATTGTAGCAAGGAATTACAAGATACAGTATGTCGCTCATAAAGTTACCTCCAGTGGATAGCATATAAAATTTCATATTACTATTATTAACACTTTACCAAGAAATTTATAACTCATATTTTATATTTTTTATAACCAATGAAGTGTTATCTATTAAATTAATCTCTGTATCCATTGTATTAACATTAGAGCTTTTAATTATTTTTACAGTCGGCCTCAAAGGAAAACCAGGTAAAGTTTCTTGAACTACAGCTATATCTCCATTACTTAATTCTACTAATGTACCTTTAGAAAAAGGAATTACTATCTTGCAGAAGGTATTAACTATATCATAATCAAAGGCTTTTCCTGCATTGGACATTAGGAATTCTAAAACATCACTTGGAAACATTGTTCTTTTATTTGGTC
>JAEZKY010000365.1 GCA_023435985.1 Bacillota bacterium | reverse complement strand
TCATTAACCCATCCAGTGGCCATTTTTCCATCATCATTTAAGTAATACCAACTACCATCTGGATTAATCCATCCGATTGCTTTGGTATTATCTGATTTATAATAGTACCAAGCTCCATTTTCATTCTTCCAGCCAATAGTTGATGTTATGTTCGTTTTGTCTCCACTAATTGTATTTCCGATCTGAGGCTTATTTTCCGCGATAACCTCTGATACATTTGGCCCACTTGGTTTGCTTTCAGGTGTTCCCGGGTTTGGAACTGAATTTGATGCACTACCCGAGTTACCGCTATCAGAACTACCACTATCTTTTGGATAATCTACTCCGGCATAATCTAATAAATCTTCATATAGTTCAATTAATTCGTCACCATATGTAGTGCTTGGAGCCCATTTAGCACCTAAAGAACTTATTGTAGCTGCTGTCCCCTTGATAGTTGTAAATTGTCTTTGATCATAACTATCATCCCTTGGATATCCTTTAGCCCCTGCATATAAAGCTAAATGATCTAAATGTGCTTGTACACCCTCGTCCCAATTATCAAATTTTTCATGAGCATTTGGATCAGTATCACTTCCACCAGTGGCAGTTTTAAGTCCACACGGGTTATGATAACTTTCATTTAGAACCCCTCCAAACTTTCCAAACCCAGTTTCTTTTGCAGCCTGGACATATGCAATAGCCGGGTTAACTTTGCCATGATCTTTATAATACTTGAAGTACAAATCTGAAAGGTTTACAAACGCTTCTGTCGCCCCTTTAGATTTTGCCCATTTTTCGGCTTGCTTCGCAGTAACTTCAGAATTTGAAATTATTTTAAAATCAGTAGTTGCCGCTTGTACATTTAATGTCGGAATGAAACTTAATACCATTGCAAAAGCTAAAGCAAAGGTAGTAAATTTCTTTTTAATATTCAAAATAGTCTGACACCTCCTTATATTAAATATTAACAAAAAACGCCATGGCATTAAAGCTAATTTTTTTAAAATATGCACTTTATTTATAATAATTTTACATTAAATTTACTTTTGTATAATTATTTATGTACATATAGCTTTTTTTACTATAATTCTACTATCTGGATGCCAATATGAAATTATTTGTCTATAAAAAAATTAAATCTCGGATGACTGTGGAACCGAAGATTTCTTTACGCCTCTGCCTTTTTAAGTAAAATTAAAAAGAGAGCCTGTTTCATGCTCTCTTTTAGTGATTGTGACGCCTACCTTTTCTACAATTTTCAAGGTCACTCCTGCAATCATTAAGATTATCAATCATATTATCTACCATTTTGTCTGTAAGGCACATTTGATTACACAACAATTTGTCATTCATATTTATTAAATAACAAATAAAGTTTTGATTAGTAAATGCATATAAAAATAATAGCACCATTACTAGCCTGCATAATACTGCTTCCTGATTCCCTACAACCATTGTAGACAGCGTTAAATCACTTAATGGATTAGTCGCATTCTCACCCAAAGTATTGAAATCCGAATCAGAATAATCACAGTTACTCATTTTCTTTCTCTCCATGTACGAAAGTGTTATATATTATAATAATATGATTATTAATCTTTTTTGCTACCATAAAAAATATATATTAGAATTATAAACCAACAATTTGTAGAAACTTATCATTTGTCACTGAATTAATCTTCGCTCTTACCAACACCAGAGAGAACTAATCCTTTGTTATGTTCCAATGCCCAGTTAATACCCCAGTCATTTTGGAATATAAGAAGATTTCTTTCCTTAAAATCTTTAACTTTCTTAGTATCAGAAGTTAGATTTAAGGTATCCATATCGACATCCTTATTTTCTATCCATCTTACAAACCTGTAATCTAATCTATCCATTTTAACATCAACGTTGTATTCACTATTTAATCTGTATTCCAATACTTCAAATTGAAGTACACCAACAACTCCAACTATAATTTCTTCCATCCCAATATGGATTTCCTTAAATACTTGAATTGCTCCTTCTTGAGCAATTTGAGAAACGCCTTTTATAAATTGTTTTCTCTTCATAGTATCCACTGGTCTAACTCTTGCAAAATATTCTGGAGCAAAGGTTGGAATACCCTCAAATTTAAATTTCTTTGATGGCATACATAAAGTATCTCCAATTGAGAATATACCTGGATCAAATACACCAATTATATCTCCTGCATAAGCTTCTTCAACAATTTCTCTATCCTGAGCCATAAATTGTTGTGGCTGCGCTAACTTTATCTTCTTCCCGCCCTGCATATGATATACGTCTTCACCTTTATTAAATTTACCTGAACAAATTCTCATAAAGGCAATTCTGTCCCTATGTGCCTTATTCATATTAGCTTGAATCTTAAATACAAAAGCAGAGAACTTATCTTCAAATGGATCAATAGTTCCTGCATCTGATTTTCTAGCAAGCGGTGATGTAGTCATTTCTAAGAAATGTTCTAAGAATGGTTCTACACCAAAGTTAGTTAATGCTGATCCGAAGAACACCGGAGTTAATTCTCCACGACGTACAGCCTCTAAATCCAGTTCATCACCAGCAATATCTAAAAGCTCAATATCTTCCATTAATTTATCATGAAGAGCATCACCTAAAATTTCTCTAAATTTAGGATCATCTGGTGAACCTTCTATTGCTTCAACTTCATTTTGACCATGATTTCCACCATTAAAAGCTATAATTCTGTTATTATCTCTTTCATATACTCCTTTGAATTCTTTACCAGAACCAATTGGCCAATTCATCGGGTAAGTTTTAATTCCAAGTTCATTTTCAATATCATCTAATAATTGAAATGGATCTTTAGCTTCTCTATCCATCTTATTTATAAATGTAAATATCGGCATTTCCCTTAACGCCGCAACATGGAATAATTTTCTTGTTTGATCTTCTATACCCTTAGCAGCATCAACTACCATAACTGCTGAATCTGCAGCCATAAGTGTTCTATATGTATCTTCCGAGAAGTCCTGATGCCCAGGAGTATCTAATATATTAATGCAGTGATTGTTGTAATTAAACTGCATAACTGAAGAAGTAACTGAGATACCTCTTTGCTTTTCAATTTCCATCCAGTCTGAAACTGCATGGTTTGAGGCTTTTCTTGCCTTTACAGAACCGGCAAGTCTAATAGCTCCTCCATATAATAAGAACTTCTCTGTAAGCGTAGTTTTACCTGCATCAGGGTGAGAGATAATCGCAAAAGTTCTTCTTTTTTCAATTTCTTTTATATAATCAGCCAACTCTAAATCCTCCTAATTTAATCAGTTTACAGTTTACAGTTTACAGTTTACAGTCAAGGATGAAATCGCTTCGTGATTTTTTTAATTTTCTTGTGAAGGTCTATGAACTTTTCTCCTTAATTGTTACTTATAATTTGCTGACTGCTACTTGAACTAGTATTGATAAATTTATTATTAAAGTATTTATAAAAATCTCAGCTACATTGGAATAATTCCTCCTATTCAATGCATCATTAATAAAATTTACTTTGTGATATTTACGCTATATATTACTCAATTATTTTACTCTTATTCTCAATATTTAATATAGTTTATTAACTAAGCTATTATATCATATCCCCTATATTATGTATACTCAATATCTCTTTCTATACCATTTAACTTTAGTAAGATGGCCTATTATAAAAGTTATTAAAGGTTTTATTTTAATATAATTTCCTAAAGAATAAAAAATACCCGCCACATACTTTTATTTAGCAGGTATTTTATATGTAATATTTTACAACATCATATAGTAATTTTAGTCATCAGAGCTGTCATCCTCTTCTTCCCATTGAGCATATAAAGTAATGTCCTTGGTTACTTTTATCGTATCTGAATAATCATAACTTGTTCCATCGCCATCGGATTTAGTATTCCATTCAACAAAAGTATATCCACTCTTTGTAGGTTTATATAAAGCTATTACTGTTCCATCATCAACAGTTTTTGACCTTAATAATTCATCATCTGAATCATCTGCATCAGGATCTTTAAATTTAACTTTATACTGTGCTACGTGTGTTTTACCATCTGATGGTATTTCATCTGACATTGAAGCATTTTCATTAATGATTTGGTTTGGCACATATGGAATAGTGCTGTTTCCATTATAGTCAAAGGCTTTGGTTGGAGTTAATACATTACTTCCTATAAGTACTCCCTTATCATCAAAATTGTAAAGCTGACCATTTAATATGCATTGACCTTTCTGCATTGCTCCACTAGCTGTGAATAAATAAATTTTCCCTTCTATTTGAATAACTCCTGTCTGCATTGCTCCACTTAAGTCTGCATAATACCAATCACCATTATCTTGAATCCAGCCTGTTCTCATTTGACCAAATCCATCAAAAAAATACCATGTGCCACCTATTTGTCTCCATCCTGTAGCATAACCATATCCTTCTGTGTAGCTCCAAGCACCATTATAATTCTCAATCCACTCGGCTGAAGCCTTTATAGGTGTCAATGTAATTAGTGAAAGAAATACTATGTTACCTGCAATTAGTTTTTTTAAATAAGTATTCTTCAATTTAGCTCCTCCTATAGAATTATTAAATAAAATAATTATTTTAACTTTTTTCTTTAGTTTCATATTATTTGTTTAAGTTATATACAATTATTTCACGATTACCTGCTTTGTTTTACTTATTCCTGATCCATCATTAGCAGTTGCTGTTACATTTACTGTTCCAGCAGTTCCTCCAGTTAATACTCCATCACTATTGATTGTTGCACTGCCTGTTCCAGGCGTTACAGACCAAGTTACTGATGTATTTCCTGCATTACTTGGGGATACTGTTGCAGTCATTTTAGTAGTAGCATTTACAGCAACGCTAGAATTACCACTTATATTAATACTAGTCACATACAGTTTCCATTGAGCATATAAAGTTAAATCTTTAATAATCTTTACATCATCATCAGCATCATAAATTTTTCCAGTTCCATCACTTCTGACATTCCAATCTACAAAATAGTAGCCCGCTTTAGATGGTTCATATAAATCTACATTTTTTCCCTTCCTAACAGTTTTAGTATCAAGTACACTTCCATCACTGTCTCTAAGTGTAACTGTATATTTTATTAAATAACTATCATCCTCTTCATTAGAATCGCTTTGATCTTCTATAATATCATCATATTGTGATTGAATAGGTAAAGTAGGTGTATTATTTCCAGTATTCTGTATTACATTTAAGCAATTTCCATTAATATCATATTCCCTCTCTGGCGTTGGCACCGAAAAACCAGCAACTTCCCCGTCAGAATCTATAGTGTAAAATTGTCCATTAATAACAGCATTACTGGTTTTCATCATTCCATTGCTATCAAGAACGTAAATCTTTCCTGCTATATTAATGACTCCTGTTTGAATTGCACCACTAGCATCTGCAAAATACCAGTTATTATTATAATTAATCCATCCTGTTTTTAGCACGCCATTATCTTGCAAAAAATACCACACACTTCCTGCTTGTATCCATCCAGTTAACATTTTTCCATTATCATTAAAGTAATATAATTTCCCATCGATTTTTTTCCATCCTGTTAGTTTCTGATTATCCTGCATATAATACCAATTTCCTTGATAATCATTTCTCCATTCAGCTGAAGCCTTAACAGGTACTAACGTATATAGTATTGCGGAAATCATAGTTACCGAAATTACTTTAGTTATAAATTTCCGTTTCATTAAAATCCCTCCCATTTTCATACTTTTATTTAAAACAAGTTTTTCTATCAAAAACAATATATTTTTGTTGTTTCGTTATCTAAATTATACATACTTTCTTAATTATCGATATATTTTCCTATAACTATATAGTCATAAAATCATTTTATAACAAATATAATATAAATGCCGAAATAATTTTAAATAGGTATTTTGATTTTAGAACACATAATAAAACCAGCTAATTTATAGTTAATTTAGCTTATCTAATAACTATAATATAGCTGGTATCAATTTAGTGGTTTTATTCACTTAAAGTTCCATCTGAATTAAAAACATACTTTGTTCCATCAATATATCTTGAACCTGTTACCATGTTCCCATTTACATTAAAGTAATAAGCTTTACCATCAATTGTAACCCATTCATTTTTCTTCATTACACCAGTAGTATCATCCAAATAACACCAGCCATCCTTTGAATCTGCCCAGCCTGTCTTCATTGACCCATCGTCATTTGTACAATACCAATTTCCATCAGCTCTAAACCAGCCTGTTTGCATTTCTCCTGACGGGTCACTAAAATAATAATATTTATTATCTAATTGTAACCAGCTAACCGCAACTTGTCCATTATCTTTTAAGTAATACCACTTACCATCTGACCATTTCCAAGTAGAAGTTTCCATAATTCCGCTTTCATTAAAATAGTACCAGTAATCATCAATTTTAAGCCAGCCTTTTGTCATTTTCCCATCAGCTTTTAAATAATAACTTTTTCCGCCATCATTAACCCACTGCATCTTTTCAGCTGCTCCATCCTCACCAACAAAATACCGATCATCACCATCTTGCACCCACTGACTATATATTTCGTAGCCTTTCTTCCTATCAAAATAGCATCTCTTACCATCAACTATCTGCCAGCCTGTCTCCATAGCTCCATCTATTCTGTTAAAATAGTATGTCTTCCCATTAATTTTTTGAACTCCCTTTAAACTTACACCATCTTTATCATAATAATATGTGTATCCGTCATGTTTTCCCCAGCCAGGTTCATTATCAAACCTATCAAACACTTTATCCCAGGCATCATCTAAATCATCATCCTTGTCTTTAAGTGCATCTGTAAAATCATTTAATGCATCACTTAAATCATCAATACTATCCGTTACACCATCAATAGTTTGACCTATTTCACTATTATCAATTTCAGAAGCTACATTTGGAATCAGCGTATAAGTTCCGGTCTTTATAATTCCTTTTACGGTATCTCCAATGCTGCTCAAATTTAAGCCATCAATAACACTATCCAGTTGATTTTTTTCATACTCCTCAATTGGAAGTGCATACTCATATACTTTGCTTTTAGAATCATTATTAGTTAATGATAAACTTAACAAAGTCGTACTTATGCCTTCAGAGCTTAAATCTATATTAGATTTTCCTCCTTTTAAGTTAGTAACTCCCGAAAAATCAACCACATTTAATATATCTTTGGTTGTTAAAGTTTTAGCTCCACTATTAACTAATAGCATATTATAGACAGGATTATTTATAACATAAACTTTATTATTAACAGAATTTATAAGATTTATATTAAGTCCATCACAAATTATACTTGTACCAGAAGCATCTAAGTCAATTGTTTTATTATAAGCCGAGCTGCCGGTTAATGTCAGAGACGGAACCAGAGCATTGCTTCCACTGCTATACTCAGCATCTTTTTCAATTCCGTTATAAGTATCTGCTGGATTTGCTGCTAGTCCTAATATTCCGCCAATTGCAAATCCCTGTGCTGCTGCATTGCTTCCGCTAGCCACAGTGTACTTATATACATGTATATTTTTAGCCTCTGACTGAATTTCTGCTACAAGTTGATCTTTTGACAAGCCTGACATTGAATTTAGTTCATTTAACACCACAGTGGCTCCATTATATAAAACTGTTCCTTTTTGTGTTAATGCATCTGATCCAATGATTTTTCCATATGCAATTAGATTGGTCCCTGCAGTTTGCACTGCTTTTACTCCAGTAACAATACTTGACATATTATTAGTCAAATTCTCTGCAATTGTTGCTGCTGCGGCAGCATTTAAAGTATAAGAAAGACTTCCACATTCTTCAAATTGAGAAACTGTGGCGCTTGTACTAACATTACTATATATTGCATTTAATTTTGTAGGTATCATTGCTTCAATTACAGTGTCTGCTGCTTCTTCTGAGCTGTTTGAGCTCACCTCAGAGGAGGTGTCTGCTGCCGCTCTTATACTAGTTATTCCAGCAGGAGATATAGTACTGATATTCACTGCAATAAGTATAAATGCCATTATCTTAGTAATTTTTTTTATCATATAAATCCCCTCCACAACATCTAATAATATTATAACATTTATACTGACCAGTTCAAATATTTTTTATCCACTACTGCAAATTAATGCCTTATTAATTCCATAAACTTTTTCGACTAAGAAAGTTCTATAATTTTTTATACAATAAAAAGTGTCTTAAACTAACTTTCATCAATAAGTTTAAGACACCTTTTATTATTATAATTTTGTAATCATCCTTATATGTAAAAACAAATTTTAAATTATGTTTACTTTTTTATATAAAATTACTTTAATTTGAATTTTTGAACCAACTCAGTTAAATTAACTGCTATCTGTGCCTGCTGGGTAGCTGCATTCGCTACCTGTGCCATAGCCTGAGAACTTCCTTCTATTTCAGTTTGTATCTTCTCACTGTTTACTGAAGATTGTTGAACATCTGCTGCTGTACTTTGTAATGCTTGATTTATTTGTTCCACTGTGGCTTCAACCTCTTGTGCCATTGAAACTAATTCCTCTGACATTAAACTTACAAAATCACCATCATTGCTGTATTTCTCTCCGACCTGAGCATAATCTTGTAGTTGCTTATCAACTTCAGTTGACATAAAGTTAAGTATATCATTACTATTTTGAGAAAGATTTTTAACCGAATCCTGTATTTTAGATATAGTATTTTGAATAGTTATAACTGTCTGTGAAGATTCTTCTGCCAGTTTTCTTATTTCTTCTGCAACAACTGCAAATCCTTTTCCTGATTCACCCGCTCTTGCAGCTTCAATAGCAGCATTTAAGGCTAGCAAATTAGTTTGTTCTGCAATTTCAGCTATTGCATTTGCCATAACTTTTACTTCTTCAACAACTTTTGCATCTTCAATCGCTTTAATAATATTCTTTTCTTTTTGTTCTCTAACTTCTGCTGTATTCTCGATAGCAACTTTACTATCCTCTTTTATTTTTTCAGCTCTGCTCTTAATTTTTTCAGCATTTAAACTTCCATCTTCTGCTTTCTTTGATAGGCTTTCCATGCTTGAATTTACTTCCTCAATAGATGCTGCAATTTCTTCAGCAGTAGCACTTGTTGTTGTCATTGTAGAATTTATATTTCTTGACGAGTTATCAACTTCATCAAGTTTAGCTGAAACTTCTTCTACATTTGCAGATAATTCCTGACTCAATGAACTTATATTATTTGACTCATTAAAAATAGTAGAAATAAGCTCTCTCACATTTTTTTGAGCAATATTTAACTCAGTACCAATTGAGCCAATTTCATCAATTTTTATCACTTTAACATCCTTCGAAAAATCATAACTTGATAATCGTACAGCAAATTTTTTAAGTTCATTTAATCTTGAAATTATATTCTTATGCATATAGATCCCGGCTACAATTGCAATTGCTATACTGACTAAGCATAACAGTACTGTTATTGTGATATCTCTATCTACGGTTTTAGCACTTGCTATTCCATTCTTTATATCACTAAGTTCCTTAAAATTCAAAGCCCCAGACCCAAATACTAAAAAACACATTAAAAAATATGAAGTTTGAAGTTTAGCCCTAAGTGACACATTTTTTTTCTTTTCGTTCATTTTCAATTCCCCCATTACTTTTACGTTATTATCCAAAATATAATTGCTATATATGCTGCATACATTGTAATATATCTGCCTACTAATATATTAAATTCTATTATTAATGATATCATTCTTTTTTTCTACATTCAACTAATTGTAACAACATATTACATATAAAACACAATCAAAAAATAATCAATCTGTTATGTACCTAATCGCTAATTGTATTCTCCGTCTCTATTTCTAAACAACAATGTATTATAAAATAAAAGCGATGATTATTAAAGTAAAATCATCGCTTTTATTTTATCTATCTTATTTAAATATTATTTAAATTTATCCATTGTCCATCAAGGAACATCATTCCTGTTTTCATAGTACCATTTGTATCAAAATAATACTTCTTGCCATCTATCGTCTGCCATCCCATTACCATCATTCCTGAATTGTTTAAATAGTACCATACTTTTCCACTATATAACCAGCCTGTTTTCATGCTGCCATCAGCATTCAAATAATACTTATTCTTATCATAAGTTACCCAGCCTACCTGCATTATGCCATGTTCATCTAAGTAGTACCATTTTCCTAAATATAATGTCCAGCCTGTTTGCATTTGGCCATATTGATTAAAGAAATACCATTTTCCGCCATAAGTAGCCCAGACATTTGTTCTCATGATACCATCACCTTGAAGATAATACCAGTATCCCTTATCATAAATCCAGCCTGTTTGCATAATACCATCATCATTTAAATAGTACCATTGACCGCTTTCCTGTATCCAGCCTGTTTGCATATAACCATTTATATCTAAGAAATACCATTGATTATCATATTTAACCCATTGATTCTTAACCTGTGTACCTGTGGCATCATAAAATGTCCAATTTCCAGAAACAAGCACCCATACATTGGTTCCCTCTATACTACCTCTAATTATGCTCAAGGAATAAGTAGTTGTAGTACTTCCATCTGGAGCTGTAACTAATATTTTTACAAGATTTGCTCCTATATTAAGTGGTATATAATCCGATTCGTCCCCACTTGCATATGTAAGATCTCCTATTTTAATCTTTGAAGTAGAATTTTGTGCAGTAAACTTTATTTTAACCTTTTCTACACTTCTATCCACTTTAACACTATATAGATAAGTATCTGGATCAAATGCTGGTGTCATAGTTCCATCTGATACAGTAAGACTACTCAAATTAGCATTTGTTTTAGGATAACCTCTTGTTACATTTATTACATAAGTTTTACTTTCGTCATCTTTTGTAATTTTTACGGTTATATCATTTCCACCTACATCCAAACTTATATTTGATGAGGTTGTACCACTTGGAACTGTTACTCCATTTACCTTAATTGTTGCCGAAGGATCAACCGCTGTTGGTGTCACTGCTATTGAAGTTACGCTATTATCAACAGTTGCAGTATAATTATATATATCTTTATTAAAAGCTGGAGAAAGTGTTCCTTTCGATAATTTTAACCCAGAAAGCTGTGCCGGACTTGTATCACTTGCTCCACGTATTACATTAACAGTATAAGTACTTGTATTACCATCTGTAGTTTTTACAACAATTTCGACTTCATTATCTCCATAATCTAGAGAAATATTTTTACTCTTGCTTCCGCTTGTAACTGTACTTCCATTAACCTTAATAGTTGAGTCACTATCTATAGATGTTGGTGTAAATGCTATAGTAGTTACAGTTGGAGCAACTGTAATATCATAATCATATGTATCTGAAGAAAAAGCTGGTGACAACGTTCCTGTAGATGCAGAAAGGGCTTTTAATCCTGGTACACCTTTCTTATTTATTATTAACTTATAATCTTTACTTATCCCAAGATACGTTCTTGTTATAGTAATTACATTGTCTCCGCCCGATAAATTAACTGTATTGCTGCTTGAACCATTAAGCTTGCAAGTCATCACGTTATTATCAGAATCATACATTTTAATTGTAGCCTTGCTATAAGATGAATTTATAGGTCCAAGATAATAACTTCCGTCACTATCTGTTTGATTATAATCTACTGATATAGGATCATCATTGTCATAAGCAACCTCTAAATGGTCAAATTGAAGTTCCGTATCTTCATCAAAACTTAATTTTACCTTATATGTTTGAGCATTCCCAGAATTATCTTGAACACTTACTGTAAGAGTAAAATCAGTATAATCTTTTATTGAAGCTATCATCCATACTTTACTAGTACCATTACCTGAAGGACTCACTGACATATTACCAGAATTACTGCTTGTAACATTGGTTATTGTATATCCGTTCTGAGGAACCAAGTAAAAAGACTGACCTAATGGAAGATACTGGCATACATAATTTCCCGCCGAATCTTCATCGATGTTTTTTTCATCTCCACTCGAACTTCCCATATGTAAAGTTATTCCTGGTGCCCGGCTAATATCATCTGCAAATACCTTTTTTATACTTCCGATCTGCATGGTCGTAAAAAACACACTAAAAATAAGTAAATAAGAAATAATTCTTTTAATGTTAATTGTTTTTGCTTTCATCTATACGTCCCCCCACTTGTGCTTCTTGTGATTTATGATTATTTATCTTAAAATATTCCTCCAAATTATATTAAACAAAATTTTTCAGAACAAAATTCTAAATATACGATATATTTATAATCGTATATTTAGAAAAAATCTTTAATTATTATCTAAATTTATTAATATTAATTCTACATTATAATATACAATTGCTTTTTGCAATATTGGTTCTTTTATTCGTCAAAATTCACTGAACCATCTTTGTTGAAATGATATGTGTATCCATCTAGAGTTATTGGACTTGTCCTCATACTTCCATCTTCATTGAAGTAATAATATTTATCATCTTGATAAAGCCATCCACTATTAACATCAATGCCATCATAATGTCTCATACTTCCAACAAAATTTAAATAGTACCAATTTTCATTATAGTATGACCATTCGCCAGATTTCATACTCCCATCAAGATTAAAGTAATACCATTCATCATTTAATTGTAACCATCCTGTGCGCATTTCTCCAGAATTGTTCATAAAGTACCATTTCTTTCCGTAATACATCCATCCGGTATACATGCTCCCATCAGAATTTAGATAGTACCACTTATCATTGCTGACTATCCATCCTGTCACCATTATTCCATCTTTTTTTAAGTAATACCATTTTCCCTCATCTTGTACCCAGCCTGTCTGCATTGCTCCATTGGAATTCATAAAATACCAATTATCATCATATTTTACCCAGCCTGTCTGCATTTCACCTTTGGAATTTAAATAATACCAAACACCACTATCATCTATCCAGCCTGTTTGCATATTTCCCAGGCTATTAAAGTGGAAGTAGCTTTGATATTTATTGTCATAATACCAAATACTTTTCAAGCAATTTCCTAAAGCATCATTATACCTCCAACGTCCATTTACTAATACCCATTGATTAGGTTTAAGTACTGAATTTATCTCCCCTGGAACGTTAGGGGATACTGGAATACCTAAATATATATTCAACGTATACTGCCCGACTCTGCCTGTATCTTTATCTTTAACACCTATATTTAGTGTATATTTACCTATGCCTTTAAATTTAACTTTAATTGAATTGGTTTCTTCATCAAGTTCTTTGTCGTTAACACTAATTGAGTAGGAATCATCGTCTGGTACAGGTTCCAATTCTATTATATCTGTTCCGTCATCCAGCTCCACATTATAAGAGGTATTACTTTTATTAAAACCAATTGTATTTCCATCTATATTAATGTCATTTAAATAAACAGCATCCTTGCCTCCTCTAAATATATAAACAATATATACTGATTGGCTTTCAGACTTATCATCATCCACTTCTATTTCAACCTTATTTTTTCCGACATCAAGGCTCAAATCTTCTTTATAATAATTATCCTTAGTCACTATATTACCATTAACTTTAACAGTATCATTAGGATCATCTGGTCTGGCTTTAATAAAAGCTTCATTAGCATCTTTATCAACATCAACAATATAGGAGTATACCTGCTTAGAAAATTTCACATTATTTCCTTCGCTTAAATAAATACTGCTTAAATGAGGCTTTCCATCATCCTCCTCTTTAGCATAGGCCTTTATCGTCAGTATATTTGAATAATTTAATACTATAGCACAAAAAATACCAGAAAAAAATAATATGGTTCTTATACTTTTAAATTTCTTTCCCATATATCGTCTCCTTTTTACCCGGTGTCTAGATTTATATCCTTTAATAATAATGGTAACATATGTAGTGCTTTACTGTAAACTTAATGGAAGCTTCCAAAATATTAATTTTATATTAATTTTTATCAAATAAAATCTTAAGATAAAGAAAAAGCTGTTACCATAATGATTTTTAATCACTATACGTAACAGCCTTTTCCTCTTAAGATTCAACAGTATAAATCTTTTATCTTTAGTTATCTATATTTGCTTTTCCATATTAATTTAATGGTCTAAACAAATCGTAGATGCTCACTTTTGGGTTTCCTACTTAATCCAAGCTCCTGAAGCTCCTAATACATAACCATCAACAGTTGTGTTAGCTAACATTGCACCTGATGCATTTAAGTAGTACCAAGTTCCATTGTCATTTACCCAACCAGTAGCCATTGCCCCTGATGATTTTAAGTAGTACCAAGTTCCGTTGTCATTTACCCAGCCTGTAGCCATTGCTCCTGATCCATTTAAGTAGTACCAAGTTCCGTTATCATTTACCCAGCCTGTCTTCATAGCACCTGAAGCACTTAAGAAGTACCAAGTTCCATTGTCATTTACCCAGCCAGTTTGCATGATTCCGTTAGCATTTAAGAAATACCAAGCTCCATCTTGTACCCAACCTGTAGATTTAGTTCCATCAGCTTTATTATATGACCAAGTTCCATCTGTATTCTTAACCCAGCCAGCTGTTCCTGTTGGAGGTGGAGTAGTAGTATCAGTTCCAGCTACAGTTGTGTAGATATCTCCATCTTCTTTCCAAGCAATTATGTTATTATCGTCATATACGCTTATTGCATTTAATGAACTATCAGTTGAATAAACATCCTCAAACTTATTGTCTTTGAATTCAGAAATTTTTCCATCTGCTACAACCCATACATTTCCGTTAACATCAACGTCATATGCATCGCTTGAATAATCTGCATCTACATCTATATCATCTGAATCATTCTTTTCTGCTACATAAGCATCTACTTTGTTAGTATTTACTTGAGTATCATTAACCTTTAAGTAGTTAAGTTTGTCCTTCTTTAAATCAATTGAGGTTACTTTAACATTTCCATCAGTAACTTCAACAGCAAGTAATTGGCTTCCAGATACTGTTACTTTTCCATTTTCTAAAGCATTAGTTATAGCTGCTCCAGCATCTTTAGCATCACCAGAGTCAAGTTGGTCATCTGCTCCAAGAACTTCATAAGAATCTACAGTCTTTGGTGTATAAGCCCCATCAACTTGATCTCCTTGTGCTTTAGATATCTTTTGGATATAAGTACGTTGAGTTACAGTTCCTGTTACACCTTCAACAGCTGCTCCAGTTGTAGTTCCAGCCATTATTGCATCGCTAGCTGTATCAGTTATATTAACTGTTACTAAAGCATATATATAATCTTTATCTTGAGTTAATACTTGTGGTGCTTTTGCTAATGTAGCTAATAAGCCTGAATCAGAATCAACATCATCTTTTGAGTTACTGAATTCGTCTATTTTAACCATTTTACCTTTTTCTGTACTATATGCATATATATTTGCTACATGAGAAGCATCTATATATTGTCCACTTCCATTAGTGAATCCATATAATTTACCATCAACTGTGTTGCTTGCTCCATCATTAGCAGTTGTTGCAATGTTGTATTCATACCAGTTGTCTCCAAATTTGTTTCCTGTTAATATTCCAGTTTCAGTTGAAGAATTATATCCTAAGTTTGATGAATCTACAGTTATTGAACTTCCATATCTGTCAGTTTTCTTTAAAGCAGTTTTTAATTTTGTTGCAGCTGTATCTGCATCATCTTCTGGAGTTTGCTCATCACTTACATCTCCATTTGATAAATCTACTAAATATTGATCACTTCCATCAAGAGCGTATGCATACTTATCTGCATATGTACCTTCAATGTCTGCATCTGAAACAGAATCTAATGACTTATCCTGATCTCCTGAGTTGTAATATAGTCCATCATTATCGTCGTCATTTTTATAACCTTCATAAAGGTAGTTTCCGTTACTAAAAGCTATTGCTTTATCAATAGTTCCGTCTTTTGTTGCTAATTGTGTTGTTGCTGCGCTAGCACCAGTTGCTGGTATTAATGAAACAACTGCAGCAGCAGCTATTAGTAATGATGTTGCTTTACTCATTCTTTTTATCATTTGTATATTCCTCCTAAAGTTTTATCTTCTGTTTTAATTTATTGAGTATGTTAATAATACTTTGGTTAAAAATATTAATTTGGTTTACGAATTTTATTATAGCAACTTTATATATCCTTGTCCACACTTTTTGTTGAATTTTTGTATTTAATTGGGAGTTTTATTATGGCTTATTTAATTGAATATTAGTTATTATTGAATACTTTTCTTTTTATGACAAATAACTTTATAGATTTACATATTAAGGATAAAGTTTAAATGCATAAAATAAAATATGACAGATAAGATTATTAATTTTGTCCCATCTATCATATTCTTCTTATAATTCTTAGTTTAATATTTATTTCATAATACAATTTACACATTTAGTTATATCCTAACATTTACTTAGATTGCAAATACTCTAAATATAATTTTATCATTGCAATACATATTTCCTTCAATTGAAATTACAACAATTTATTAATTTCATAAATATAGTCTTCAAAATCCTTCAAATGTTTTTCTATTATAATCTGTACAACCTTTAAGTTTATTGCTCTATAATCATGTACCGCTATGTTTCTAAAACCAACCATAGCTTTCATTTTTTTATTTAACCCGTCGTTTATTATATTATTGTCTTTAAGCGCATCAAAAGAATCTCTACTATTTTGCGGCACCCCTAATTTTTTTTCAGATACTATATGCATAGCTAAATCTATTGCTGCCTCACAAGCTCTCTGTATATTCAAAATTATTGAATCTTGTTTCGTATAATCATTTATATTTTCAGGGTTATTATCATATACTTCACTAATTCTGTTTATACATCTTTCAATAGTTTCAATTTTTAAAGAAACTCGACTCACCTTCGTTCGCTGAGTAAGTGATTCACACAAAATCATAGATTTTGGTTCTCTACTTACGTCTTTCCCATACACAGTCCCCTCTTTTTTTATTCTATTTAGAATAACTTCCCTCTCTTCATTTAATAATGCATACTCTTTTAAGGCTCTCATTTCAAAATACATGCGTTTTGTATCATCACTGCAATATACAATTTTCCCTGTACCAACTACCTGTGCTTTAAATACTGTGGAAGATGTATTTAGATTTATTAAATCAACTTCACGTTTAAAGATATCAGCTAATTCCTGAGCTTTCATAAAACATATGTATGGATCTATATCATTTTCTGTTAGGAATGCAATATCAATATCACTATCTTCTCTAAGCTCATTTCTAGATGAAGATCCAAATAAATATATAACTATTGGATTAAATTCTTCAACCAAAAGTTCGATAGCTTTGCTAAGTTGTGCTTCATTTAAATGAGAAACTATACCTTGAGACATAAACATGCCCACTCCAATCATTAATTTAATTATTTTCTTGTACAATATTAATTTCTTTACCCTTAAATACAATTGCAAGTTTTATTATATTTTCTATTCCTTTACCAATAAGTTCCTGTTCATATCTATTTTCTTTAATCTGCTTTA
>JAEZKY010000261.1 GCA_023435985.1 Bacillota bacterium | reverse complement strand
TTACCTGGATAGCTCTTTTGGCATCCACCTTCAAGTTTATCGTTTTCTTCAAAAGCTATTCCTGCTTCTGTAGTATTTGATACTATGAATCTTAATTCTGGATTTTCTCCAACCTTTAAATATTCATCATAGTTTACATATGGGTTAATCCCTCTGCTTATACTATTTATTATTTTATGAGTTTTTGATGCTTTACCATTTTGCATTCCTTGAAGATAAAGTGTATATAACCCGTCTTGGTCATTTAACATGTCAACTAAACCATTTTCTAAAGGTTGAACAACAACCACACTACCATTAAAATCTGCTTCATCGTTCATCTTATCTATTTGCCAATCAACAAAGGCTCTTAGAAAATTACCTTCCCCAAATTGTAATACCTTTTCAGGATAATTCTTAAATTCTTTGTATGTTTCCTTACTTAATTTCATCGTTTCTCCTCCAAACTTATAATGTTCATGTAAAGTTAATTTTAATTTCAATACACAATTCACAATGCAAAATGTTTTCTCATTAAACATTGTACATTGTCAATTATTTATTGAATTTTCTGACAAAAATAATTTCTAGAATAGTTAAAAATAAAACTAAAATATAATTTATTTACTTCGTTAACTTATATTTAGAGATAGGATATACTTAACTTAATCTATAATCTATATTTAATGAATCATTCTTAACTATTCTATAATTATCAATTATTAAATTTATTATCTTTCTGGTTATCACACCTTTCTTCTATTCTAGTTAGTTATAAGATTTATATTAATATATTATCTTTCAATTCCCTGTTTCTTACCTATAAACTCTAATAGCTGCTCATAATATGGATATCCTTCCATATCTCCCTGTACTAAAGTTGCCATTGCTCCAACCCCATTAGCATATTCACCAATTTCTTTTAACGGTAAATTGTCTAAGTATCCCGAGATAAATCCTGCTGCAAAGCCATCGCCTGCTCCAGCCGTATCTTGGATTAAATCTAAAACATTATATCCAGATACTTTAATTCCTTCTTTTTTATCCTTAATGTAACAACCTTCTGCACCTAACTTAACTACTACAATTTTAGCTTCTTTTCCTAGGAAGTAATCACATACTTCATCCTTGTCAGTTAATCCCAAAAGAAGCTCAGCTTCATCTAAACCAGGCATTACAATATCAGCTTTACTTGCTATATCTACTAAAACTTTTTTAGCTTCATCAATGGTCCATAATTTTAATCTTATATTTGGATCAAAAGATACTAATACATTATTTGCTTTTGCAATTTCGATTGCTTTATATACTGCCTTCCTGCAGCTTTCTGATAATGCTGGAGTTATTCCTGTTAAATGCAGTATTTTTGCTTTCTTTATATATTCTTCATCAATGTCTTTTTCTGAAAGATTGCTTGCTGCAGAATTTTTTCTATAGTAATAAACATTAGGATTACTTCTTTGATAACGCTCTTTAAAAAGCAGACCCGTTGGGTTTTCTTTATCAAATATTACTCTTGATGTATCTACCCCTTCAGCTTTGATGGCACTAATGACAAATCTTCCAAACTCATCATCTGAAACTCTTGAAAACCAGCCTACACTATGATTTAACTTAGCTATGGCAGAAGCAAAATTCGATTCTGCTCCACCAAGTGATTTATTAAAAGTATGCACATGTCTTAATGGCCCATTATTATTAGGACTAAATACCACCATTGATTCGCCAAAAGTTACAACATCCATACTATTTTTTCTCCTTAGCCTTTCTATAAGCATCAACAAATTCTTTAGCTGTTTTTTCAACTAAATCATAATCTCCTGTTTTAGCACCCTTAGTTAAATCTCCACCTGTTCCAACTACTGCAGCACCTGCTTCAACCCATTCATGTAAATTAGCTACTGTTACTCCACCTGTTGGCATGAAATCTCCTTGAGGAAGAGGTCCTTTAAACGATTTAATGACTGATGGTCCATACAGATTAGCTGGGAATACTTTAACCACATCAACACCATATTCCATAGCAGTAATTGCATCTTTTACAGTCATTACACCAGGCATAACTAATACTTTATATCTATTACAAAGCTTTAATGTATCTATGTCTAAACTTGGACTTACAATAAATTGTGCTCCAGCTAAAATACATGCCCTTGCTGTTTCAGTATCTAAAACTGTTCCAGCTCCAACTATCACATTTGTTCCTTTATATTTTTCAGCTACTTCTTTAATTACATCTATTGGATTTGGAACTGTCATTGTAAGTTCCATAACCTTTATTCCGCCCTTTGAAACTGCATCAACAATTTTTAGGGCTTCCTCTTTAGAATCACCTCTAACTACTGCTACAACTCCTGCTTCTTTTATGTTTCTTAATACTTCTTCTCTTCTCATTTTAGCACCTCAAATTCTATTTATAATTTAATATATATGTTAAACAATTATTAATTTCTAATTCATATTAACTAAAAGTATTTTATTTAAATACACAGTTCTCAAAATGGTTAACTTAAAATGTTAATAATTTATAGTATGAAAAATATGTGTTTGAAGAAATTCAACATTACCTTAGTATACGTTTGGTTGTTTTTAATTTTGCTTGAGAACTGTGTTTTATATATTAAATAAGCTAATTCATGACCAACTTATTTACATATCATTTTTTAATACTGTATTTATTAGATTCTTACCTTTTGTTTACGTGAACAATAATAAATAAAAAAAATTGTTAACGTGAACAACTTTAATTGTATTGATTTCTTAATCATATATATTATAATATGATTTTTAAAATAATGCAATACTTTTGTTAACGTTTATTTTTCTTTAAGAATATATTACTGAAGGCACCATTAGCTTTGTGAACAAAGTAATGATGCCCTATTTATATTATTTTAATATGAATTTTTATTTAATTATTATTCAAGAATACCGTTTTCCCATCTGCCTTCTTGTAAATCTTGTGCTACTTTTCTATACTTATCATCTGGTAGGTTATGTAATAAACCTACTATAATAGCAGCTAATGCTAATGCTACTGCTGGATATAATGTCATTGCACCTTTAATTCCAAGTAATGTTTCAGCACTTTGCTGAGCATTTGCAACGTATCCTGTCATTCCTAATACACTTGCACTAACAAGAGCAGCTATAGATTGGGCAATTTTTCTTGAGAAGTTAAATGCAGCATATGTTACACCTTCTTTTCTTATTCCAGTATGCCAGTGACCGTAATCTATAGCATCTGTTACAAAAGCCCAGGTAACTCCATTTGGAATAGCTAATGCTACATATCCAATAGTAACAAGTACTGTGAAAGTAGTAGGATTTGTTGGTATTATAAAGTTTAATCCATTAGCGATAATTCCAATTACTAATCCTGTAATTGCAGTTTTCTTTTTACCGAACATTTTTACTAAGAACGGAATTGCAAATATACCAATTACAGAACATCCAATCATAATACCATTAACTTTTGGTTGAAGTGCAATATCACCTAAGTTATATTGACAGAAGAAAATCATCATTCCATTATTTGTATTCATTGCTGAGATTGTAAATAATTGCATAAGAATTAAGCATAATAGCGGTCTATTTGTGAATACAACTTTAAAATAATCTTTAGCAGAAGCCTTTTCTGATTTACCTTCTCTGTTAATAACAACGTGTTCTTTTGTGTTTGCGAAACATATAAAGAATGAAATAATTCCTATTACAGCCATAACTGCTGCTGCAACTGGATAGCCAACTCTTTTATCACTAAACATCATAAGAATAGGTACGAAAGCTACACCTGTTATTAATTGTGCTCCTAATGAACCCGCCTGTCTAAATGTGGCTAGTTGGCTTCTTTCTTCTACATCCCTTGTCATAACTGATGCCAATGATCCATAAGGAACATTTGTAAATGAGTATACAAGTCCCCAAATCATATATGTTGCATAACCATATATAATTTTAGATGAAAGTGGTATTTCAGGCATAGTAAATGTAATAACTGTAAGCAATGCAAGTATTATACTTGAAATCATCATTACTGGTCTAAACTTACCACTCTTACTAGCTTTTCTACCATCTATTATTGAACCAGCTAAAGGATCCATAAAGGCATCAAATATCTTTGTAAATGCAAATATACCTCCAACTGCTCCCGCACTTATTCCACATGTATCAATAAAGAATTTTGTAAGGTATGATTGTCCTAGGTCAAACATAAAACCGTTACCAAAGTCTCCAAATCCATATGATATTTTTTCTCGTAAACTTAATTTAACATTTTTATTATCAGTTTTTGCATTATTTAATTCGTTGTTATTAAGCGAATTTTCCATATATACATCCTCCGTATACTTAATTTTTTTATTTTGTTTATTAAGTCTCATTATATCGTAAAATTTTATAGGTTATCTTTTATTTTATTAATTAAATCCTGATATTCATCATCTGCTAACATCACTTTTTGCGGATTCATCTCAAAAGTTTTCCCCCAAGATGGACCACCTTCATATTTAGGCACTATATGAAAATGTAGATGTTTCATAGTATCAGCAAATGCTCCATAATTAATCTTATCAGGATTAAAAGCATTATGAATTGCTTTTGCTACCTTACGTGCATCATTTATGAATAATGCTGCTTCTTCCTCAGTTAAGTCTGTAATTTCACTTTTATGTTCTTTAAAAACTACATTACATCTTCCTCTATAGGTTTGTTCTTTAAATAAGTATACTGTTGATACTTGTAAATCACAAATTTTTATCATTAATGCATCAAGATCACTGCTTTTTGAACAGTAAAAACAATTTGAATCAAAGCTCATTATTTTCCCCTCCTTTATAGTAATATATTTATATTAAAGAACTATTTTAATAGCTTCTTTAATTCCAAATTTTTCGATAGCATCTAAGTATTGAGTCACTTCATCATTTAATCCAGGTATCTGGTTTAAATCTTTTCCCCAATTCTTTTCATATCCCAAAATTGAAGTAACAATATTTCTTATTCCTTCAATTGTTCCATCATAATTAGTCCATAAGTTCTTATATAATTCCAATATATCTTCATCATCTGAAAGTTCAATATCTTCTTCTTCTCTTTTTCCTTTATAAAATTCAATTAGTGCGGCAAGAGAAAATACTAATTTTTTAGGTAGCTTTCCTTTTCTATCTAAATATTCAGTCAGACTTGGTAAATTTCTAGTTTTAAATTTTGACATTGAATTTAATGCTATACTCATTAAATAATGTTTTACATATGGATTTTGAAATCTTTCAATTATTGCATCCGCAAATTCTACTAATTCATCATGCGGTAAATCTAATGTTTCTATTATTTCTTCATAAATCAAACCTTTTATATATTTTCCTATTATTTCATCATTTACTGATTCTCCTACTGTATCTAAGCCATAAAGATATGATACAGGTACCATTGCTGTATGAGGACCATTTAGTATTCTTACTTTACTTGTTCTATATGGAGTCATATCATCTACTATTTTTATATTAAGTCCAGCTTTTTCTATAGGTAATTCATCCTTTAAAAATTGTGGTCCTTCAATTATCCACGAATGATACATTTCACCAACATCAACTAATTTGTCTTCATATCCTAATTCTTTCGTTATCTCATCTATTGTATCCTTTGGATATCCTGGTACTATTCTATCCACTAAACTACAACAAAATGTATTTGAATTATTAATCCAATTAATAAATTCGCTTTCCAAATTCCAAAGTTCAGCATATTTCAATATTATTTCTTTAAGCTTTTCACCATTTCTATCTATTAGTTCACATGGAATTATTATTAAACCTTTACAGTTGTCACCATTAAATATTTTAAATCTATGATATAAGAATGCTGCTAATTTACTAGGGAAGCCTTTTTGACATCCTCCTTCAAGTTTATCGGTTTCATCAAAAGCAATTCCTGCTTCAGTAGTATTTGATACCACCAATTTCAAGTCTGGATTTTCTCCAACTTTCAAATATTCATCATACTCTTTATATGGATTAATTCCTCTGCTTATGGAATTTATTACTTTATGTTTCTTTAAAGCTTTTCCATTTTGAATTCCTTGAAGGTATACAGTATATAAGCAATCTTGTTCAATTAATTCATGAATCTTCCCATGTTCTCTTGGCTGAACTACTACTACACTTCCATTAAAACCAGCTTCATCATTCATCTTATCTATCTGCCAGTCCACAAAAGCTCTTAAAAAATTCCCCTCCCCAAATTGCAATACCTTTTCAGGATAAGTTGTGAATTTTTTGTATATTTCCTTGTTTAACCTCATTAGTAAGTCCTCCTGAGTGTCTATTACTACATATTTTTCTACGATTGAGATTGGATTAATGCATGTTGAAATAAGGCCATCGAAGCATATTAATAAACTATTATTTAAGCTACTAAATATCTCCGATGGTTCTATTTTAATTAGTAAACTTATTACATATTAAAGTATTTTTCAGCATTATTGTAGCTTATATCTGCTACAATTTGTCCTAAATGTTCAATATCATCTGGTAATTCTCCATTTTCAACCCATTGTCCGATTACATTACAAAGGATTCTTCTGAAGTATTCATGTCTTGTATATGATAAGAAACTTCTTGAATCTGTTAACATTCCAACAAATGTACTTAACATTCCTAAGTTAGCTAAAGTTCTAAGTTGATCTTCCATACCTATCTTATGATCGTTAAACCACCATGCTGATCCAAATTGCATTTTACCTTTAATTCCATCTCCTTGGAAACATCCTATTAATGTTCCTATAGTTGAATTATCATTTGGATTTAAACTATATATTATTGTCTTTGGTAATGCTTTTTCAACATTTAATGAATCTAATAATCTTGATAATGGAATTGCAACTTCTGTATCATTTAGTGCGTCAAATCCTGTATCAGGTCCCAATTTTTTGAACATTGTTGAGTTATTGTCTCTAACACAGTTCATATGCAATTGCATTGTCCAGCCTAAATCATGATATAATTTTCCGAAGAATTTTAATATATAGGCTCTAAGTTTATTTTCATCCTCAAAAGATACTTGACCATTTTTTAATACATTTGCAAATATTTCTCTTACTTCGTCTATTGAAGCATTTCCTACCGGAACAAAATCTAATGCATTATCAGAAACTCTGCATCCAACTTCATGGAAGAATTCTACTCTCTTCTTTAAAGCTGCTAAATATTCATCAAAGTTTGTAATTTTTGTCCCTACAACTTCTTCTAATTTATTAAACCATTCTTTAAATGTTTCCTTATTAATTCCTAATGCTTTATCTGGTCTAAATGCTGGTAACACTTTTACGTCAAAGCTCTTATCTTCTTTAATTGCTAAATGATATTCTAATGAATCTATTGGATCATCTGTTGTACAAAGCATTTTAACATTTGACTTTTTAATAAGATCCCTTACTCTGAATCCATCCCCATTTAACATCTTATTTACTTTTTCCCAGATATCTGGTGCAGTTTTTTCATTTAAAACTTCATCTATACCAAAGAATCTTTTAAGTTCTAAGTGTGTCCAATGATAAAGGGGATTTCCGATTGCATATGAGATTGTTTTAGCCCAAGCTAAGAACTTTTCGTAATCGCTTCCATCTCCTGTAATGTACTTTTCATCTATTCCAAAGGTTCTCATTTGTCTCCATTTATAATGATCACCATAAAGCCATACTTGAGTTATATTTTCAAACTTTTTATTATCTAAAATCTCTTTTGGATTGATATGGCAGTGATAATCAATGATTGGCATCTTTTCTGAATAATCATGATATAGCTTTTCTGCAGCGCCATTACTTAATAAAAAATTTTCATCCATAAATTTTTTCATAGTTAAATTCCTCTCCTTATTATGTTCACGTAAACAATTAAAATATCATTTAATTGTTAACGTGAACAGTACTTTAATATTATTATATTATGATTTTATTTAGAACGCAACACTTTTTTAGTTAACGTTAACATATTTTTTCTTCTTCTTGGTTCTTTTTTGTAAGATTTTATATTAGAACTCGATTTATTATATTCTGAAGCCTATCTTGAACACTTATATTATCAATTCCAAAGTGTTCAACTATGATTACTATTCAAGAATACCGTTTTCCCATCTGCCTTCTTGTAAATCTTGCGCTACTTTTCTATATTTATCATCTGGTAGGTTGTGTAATATACCTACTATTATAGCAGCTAATACTAATGCAACTGCTGGATACAATGTCATTGCTCCTTTAATTCCAAGTAATGTTTCAGCACTTTGCTGAGCATTTGCAACGTATCCTGTCATTCCTAATACTCCAGCACTAACAAGAGCAGCTATAGATTGAGCAATTTTTCTTGAGAAATTAAATGCAGCGTATGTTACACCTTCTTTTCTTATTCCTGTATGCCAATGACCATAATCTATAGCGTCTGATACAAATGCCCAAGTAACACCATTTGGAATAGCTAATGCTACATATCCAATAGTAACTAAAATTGTGAAAGTAGTCGGATTTGTTGGCATTATAAAGTTTAATCCATTAGCAATAATTCCAACTATAAATCCCATCATTGCAGTTTTCTTTTTTCCAAACATCTTTACTAGAAATGGAATAGAGAATATACCAATTACTGAACATCCAATCATTATACCATTTACTTCCGGCTGAAGCTTAATATTTCCTAAGTTGTATTGACAGAAGAAAATCATCATTCCATTGTTGGTATTCATTGCTGATATTGTAAATAACTGCATAAGAATTAAGCATAGTAGTGGTCTATTTGTAAATACAACTTTAAAGTAATCTTTAGCAGTAGCTTTCTCTGATTTTCCTTCTCTGTTAATCACTACATGTTCTTTAGTATTACTGAAACAAATAAAAAATGAAATAACTCCGATAACTGCCATTATTGCAGCTGCGACTGGATAACCTACTCTAGGACTAGCAAACATAGTGAATATAGGCACAAAGGCTACACCAACAATTAATTGAGCTCCTAATGAACCTGCTTGTCTAAATGTTGCTAATTGACTTCTTTCTTCTATATCTCTTGTCATTACTGATGCTAATGACCCATAAGGCACATTAGTAAACGAATATACAAGTCCCCAAATCATATATGTTGCGTAAGCATATATAATCTTTGTTGAGACTGGTACATTTGGCATAGTAAATGTAACAACTGTAAGTAATGCAAGAATTATACTTGAAATCATCATTACAGGTCTGAACTTACCACTTTTAGTAGCCTTTCTACCATCTATTAGCGAACCAGCTAAAGGGTCCATAAAAGCATCAAATATTTTAGTTAATGAAAATATTCCCGCAACTGCTCCTGCACTTATTCCACACGCATCAACAAAGAACTTTGTAAGATATGATTGTCCTAAATCAAACATAAAACCATTACCAAAGTCTCCAAATCCATATGATATCTTTTCTCTTAAACTTAATTTAGCGTCACCTGCATTCGTACTCCGTACTTCAGCATTTTTTTTCAATTGTTCCATTATTATTCCTCCATAGTTATTTTAATTTGATTATTTCTCACTATAAATCAAATTTTATAGATTGTTTTTTATCTTAGCTATTAAATCGCTATATTCCTCATCATTTAACATAACTTTCTGTGGATTCATCTCAAAAGTCTTTCCCCAAGATGGACCTCCTTCATATTTAGGTACTATATGAAGATGCAAATGCTTCATAGTATCTGCAAATGCTCCATAATTAACCTTGTCCGGATTAAAAGCCTTATGAATTGCTTTTGCAACCTTTCGTGCATCATTTATGAATAACGCTGCCTCTTCTTCAGTTAAATCTGTAATTTCACTTTTATGTTCTTTAAAAACTACATTACATCTCCCTCTATAAGTTTGTTCTTTGAATAAGTATACTGTTGATACCTCTAAATCACAAATCTTAATCATTAAATTGTCAAGATCTTGATTTTTAGAACAATAAAAACAACTCTGATCAAAACTCATTTTTCTTCCTCCTTGTTAATAATTTATAATAAGAAAAACAATCATCATAACTTTTACATTGATTGTTTTTTAACAAACAATCCTATAAAAACTCTCTAAATATAAATACTAAATAGCATTTACATTTTCCAAGATTTATATTAGTTTTATAATACTTTTTTAACCGCTTCTTTCATACCTGCTTTTTCAATTATTGCTAAGTATTCAGTAACTTTGTCTGTTAAACCTGCTATTTTATTCAAATCGCTTCCCCAGTTCTTTTCGTATCCAAGTACTGTTGTAACAACTTTCTTTAAGCCTTCAGTACTTCCATCGTAATTTGCCCATACGTTTTTGTATAATTCTAAGATATCTTCATCATCTGAAAGGTTAATATCTTCTGTTCCTCTTTTTCCTTTATAGAATTCAATTAGAGCTGCAAGTGAGAATACTAATTTCTTAGGAAGTTCT
>JAEZKY010000317.1 GCA_023435985.1 Bacillota bacterium | reverse complement strand
GATATAGTTGGAAGCATATCACTGGTTTTTGTTAGTACCTTTGTCAGATCTTTTGTTCCACTGCTTGCATTATCCAAAAGAGCTTCCAGCTGTGACATATTATCGTCTAGTTCATAAATATTATCTACAATTTTTCTAAGCTTTGGCCTATTATCCTGTATATCAATGCCTCTTTCATTGCAGACTCTAAATACTATTCCAGAAACAGTTTTTATTATATTTTCATCTACTTCGTTTTTTACGCTTTTTATTCCTGAATCCGTCATTTTAGGAGCGACTGCATTTTTCTTTTCATTTACTGTATATATAAGCCTTGGCTTTTCAACATCCTTCTCCATCAAAGTAGTTGCATCCTCAGAAAAATTTTCTGGAATTTCAATTGTTGCATAATACTTTTCTAATAGCAGACCTCTTTGCGCACTTTCCTTGTCTGTAAACACCCAGCCTAATTTATCATTATCCTTAAGCTTATCGACTAAATCATTTCCCAAATTTATATTTTGTTCTTTATAAACAGTTCCCTTATCATTATTAATTACTGCAATCTTAATACCACCAGTATTAGAATATGGATCCCATGAAGCTTTTATATTAATCCAGGCATACATTGATGGAATAATTATAATTACTATAATCATAAGCCTTGCTACCCAGTTAGTTCGTATTTTATTTATATCTCTTTTATAAATTCTAAATGCATTCTTCATAATTAATTCCTCTGATACTTATAATATTACTTGCTTTAGGCACCTCTAAGAATATTGTGTGCAGCCTTTAATCTGTTATCTTCTTTCGTGTGCCTTAACCATTCATAATCGAACTTTCCTTAAGTTTTTTGACGATGTTTATTCTCTTCATATTTATGGACTTCTTAAATAATAATCCAATGATAATTGATCCTATCATAAACAAACCCAATATGGCACTATCTTTAAATAATATGGAATATATTATTCCAGCCATTATCTGACGTACTCCGCTTATAGCATAGGTAAACGGAAGGAATGGAAATAGCTCCTGAAAACCTATTGGATTAACTTCTATAGGGAAATTGCCACTAGTGCCGGCTACTTGTATTACGAGCAATACTACTCCAATCACTATTCCTCCATAACCCAAAAGACTTATCGAAGTATAAATTATGCAATTAAACACAATGCTTATGAATATACAATATAATACAAACATTATAGGATGAACTGCATAAGAATGTAACAAAAGCAAAGCTCCTAAACTTGCAACTAGTGCTTGTCCTATTCCTATGAATATAAATAGTGACAATCTTCCAAAATACTTTTCATAATTTTTTAATTCCTTTTTATCCTCCAATGGCTGTGCCTCTGTTTCAATTAATACTGAAAGTATATATCCTCCAATCCAAAGACAAAGAACTGTATAAAATGGTGTTACTGTAGAGCCATAATTAGGCCATGGAAATAGTCTATTATCTTGAATTTCTACTGGACTAGATAGAAAATCACTTTGAGTATTCCAATCATTGGTTATCATATCTAAAAGCTCATTTATATCATCTTCATTATCTATCTTTTTTAGCCTCTCTGCCAATTCATGAACATTATCCTTAATATCCGGAAATTTTTCTTTTAACTTTCTCAGCTCATCATTAGATAAATCTGACGTATTTTTAAATGTATTTAACATTTCCTGAACATCAGGTAAAGTCTTTTTTCCCTGAGCTGATAAATTTAATCCGTCATCTAAGATTTCTCTCATTGAGTCAAATCCCTTATTGATTGTTGTTACAATTTCAGAATCATAGCTGTCTGTTATATTTGAAATCAAAGCATAAGCATCATCTAATACCTTGATAGTATCAGTTAGATTTTGTCTATCTATTGGATTACCGCCATTATTCAATTTATCAAGATCTCCATTAATTCTATCTATTAATTTATCTAAATTATCATCAATAGCATCAAACCTATCAATAACTTTTGATATTTTCCTGCTTTCTTCCTTTAATGCATCTTGTGCATTTTTTAACGCTTCCCTCTGCTTATCAAGGCTCTCTTGAATTTTACTAATTTCTTCTGAATTTTGAAGCCCTGCTGGTATTGAAAGTTCAGGAACTTCAATCTTACTAAGCCTATCAATTGCTTTCTTAATATCCTTAAGTTTTGTCCTTGCATCATCAACACTTGTCTTAGTAGCTTTGACTGTATCTAGAGCTTGAAGTAATGTCTTCTTTTCAACTTCGGGCATTATTTTTTCATCAATATTTTTAAGTTCTACATCTGTAGCATCAAGTGCATTTTCAGCTTCTATTAAATCCTCTTTAATCCTAGGTGATTCTTTCTGCAAATCCTCTTGATTCTCATCCAAAACATCTTGAGTGTTATTTAGAAACTCTGTAGTTTCATCTATCGTATCTGCAGCTGTAGGTATAAGTTCATTAGTTTTATCTATTAAATCCGATGCACTTATGGTTCCATTAATTGCTTCATCCAGCATCTGTTCAAGCTCTGGCATATTATCGTCTAACTTATAAACCGAATCCATTATATTTCTAAGCTGAGATCTATTATTCTGTATATCCACTCCAATTTCATCACATAATCTAAACATTATTCCTGAAATATTCTTAACTATATTTTGATCCAGTTCAGTTTTCACTGTCTCTACTCCTGCATCAGTTATCTTAGATGCTATTACATTTTTCTTTTCATTTACTGTGTATATAAGCTTAGGTTTTATAACATCTTTTTTAGTTATTGTAACAACATCCTCTGAGAAATCTTCTGGAATTTCAATTGTTGCATAATATTTTTCATTAATTAGCCCTTCCTGAGCAGTTTGCTTATCCACAAAAACCCAGCCTAATTTATCATTATCCTTAAGCTTATCAACTAATTCCTTACCTAAATTTATATCTTGATCTTTATAAACTGTACCTTTATCTTCATTGATAACTGCAACTTTTATTCCATTGGTATTGTTATATGGATCCCACGATGCTTCTATATTGGTTAAAGAATATAACGAAGGTATTATCATTAATGCAATTACAACAACAGAAGCTGCCCAATTGGTAAATATATTTTTTATATCCCTTATAAAAATTTCCACTATGTTCTTCATACCTTAATCCCTCTATAGATAATTATTTTATATATAAGTCAAATTTATAAATCGTCTATCTATATAAATTATAACATCAAAATGACCAAGAGTCATTTCATGTAATTATATTTTTTAATAATCCACTTTATATTACGATTAAATTTATGAACAAGGAAATATTTTGAGTACAAAAAATTTAAATGCATTTTTATAAGCTTGGTCTGTGAAAAAATAAGACATGAAATGCATTATTTTCACGTCTTACTTTATATCCAGATGAACTTTAAATATGTTCTTTATAAAATTTAATTCTCACTAAAGAAATTATCATGAATATATATCTGAAAATTCTATATTTATCTTTTCTACTCTACTTTCATATACACGCTTATCCGATATCTGTTCATCATCAACAAGTTTAGAAGGTAATTCTATAATAAATTGACTTCCTTGGCCAAATTCACTAAGAACTTTTATACTACCTTCATGCATATCTATAATTGATTTCACAAGTGATAACCCTATACCGCTGCCTTCCTTATTTCTTGCAAGCGTTTTATCTACTTGTCCAAATCTTTCAAAAATAAAATTCAACTTATCTGCTGGAATCCCAGTTCCATTATCTTTAATAGATATGACTATTTTATTTTCTTTATCCCATAAATTTACTAATATATGCCCACCTTCATCAGTAAATTTAATCGCATTAGATAATAAATTCAACATAATTCTCTCAATTTTATCTAAATCAATTGCCATCTCTTTTTCCTCTATATTAGTATCAAATAACAATTCAATTCCTTTATTCTTTGCATAGTCCACTACTGACAGAGTTATACCTTCTACAACATTTACTATATCATGATTATGTAAGTCAAGTTTAAAATAACCTGAATCAAATTTTGACATATCCACTAAATTGTTTACAAGTCTTACAAGCCTGTAGCAATTTTGTTTCATAGTTTTTAAATATTTACTTAATTTCGCTTCGACTGTATAGTTAATTAAAGCATTATCTGATAATGATAATAATTGAATAGCTCCTAGTATAACATTTAAAGGTGTTTTAAGCTCATGGGATATGTTAGAGAAAAATTCAACCATCATTTTATTATGTTCATTTGTTTCATTTATTATCTTCTTATCCTCCAATATATTACGTTCAAGAGCATGCAATTGCTTTTTCAAGGTAATATCTCTAAACATAATCATAGCTGATGGTTTATTCTTGTACATGCAGAAACAATTAGTGACTTCAATATCAATGATTTTTCCATCCATTCTTAACATTTTACTTTCAGTAAATGGAGTACTTATCTTATTATATATTGCATTATTAATTCTATCATAAGATAAACTTCTAACTTCTTTAACCATTATTTTTTCTACATCTAATCCTATAATATCGTTAACTTTTGCTACTCCCATAAGCTCAGCCATTTTTTTATTAGCAAATATAAATTTATTGTCATTAATAACAAAAATTGCATTATCAGAATTATTTATTATCATGTTAAAACATTGTTCATTTCTATATAAAATTTCTTCAAATTGTTTTAGTTTATTATCAGCTAAACCTAAATCATAATTTAAAGCATAATATGGTTTCTTTAAACCTGATTGAACAATTCCCTTATACAAAAAATACACAGCAATAATTTTAATTATATGACCTACAACGTTTTTCCAATCAGACAAAAACACACAACTTGTGAAAAATATTTCAGTTACTGCTGATAATATAAAAAAAGACTCGATACAAAAAAATAAATATCTATCTATTTTGCTGCTTAATCTAAAATAAATGATAGCCATACTTAAAAACATTATAGAAATTATGTATTCACTGCTTATTTTAAATGATGTTAACCCAATTTTTCCAATATAACAAGTAGGAAATATATTGAAAATTAATATTGATAATATTAAAAATACACTGATGCAAATGTATATTATCAACATACCGTAAGCACTAAGTTTCCTATTAGGTTTTAATATGTAATTTAATGAAATCAAGCCTGTAAAAGCCTCTAAATACCTTGCAGCAATCCATAACTGAGTTGAAATATTTATATTATCATTATTCTCTAAAAATGGCATTCCTTGATACATTAATAAATGAAATATTCCAATTACAGCTACAAAAAAACAACCTGTCCCAAGAATAAGTATGGAATTATTTCTACTTATGCTGTATGTGTTAAACGTAAACACAAATACTAATATAAACATAACATTAATGAATAGCTCAATTGCTGTATGAAAGAATAGATTATTGTGGAAATTTATTATTAATAAAAATACCATAAAAATTAAAAATAGACTCCATTCTACTAACAGCTCAAATTTTGTATTTTCCAATTTTTCCTCCAATTGTATCATATATCTCATAATTTCCCTCCTAATATTGTTTATTATTTAATTTCTTTTGTTCTCATTAAAATTTTACTATATTCTTTCTTTTATGTAAAGTTTTTACTTTTTATTGCATATTTGTTGTTTTATAAAAAATAAGTTAAATAAAAACATGTTTCAAATGTATTTTAAATAGCTGCTTCTCCATTTTAATCAGAAAAACTGCTGCACAACTTACATACTTATATTAATTTTTTGTGTAAACTTAATAACATATCTAAAAAAAACACACGCCATAGGCATTTTTTTACCTATGGCGTGTATCATCTTTATATTCCGTTTACTAATATGTTAAATAGGTATAAAATTTGAACTTGATTGATTAACTATGGTATGTAGTGCTACAAGTACACTACATTTTTACATAGTTATGCAAAAGTGCTTATATAACTACCTGAGCTAAATTCATTTTCTAAAATACTTGGATAATTGTACGAACTGCTTGTACTTGTTGATGAAGTACTTGAACTATCTATAGTCGTTGAAGTATCTGAGCTATCTGTGTTTGATTAAAAACTTTTCTATAATAGCCTAAACCAAGTTATATATGTTATGATAGATATTATAATCATTAAAAAACAAGCTCTAAAATGAAGGTATTTCACATAATATGTCAAAAATCATATTAAGATTAATAATAATATATTTTATGGAAGGTGATTTTTATGAATTTTACTTGGGATGGTAGCTTATCTATAGGAATTGATAATATTGATAGTCAACATAAAGAATTGTTTAATTGTATTGATAAATTGTTAGTGTCTATTGAGAATTTTAAAAGTGATGATGAGGTTATTAATACTTTAAAATTTCTTGAGAATTATGTAATTAAACATTTTAATGAAGAGGAAGAAATTCAAAGAAAAACAAATTATCCTCTACTTGATATACAACATATACAACATGAAAATTTCAAAAATGATCTTAAAGAGTTTAAAAGAGTATTTGAGACACATGGTGCTTCAACTCTATTAGCCTTAAATATTCAACAAAGCTTAATTGATTGGCTTAAGAACCATATAATGAATCTTGATAAAGATTTAGGAGATTTCTTAATTGAAATCGGATATAATAAATAAAATTTATTATTAATATTTTATACTTATTATGCCTAATTTCTATCATTTTTCTTTTCAACACATAAAAAACCATATTTACATAAAAAATAACACACGATTCGGTTATTTTTCCGAAATAATCGTGTGTTCATTTTCTATATCACCTACGATATAGATATTGTGTTGGTGCAGGTAACGGGACTTGAACCCGTACGTTATTCAACACACGCCCCTCAAACGTGCCTGTCTGCCAATTCCAGCACACCTGCAAATACAGTTAACTCCTTAATAATAATTCATTTTAATAAAAAATTCAAGCAAAATTTTTTAAATGTTTTCATCATATATTTATTTCACGATTGCTATCCAAATTTATTGTAAAAAATAATATCCTTAAATAAGATATGTAAACTTCCATTCCATGTATTCACTTATAATTTTAAATATACTTCTATCATGCACTAGACTTAAATGTATCTCTTTTAGGTTGATATACGCTTAAGTCTAGTTTACATATTTTGTACTCATATAGGTAAACAATTTAATACCTAAACTTATACAATGAAAGTACTTACATATTTACTTAATTTTATGTGGATAACTTTACTAGAAATCATATACATTTTTGTGCAGCAGGCATTTGAAATTGAGCTGCTGAAAGTTCTTAATGGGAGCTAGTTCCATTTATTGCTTGTCACGAACTTGTTTCGGGAACATGCAAAAATGGATGCTAGCTCGCATTTAGAACTTTCCAGCGAAAATTTCACAAGTCCTGCGGAATAAAAATGTATATAATTTCGGTAAGTTACCACAAAGTTCAAAGTCAAAGCTTTCTATTTATAAGTGCACTAATTTAAAAAGTTTACGCTCCATAAACTTTTGGTTAATTCTAGTACTTTATCTACATCAAAATAGCTTTTCTCATCTCTATAAAGATATTCGTATATATGATAATAAGCATTTACTTTATCTACGTATTTCTTGGTTTCTCCAAAAGGTATATAATCTATACTTTTTCCGTTTGATGAATACTTTTCATCTATAAGCCATGATTGCACATTAGATGGGCCTGCATTATATGATGCTATTGTTAAATCCAAATCTTTATTAAAAGTATCATTTAATCTTCTCAGATACCAACAGCCCATTCTAATATTATATTCCTCATTATATAGATCTTCTTTAGAAAATGTGTTATATCCCATTTCATTAGCAGCCCATTCTCCAGTCTCGATTGTTATCTGCATAAGCCCCACTGCATCTTTATGTGAGTGGGCATCATCATCAAATTTACTTTCAGTCTTTATCACTGCTAGTACTAATAGTGGATCTAAATTATACTCTGAACTATACTTATCTACATATTCTTGATACTTATAAGGAAAAAACTTTTCCTTTATTATATATCTAGAACCTAATCCAATTGCTATTAAGGCTATTAATATAAGTATTAGTGAACAAAAGACCTTTCTTATAAATTTCATCATCTTCTCCTTAACTTAGCATAATAATTTTATAAAATCGATCAAATCATAAACTTGTTTTTGTGTGTCAACAAGATCATTATTATTATCAATAATAATATTGGCAAACTCCTTTTTTTCTTCCATAGACATTTGAGAATTTATTCTGCTGACTGCATCAGCTTTAGTTAATTTATCTCTGTTCATAACTCTTTGGATTTGGACTGAATTATCAGCATATACAAGTATAATATAATCCATTTCATTATGCATATTATTTTCAATTAAAGTTGGCGCATCTAATATTATTATCTTTTCGCCTTTCTTTTCCAATTTTTCTACTTGATCTTCTATAGTTTGTTTAATATAAGGCATGATAATACTTTCATATTTTATCCTCTGCTTTGGAAATCTAAAAATGTGGTTTCCAAATTCTTTTCGCCTGAATTCCCCTCTCCAATCAAAAAAACCTGCTCCAAATTGTGCACGAACCATCTCTAATATATTAGGGTTTTTCTCAAGGACTTCCTTAGCTATAGCGTCTGCATCAATAATTTTTAGCCCTTCAGCTTTTAAGATATTAGATACAGTACTCTTTCCTGTACCAATTCCACCTGTCAAACCAATTTTAATCATTTCTTTATAAACCACCCTTTGTTCAGTTAGAAGCTATGAGTTAGAAGTTATGAGCTTATAATAAAGTTCCCTACTAGGAATCCCTAAAAATTATCGTCACAAAAAGTCTATGGCTTCTCTTTTAAGCTCTTAACTCCTATCTTATAACTCTTAGCTAATATGTTATTCTCATCCATTGCATATATAGCAAAACTTACAAGCCATAAATTTAATTATAGGCTCATTAAATATTACTTAGCTTCGTACCAAGTCTTACCGAAGTTAACATCTACATCAAGTGCTACCTTTAACTTAATTGCATTTTCCATTTCATCTGCAACTAATTTCTTAACTTCTTCAAATTCTTCTTTTTTGACATTTAGTATAAGTTCATCATGAACTTGAAGTATTAATTCACTTTTTAGCTTCTTTTCATTTAATTTGTTATATACATTAACCATTGCAAGCTTTATTATATCAGCTGCACTCCCCTGAATTGGAGCATTCATTGCTAATCTATCTCCTAGTGCCTTTACAATTTTATTTGAAGCTTTTATTTCTGGTATAAATCTTCTTCTATTTAAAATTGTTAATACATATCCTTTTTCCTGAGCTTCTTTAACTACATTTTCTAAGTATTCTTTTATCTTAGGATATCTTTCAAGATAAATTTCCATATATTCCTCTGCTTCTTTTTTACTAATCTTCAAGTCTTCTGCTAAGCTGAACGCACTTATTCCGTATACTATTCCAAAGTTTACAGCTTTTGCTCTACTTCTCATTAGAGAAGTAACTTCATCCACTGGAACCTTAAATACCTCAGAAGCTGTCTTTGTATGAATATCACTATGATGCTTAAATGCATCTATCATATTCTCATCTCCTGCAATATGTGCTAAAACTCTTAATTCTATTTGAGAATAATCGCAGGAAACTATAGTATCAGTTTCTTCCATAGGTATAAATACTTTTCTTATTTCTCTTCCCATTTCATATTTAATAGGAATGTTTTGTAAATTAGGTTCTGTACTCGATAATCTTCCTGTTGTAGTTACAGTTTGATTAAAATTAGAATGTATGCGTCCATCTTCATCAATTACATTTTTTAATCCTTCTACATATGTAGAGTTGATTTTTGTAATTTGTCTGTAATACATTATTTTAGGTATTATCTCATGCTTATCCATTAACTTTTCTAAAACTTCCTGATTAGTTGAATATCCCGTCTTTGTCTTTTTAATCACTGGTAAGTCTAATTTTTCAAATAATATCTTACCCAGCTGCTTAGGAGAACTTATATTGAATCCTTCTTCCGCTAATTTATATATATCCCTCTGAGTTTCCTCAATTTCTTTTTTAAACTTCTTCTGTAATTCATCTAACATACCTTCATTTATGTTAAATCCAATGCTCTCCATGGATGATAGCACATAAATAAGTGGATGTTCAACTTCATAATAAAGTTTATCCATACTTTCCTTATGAAGGTTTTCCTTTAATTCTTCATAAATTACTGGTAAATAGCCTCCAAGAATTCCTTTTATATTAGGATCCTCTTCATTTGGATTTTCACCAATATAATGATTAACAAGTTCTAATATTTCATACTTACTCTTAGATGAATCAATTAGATATGCTGCTATTGCAGTATCAAAATCAAAGCCTTTAATTTCAATACCATTTTTATTTAAGAATGTAACTAAATTTTTTCCATCATGTATTACCTTCTTAATGCTTTCATCTTCCATTAAAGCTTTTAATACATCTAATGCTTCTTCTTTATTTTTAGAACTTATTTCTTTGTAATTTATAATATTTCCAACATTATCTTCTCCAAAAATTAAAAGATCAAGCTCTAATTTTGAATATACAGATGCATCACTTAAAGAATAATCAATATAAATTCTATCCTTTTTCTTTGAAAATAATTCCTTCAATTTTTCAATTGTATCTATAATTTTCACTTCAACCTTTGATTCTTCTGAAACTGTATGATCTTTAAATTTATTTAGAATTGATTTCATTTCAAGCTTCATAAGCATCTTTTTTATTTCTAATATATTTTCCTTATCATTAGAGTTTATATCTTCTACAGTCAATTCAATTGGAACTTCTCGCATTATTGTAGCAAGCTTTTTAGAAAATATAGCCTGCTCAGTATTGCTTTCTAAATTTTCCTTTAACTTTTTTCCTGCAATATTATCTATATTCTTTAGGACTTCCTCTATAGAACCATATTCTTTAATTAACTTAAATGCAGTCTTTTCTCCTACTCCTGGAACTCCTGGAATATTATCAGATTTATCTCCCATAAGCCCCTTAACATCTATAAATTGATGTGGCGTTACTTCAAACTCATTTATAAATGCTTTCTCATCATATACAGCTGTTTCACTGACTCCCTTTTTAGTAATTACAATCTTAGTTCTATCAGATGCTAGTTGAAGCGCATCCTTATCTCCTGTAACCACAAAAACTTCTGAGCCATTATTTTCAGCAAATTTAGACACTGTACCTATTATATCGTCTGCCTCAAAACCTTCTATTTCAAAGATTTTTATTCCCATAAGCTTAAATAATTCTTTAATAATCGGAAATTGTTCTGCAAGCTCTGGCGGCATTTTATTTCTTCCAGCCTTATATTCTGAATATTCCTTATGTCTAAAGGTTGGCGCCTTTAAATCAAAGGTAGCAATTATGCTGTCTGGATTAATTTCTTCCCTCATTTTAAATAACATATTCATAAAGCCATAAATGGCATTAGTATTTATTCCATCACTATTTGTAAGCGGAGGCAAGGCATAAAATGCCCTATTCATAAGCGAATTTGAATCTAAAAGTAACAGTTTTTTCATTAAAAACCTCCTAAATTTATCATAAAATTAACTTGAGCAAAAATCTGCTCTTCGTTATTTCAAAATATTGTTTAAATTCATTATACTATATTGCATAACTTAAAGTATAGCTATATCCTGACTAATATACAATTATCTAATATTATTTCCATATACCCTTTTAAGCATTCTTCTTTAATATATTCTTTAAGTTTTCATAGTAATTACTTGTAAACCTATTTAAAGCATATAATGCAGGATTATCTTAAAATAAAATATTTCAAAATAATCCTGCATTATAAACTTTTGTGTATTATTTCTTTGCTTTACTTCGTTTTAAATTGTCAAAATGTGTTCTTAACTCATTATCTAACGATTCAATAATACTATTATATCTCGCCTTAAAGTTGCGCCTAACCAAGAATCTTTGAACTACTAATGACATATATCCAAAAAATTTATCTGATGTTTGAGTTTCTTCCACTTGTAATTTAGTTGTTCCATTTTTTTGCCCTTTAAAGGTATACGTCGAAACACATTTTGAAAAACTTGTTACCGTCGTAATTTGATATTTCCCGTTTTTTTCATAATCCGTTATTTCAACAGTGCATTTTACTGGAGTCGGTCTTCCTGTATCTATATTTTTTTCAATCTTACATCCTATAGCATCTTCTTCATTAAAATCCGAAAAATCTCTTCCAGCATTTTTTATAAAAATATGAAACACATCTTCAACTGGATAATTTAATATGCCAATAGCCTTCATTTTGGTTTCCCCCTTAGCAAACTTCTTTTATTTTCCTGAGAAATACTCTATTCCTATTGCCTGACGAACTTCCATCAAAGTATTCGCTGCTACTGCCTCAGCTTTGTCACTGCCATCCTTTAGCATCTTGTATACGGCATCAAGATCCTTTTCGAACTCTAATCTTCTGTTTCTTATCGGTTCTAATTCAGCTTGTAAAACTTCATTTAAATATTTTTTTACTTTTACGTCTCCAAGTCCACCACGTTTGTAATGCTCCTTCATTTCTTCAACTGCTTTTTTATCATTTGCAAAAACATCTAAATAAGTAAATACTGTATTTCCTTCTACCTGTCCTGGATCTTCCACTCTTATATGATTAGGATCTGTATACATTGACATGACTTTTTTCTTGATTGTATCTGCGTCATCAGATAAATATATGCAATTTCCTATTGATTTACTCATTTTGGCTTTACCATCAGTTCCTGGTAATCTTCCTGCATTAGAACTTGGTAATACTGCTTCAGGTTCAACTAAAACCTCTCCATATATGGAGTTAAAACTTCTAACAATCTCCCTAGTTTGTTCAATCATAGGCAATTGGTCTTCTCCAACTGGAACTGTATCTGCCTTAAATGCAGTAATATCAGCTGCCTGACTTACCGGATAAATAAGAAATCCTGCTGGAATGCTGTTTTCAAAGTTCTTTTGTTGTATTTCTGCTTTAACTGTTGGATTTCTCTCTAATCTTGATAAAGTAACAAGATTTAAATAATGCATAGTAAGTTCATTTAACTCAGGTATTTGCGATTGTACAAATATAGTAGATTTACTTGGATCAATTCCAACTGCTAAGTAATCTAAAGCAACTTCTGTTAAGCTATTTCTTATTTTTTCTGGATTTCTTGCATTATCAGTTAATGCCTGCTGATCTGCAATCATTATAAAGCTTTCATATAATCCTGACTCCTGAAGTGCTACTCTATTTTTCAAAGAGCCTATATAATGTCCTATATGTAACTTTCCAGTTGGTCTATCTCCTGTTAATATTATTTTCTTGCCCATTAAATTTTCACTCCTAAACTATCCAAAGCAAATTAAGATTCTAATTTTGCTTTACTTTCAACTACGTTGTTAATAATTTCTGCTCTCTTGTCACCTAAGACATTAGCAATTTTTACCGACATACCTTTATCTTTGTAAATTGAATCCCTATTTGCATCAACAATTTTTATGATTCTTTCTTCCATCTTTTCATATGAAATTAAATCATCATAATATGTATCCACAATATCCTTTAAACATGTTGCTAATTCTCTTGGGTTCCTATAAACTGCTCTCATCTCTTACTCCTTAATACTAAAAAATAATTTTTATCTGATGTTTAGCTTTTCTAAATTCTAACTATCAATATTTATATGCCAAAAATAGCAAAGAACCAAAAAGCTTAACTAAATTCAGCTGAAATATGAAATTTCATTAATAAATTCAAATTTCTAAACCTTATCGTTTTCTTATCATTGCCTATTTACTGAAATAACAGCAAATAATACTCGTTTTATTATATCATTATATGATATAAAATTCTATATTCAGAAATATAGACTATCTCAAAATATCCCTTTAAGATAATCTATAAAAATTTCATTGTATCTTTTTGATTAATTAATACTAATTGTAAAATCATTTGGAACTATCATCACAATGCATTTAGCACGTTTTACAACATTAGTTGTTACTGATCCTATAATCCTATTCAATCCCTTTCTTGTGGATTTTGTCATAACGATTACACCTATATTTTCTTCTTGTGCTTTTTTTACAATTTCATCTCCTGGATATCCAAAAGTAAAGAATGTCTCAACTTTATAATCTTTCATTTTTTCTTTTGCTGCCTCTAATATCTCTTCACCTAATTCTTCAGCAAACTTTATTTCATCAGCAACAATCATTTCATTGACCAATATCAATTCTTTTACATTCATTATTATAATTTCAATTGAACCTTCGGGAAATATTTCTTTTACAAAATCTAAAGAATGCATACTGCTCTCTGTTCCATCTACTGGTATTAATACTTTTCTCTTGTTCATAATATACTCCCCCTCTTAACCTATCTTTTATATTATATAGTATTCTACACAATGCTATTAATATCCTCTTTTATCAGTGTTTAATCTATTATTTTTACTATATATATTCTAATTAACAATTCATATTTGACAATTAACAATAAATATTGAAAGCTCACAGGGAAAATCCTGCTAATTAAATACAAAATGTACACAAGTTGAAAGTCTGAGAATACAAATAATATAAAAAAGATAGGGTATATTTGTATATGAATTCATATACAAATATACCCTAATATTCTCATTTCTACTCAACAATTTGTCCATCTCTTGAAATAGTCACTACCTGCCATGGAATCATTTTATCACTAAGCTTTAGTGCATTTTTGACTGCATTTTCTATTCCTCCGCAGCAAGGTACCTCCATTCTTACTACTGTGACACTTTTTATATCATTCATCTTTAAGATTGCTGTAAGCTTCTCTGAATAATCAACTTCATCAAGTTTTGGGCAGCCTATTACTGTAATTCTATTTTTAATAAATTTATTATGAAAATCTCCATACGCATAAGCTGTGCAATCTGCTGCTACAAGTAAGTTAGCATTCTTAAAATATGGAGCGTTTGGCGGCACAAGTTTAATTTGTACTGGCCATTGATTTAACTGCGAGGTTACCTCCCCATTGTTTGTGTCTCTTTTAATTTCTATTGGCCCACGCTTTATTGCTCCGCTTTGTGTTCCTGGACATGCAAACTGCATATTCTCCTTCTTATTTTCTTCTGCTTTTTGCTGCTCCATCTTTCTTTTTTCCATATTTATCTTTACTGCTTCTTCATCATAAGCCGCTGCTTCACGCTCTTCAAAAGCAATAGCACCTGCTGGGCATGAAGGAAGGCAGTCTCCAAATCCATCACAATAATCATCACGCAATAATTTTGCTTTTCCATTTATCATTCCAATTGCACCTTCATGGCAAGCTGCTGCACAAAGTCCGCATCCGTTACATTTTTCCTCATCAATTTTAATAACTTTTCTTATCATAAAGTTCACCATCCCTTTAATTTTGATACTTAATTATGTTCATGCTTAAATAAGCTTGTCTTCTTAAATAATTTATCTTATGATGTCATTATACTAAATTTATAGTCTCCATTCTGTTTCATTTGTAACAAACTAGAAACTCTAAAAAAATATTTTTAACCTGCTAAGTAGAATTAAATTATAAAACATCAAATACCATTATTTTCTCTAAAGTATCGCTATGACTTTTTAAAGTATCAATCTGAATAAAACCATATTTCTCATATAGATTTTCTTCTTGTGTTGAAATATACACTTTCTTAAAATCTTTCGTTTTGGCATATTTTAATGCTTTCTCAATCATTTTCTGACTTATTTTATTTCCACGATATTTTTCATCAACAAACACAAAACCAATCCATGGTGTATATAGACAATTTGGTATGCAGTCTGTTTTTGTAATTGTGCAAAAACCAATAACTTTATCATTTTCTATAGCCGCAAATACACATTCAAAATCTTTAAATTTATTTTCACGCATATTATATCCAAGGCTTGCCCCTGCATGCCATGAGCATTTTTCAGACATTTCAATTGTTTTATTCCAATAGTCATCATGAATATCTAAAATTCTTACTTCCATTAATCCCTCCTGAATACTGAATAACAATAATATGCTCTATTACTTTATTATTTTAATTATATGCCTTTTCTAGATTCATATATTTAAAGTCAATGCTTCTCATAAATTATTATCCCTTCTTTTTCTACTTGCTCAATAAAAAATATCATTGATATTCTTCATATCCGAAAAATCAAATTCAAGTTATTTCCTCCTAATAAAGCTAGACTTACAACCTACTCTTCTCCTATTAATTCAACATCTGAAAGATCTATTTCTAACTCCTCAAATCTAATAGACTTAAATCTATCATTTACATTTTAAATCCAAATCTAAATTTATTTTTATTATAGCATCTCCCTATATAAAATGAAATCAAACTAAGTTATTACAATTTTTTTAAAAGTATTGACATATAGTTAAGTACTTGATAGCATATAGACAAGTACTTGATAATTAATCAGTTGATAAAAATAAAATATAATGTTACTGGAGGATAAGGTAATGGATAGCAAAATTAATTTAATGGAACAGTTTTCCCGAGTGACGATGCTTTTTCACAGATTTTCGCATCACATTAGAAATGAAAATGAAACATTTACCGACCCGAATAGAGGGCAAGGGCGCATTTTGACGTTGCTTAAAACACAGCCCAAAATTAGCCAGAAAGAAATTTCGAATCATCTAGATATGAGTAATCAGGCATTAAGTCAGCTGCTTACTAAGCTTGAAAAATCCGGGCATATCAGTCGTACACAATCAGAGACAGACAGGAGGGTTATGAACATAGAACTTACACAGACCGGCATGGAAGCTGCAATGCAAGCGGAACTGAGCAAACAGGATTCAGATGAGATTTTTAATTGCCTCAGCGATGTTGAAAAAAATAATTTAAGTGAATACTTATCAAAAATTATTGCAGAGCTTGAAAAACAATTGGGTGAAAACTCTGGACTTGATGACTTATGGGATGCTTTCCGCAATGCTATGGGCCCGAATGGCGAAGTACCTCCCAAGATGCTTGAAATGATGGAACAACATTATAAAAAGCAGCGTAGTAAATGATTTTAGTCAAATAAAAATAAATATCGGAGGTATGATATGATAGCAACAGAAAAAGGAAATATGATGATTAACCCAAACCAGCCCGGTACGGTACTAAAGATGCGCGCGAAGGCCGGAAAAGGAGATGCTCTGTTTGAACTTACAAATAAACTTCATTACAATGGCGACCCAGACGGTCCGGTAAATTGGCTATTCTGCCGAGATGACAACGATTCAAACACTTTATGGGCTTTCGAGCTATACAAAGATGAGGATTCGTTCATTCGCCACTTTACTAATCCAGCTATAGAGGATGGTCACAATGAAGTTCTGGAACTTTTAGCCGAAATGCCTATGCGAGTCGAAGTACACACAGTATACTCTAGTTTCCAAGCTAAATAATAATATTGTATTCTTTTAGCCATGTCATCAAATCAACAATCATGGCATTTCACGGTGGTTCAAAATGAGCGTTTAATTGGTCAATTATCTGAAGCTATAAAAAAAATATATGCAATGATGCCTGTTTCATTTTTAGAGCAGATGAAAAATGATAAAAAAGCTCATTTGTTTCATAACGCCCCTACTATTGTTGTGATTTCAGGTGACAAAACGGAAATGTACACCGTAGAAAACTGTTCTCTTGCTGCCGGAAATATAATGAATGCCGCTAAATCTTTAGATGTTGGCTCATGCTGGGTCAGCGGGTTGCCCCAACTCATTGATGCAGAACCCGATAACCAATTCATAAAAGAGCTGAATCTTCCCGAAGGATATAAACCTGTGTGTGTTATTTTGTTGGGATACAAAGCAGGAGCGGATAAGAAAGTTGCTGAGAGAAAGGAAAACGTAGTAAACTATATCAAATAATTCTCTGCAAGTAGTTCAAAAAAGGTTCACTTCGTAGTATTCATAATTAGTGTAATATATATTAATGAATTATATATTCTTCTTAAACTTTTGTGTCCATCTATACTAAAAATCACATACATATTTGTGCAATAGGCATTTAAAATCGAGCTGATGAAAGTTGTTAGTGAAAGATTGTTCCATTTGCTGCTTGTCCTCAACTTGTTTGAGGAACATGCAGAAATGAGCCCAATCTTCCGCTTAGAACTTTCCAGCAAAAATTTCATAAGTCCTATAGAATAAATGTGTATGTGATTTCGATACGCTGCCACATAACTCTAAATTCAAAGTTGTTTATGTATATTAAATCAAAGTCAAATTCTTCATACTTAAATCAAGTATTTTTGCAGAATGCGTTAAAGCCCCAACAGATATATAATCTACTCCTAATTCTGCTATCCTTTTAATATTACTTAATTCCACGTTTCCTGAAAACTCTATTAAAGCCCTTTTATTTATAAGCTCTACTGCTTCTTTTGCTAAACTTAAACTCATATTATCAAGCATTATTATATCCGCTTTTGCTTCCAATGCTTCCTTTACCATTTCAAGATTCTCAGTTTCAACTTCAATCTTTCTTACAAAGGAAGAATTCTCTCTTGCAAGCTCTACAGCATTTTTTATTCCTCCAGCTGCACTTATATGGTTATCTTTAAGCATCACTCCATCAGATAAATTAAATCTGTGATTGCAGCCTCCCCCAACTTTCACTGAATATTTTTCTAAAATTCTAAGATTAGGTGTTGTTTTTCTTGTATCTAATAACTTTGCATTTGTATGACTTATTTCCTGAACAAATTCATTTGTCAAGGTAGCTATTCCGCTCATTCTCTGCAACAGATTTAATGCTAATCTTTCTCCCATCAATAAATTTCTAGTGCTGCCCTTTAAAAAAGCTACTTTTTCTTTTGGAAAGACTTTATCTCCATCGCCTTTGTAAAATTCTACTTCTACATTCCCCAATATCTCAAACACCCTTTTAAATACCTCAAGCCCTGCAATTATACCTTCTTCTTTGCATAACAATTCCACAGTCGCTATGCTTTCTTCGTTTATAATTGAATTAGTTGTTATATCTTCATTTGGAATATCCTCAATTAGTGCAGCTTTTATTATCTTATCTACAACTAAGTAGTTGATCATCTAATATGCCACCTCTTTCCTTTATAATAGCTTTTGCCAGTTCTTTATTCTCCCTTGATATTTCTTCCATAGATTTATTCAAGTTATCCACAGTCAAAACTTTATTTTCCATTTTATCCACAATATTGTTGATAAATTTTGCAGCTCTTCTTGAAAATACAAGTCCTTCAAGGAGCGAATTACTTGCAAGCCTGTTAGCTCCATGTACGCCTGTACAGCTTGCTTCGCCTACTGCAAATAAATTTTCCATAGAGGTTTTTGAATCCAAATCTACCTTTATTCCTCCCATAAAAAAATGCTGAGCAGGTGAAACCTTAATATAATCCCTTGTAATATCAGTACCTCTCTTTAAACATTCTTTATAAATAGTAGTAAATCTATTCTTTATATAATCCTCTCCTAAAAATCTTATATCCAAATTCACATAAGGCGTCTCAGTTTCTTTAATTTGCTCATATACTGCGTGAGATACAACGTCTCTTGGCAAAAGTTCATTTATAAACCTTCTTCCATATATATTAGTAAGGATTCCACCTTCTCCTCTTAAAGATTCAGATATCAAGAATCTTCTTTGATTTTTTTCTTCCTCGTAAAAGGCAGTTGGATGAATTTGAATATAATTTATATCTTTTAATTCTATATCATGTTTCACTGCTGCTGCTATTCCATCTCCAGTTAAAATCCTTTGATTAGTCGAATTATTATAC
>JAEZKY010000249.1 GCA_023435985.1 Bacillota bacterium | reverse complement strand
TTACCTGGATAGCTCTTTTGGCATCCACCTTCAAGTTTATCGTTTTCTTCAAAAGCTATTCCTGCTTCTGTAGTATTTGATACTATGAATCTTAATTCTGGATTTTCTCCAACCTTTAAATATTCATTATAGTTTACATATGGGTTAATCCCTCTGCTTATACTATTTATTACTTTATGAGTTTTTGAAGCTTCACCATTTTGCATTCCTTGAAGATATAATGTGTATAAGCCGTCTTGATCATTCAATTTGTCAATTAATCCAGCTTCTAATGGTTGAACTACCACTACACTTCCATTAAAATCTGCTTCATCATTCATCTTGTCTATTTGCCAATCAACAAAGGCTCTTAGAAAGTTACCTTCTCCAAATTGTAAAACTTTTTCTGGATAAGTCTTGAACTCTTTGAATAATGATTTGTTTAGTTTCATTCCTTTCTCCTCCAAACCTAATCTTTAATATATTATCAAAACTCACTTAATAATATTTAAACTATATATTAAGTAATTATTTGATTACCTGATTTAATAATAACTAAAAATTAAATAACAATGCGGAGACTTTTGTTCACGTTAACAAATGTTGTTATAAAAAAATGTTAACGTGAACAACAATGTCCGAATTATATATTTATTACGTATATTATATTCCTTATAATTTAATAATGCAATACTTTTTTGTTAACGTTTAACAATTACTTACAATAATTAGCTAATAAAATAGCTAATTATTGTAAGGATCTCTTTATAATTTTTTAACGGAATTCCTTATAACGAGCTTAGATTCAATATATACCTTAGTCTTATTTACTTCTTTATTATTTATTAAATTTAATAAATTTATACCGCCATACTCACTCATTGTTAATGAATCTTTTTTAACGCTTGACAATGTTGGGGTAACATAATTACAAAAGTTACTATCATCAAATCCTATAATAGATATATCATTAGGAACACTTAGTCCTTCTTCTGCTATAGCTTTCATAGCTCCCACTGCAATATCATCATTAGAACAAAATACAGCAGTCGGCCTATCTTTTAATTCTAGCAGCTTCTTCATGTTGATATACCCGCTTTTCATATCATACCTGCCACTCATAATGTATTCATCTCTAATTGAAATTTTCTGATCCTCTAGCGCCTTTATATATCCTTTTCTTCTGTATTCACTAGATTCAAATTCCTTATTTCCTTCAATTAAGGCAATCTTTTGATGATTATTTTCTATGAAATAAGTAACTGCATCATATGATCCTTTTGTATCATTAGACATAATATTTACTAATTGATTATTTTCTATGTATCTGTTTATAACTACAGTAGGTATGCTTTTTTCAACAATGTTTTCAATGAATTTATCATCATCTTTTCTTTGGCTTACTACTATTATCCCATCAAAATTTTTATTATCAATTGGATGTGAATTAGCATAATCATCAATTCCTCTAATAACTAAATTATATTCTTTATCCATTACTTTACTAATTCCTTTAACAATTTCATGAAAAAATGTATCAGATGTACCATTTCCTATTGATGAAAAGAAAACTCCTATAACATACGACTTTAATAAAACCAGACTTTTTGCATTGTAATTTGGCACATAATTCAATTCCTTTGCCAAAGCCTTAATTTTAATTTTAGTATCTTCATTTATATATGGGCTGTTATTAAGCGCTCGCGATACTGTTGTATGTGAAACATTTGCTATTTTTGCTATATCTTTTATTGTTACACTCATCTCTTTGTACTCCCCTACTATATTGTATAAATATATTTTACCATAATAACTCAGATATATAAAAATATTTACCTTAATTAATATTATATTATTTCTCTAATTCAAACTATTTTTTAGTATTACATAAAATTTTAATTCTAATTACTTTTACAATATTCTTCAATTGTTTCTGCAACTATCTTTGCTTGAACTACTGCTTCCACCACTGTTTTTGCTCCAGTAACTACATCTCCAGATGCAAATGTTCCTTTTTTAGTTGTATTTCCTTTATCATCAGTAATTAACAATCCCCACTTATTAGTATTTAACTCTGTTGTATTAGATACTATATTGGCTCTAGGATTTTGACTTACTGCAATAACTACTGAATCACAATCAAAAAATTCTTCCTTGCCTTCTATTATTCTTGTCTTAACTTTTCCATCTGAATCAGTTACATTTTCCGTAACAGCTAATTTTACTCCATTTTCTTTTATTTCAATTGGCGCTCTAAATAGTTCAAATTTAATACCATCTTCCTTTGCTTCTCTTATTTCCTGTTTTGTAGCAGGCATTTCCTCAAAGCCTTTTCTATAAAGTATAGTCACATTTTTAGCACCATATCTTTTGGCACTTCTAGCAGCATCCATAGCCACATTTCCAGCTCCTATTACAGCTACATTATCTCCTAATCTATAAAATTCTGGTGATTTTAAGTAATCTATAGCATAATGTACATTTCCAAGAGTTTCTCCCTTGACATCTAATGTTTTAGGATTCCATACTCCCGTTCCAATAAATGCAGCTTTATAGCCATCTTCAAATAATCTATCTAATGTAACAACTGGCCCAATAAGTGTATTAGGTCTAATTTTAACACCAAGCTCAATAAGTCTTTCTTCTATTGTATCTATTAAATTTTTAGGCAATCTATATTCTGGTATACCATATCTAAGCACCCCGCCAATTTGACCATGAGCATCAAATATAGTAATGTCATACCCTTTCCTTGCTAAAATGAATGCAATAGTTATTCCTGCTGGCCCTCCACCAATTATTGCAATTCTGTCTTTATCTTTTTCTACATTTTCAAAATGAGTTTCCTTTATGTATTTTCTTGATATCTCATCCTCTATGTCATGAAACCTTATTGGTTCTCCTTTAATTCCTCTTACACAACTTCCTTTACATTGATCTTCATGAGGGCATACTAATGAACAAACTACTGAAAGCGGATTATTGTTAAATAATATTTCTCCAGCTTCCTCAATTTTTCCTTCTTTATAAAGATTTATAATTTCTGGTATAGGAGTGCTAATAGGGCAATTCGCCTTACATTTTGGATTTTTACACAATAAACATCTACTTGCTTCATCTAATAAAAATTTTTCATTCTCCATATATAAAAATCTCCTTTTCATTTTTTATACTCAGTATAGTATATAGTAACTTAAATTATTCTTTATTTCAACTACTTATAATAAAATATGCTATCCTTTTCCAATAAAATGATAGCATATTATTTCATATTAATTTAGTTTTAGACATATTAATTATCAAAAATACAATTTAATTAAAATTTATGTGAGCAATCTAATTTATAATTTTATTTTAAGATTTACATTTAACTAATATCATTGTCATAGAATTTAATCGCTATTCCTAAATAAGTTCTTTACTATTTTTTATATAAATATAATATTCCGTTTTTAGGGCTATATATTAGTTTCCCTGAAAACCCTCTTTTTTTTAATTCTTTTTGAAGACTATACATAAAAAAGCCATGAGTAACAACTAGAACATTCTCCGAACCTTCTTTTCTTGCTTCCTCTTGTAATAAATCAATAAATTGTCTAGCCTTCTCATTTGTTATGGTTCTATTTTCTTCTTGGGATTTATGATCAAAGTACCAAGCAATTCTTCCACTAACCGCCCAGAACCAATAAGGAAGTTTAAAATCACTTTTAAATATAGGATCAATTATAGTTTCTCGAATTAAATCATTTGGAACTATATTATCTTTATAAACATGCTGTGCTGTAATCAATGCTCTTATAAGAGTACTCGAATAACATTTATCCCATTTTATTCCCATAAGCTCTACATCATTTTTTATGACGTCGCTTTTATTGTAATTTTTTTCCCATTCTTTAAATTCTTTTGAGGTCATAAAAAACTTTTTATGGTAATTAACTTTAAAATGTCTTATAAGACCTATTCTCATAAAAATCCCTCTTGTCTTAAAATATTAATAACTTAATTTAAGTTGGTTTACTATATCAATTAACATATTTACCCTATTAAATGGAGTTATAAAATATAACCCATCCGAAATTCCCTTTAATTTCTCTCCAATCTCTACAGTAATTTTAACACCAACTTCCTGTGCTTCTTCTTTACTCATATCTTCTGAAAACATCTTTATATATCTTTCAGGAATCTTAACTCCTGGAAGCTCATTATTTAAAAATATTGCATTCCTATAACTAACGATTGGAAGAAGCCCAGCTAAAATTTTCGCATTAGTCTTTTCTTTTATTTTCTTTAAAAATTCAATAGCATCATCTTCATATATAGGTTGAGTCAAGAAAAACTTCGCTCCATTGTCTATTTTCTTCAACAACCGGTTAAATTCTGCTTCCTTGTTCAACACATTTAGATTCAAAGCACCGCCTATATAAATATTATCCTCTTTAAATAAATCTTCATTCATATCATTTATGAGTTTTATCAGTCTAAATGAATTCAAATTAAACACACTTTTAGTCTCAATCTTATTTGCGTCAGATATAGGATCTCCTGTAATTGCTAATATATTCCTTATATTTTCAATATGTGAACCTATTAAACTAGATCTTATAGCATTTGTATTCCTATCTCTACAGCATATATGTGGCATAACTTCGATCCCTATTTCTCTTTTTATTTTAGATGCTATAATTGTTGAATCAGCCCTTACTTTTGACATTGGTGAATCTGGAATAGTTACTAAATCAATGTCATTTTCTTTACAGATTTTAGCCCCTGCTATAAGCTTGGATATATCAGTATCAATAGGAGCTGATAATTCTATTGCAATTACAAATTCATTATTATTAAGCTTATTTTGAAATACATTTTCTGTTTTTTCTTTATATTCTTTTATTTCTTCTTTTTTATTATACGCATTAACTTCATTTGAATTTTCTTTAATTAACGATACTAATTCTTTAATATAATTCGGATTTGTTCCGCAACATCCCCCCACTATGGAAACTCCTAGCATTGTCATTGCCTTAACTTTATTGGCAAAGTATACTGGGTTGTTAGGATAAACAGTTCTCTCATGAATTATTTCTGGATAGCCAGCATTTGGAATAGCGGAAACAAGATCATTTCCTATATCAATTTTTTTTATAAATTCAGCTACATGCGTTGGTCCTGATCCACAATTGAATCCATATGAATCAATTTCTTTTATATCTTTGATTTTTCTAATTAATTTGATAGCGCTAATTCCATCTCTTGTAAAGCCGTCTGGTTTTACTGCAAATTGCGTTAATATAAAGCTCGTAGAATCCTTTCTTTTTATATATTCAGATATTTCCTTCAAATAATTATAATTACTAAAAGTCTCAAGTACAAAAATGTTTATGTTGTTATCTAAGAAGCAATCTACTATATATTTATATTCCTTTAATATATCTTCTTGAGATTCATCTATATTATCTTCTTTTATAGGCCCAATGCTAGCTCCTATAAAAACAGAAGTATTTTGAGTGACCTCTTTTGCTATATCTATTCCGGATTTAATTATGTTTTTCAATATTTCATAGGATACTCCTAGATCATGTGTATTAGCCGAAAAGGTGTTTGTTCTTATTAACTTTGCCCCAGCGTTAATGTATTCTTTATGTATTTTCTTTATTGTATCACTATCATTTAAATTGGCAAATTCACAGTAAGAAACATCATTTCCTGTTAATTCAGAATAATATGTACCCATAGCTCCATCAAATATCAATACATTATCTCGTAAATAATTTTTTATCATTTTTAATCTCCCCAATTTTTCATTAATAATACTAAAGTAAGTATACTATAAAAATCTTTTCTCGTCCCTAATTTTCTCTAAAACACTTTAATTTAGTTTAATAGATACACAGATTACAAATAGAGCTCATATATAGACATAAAAAAATAGGCTTACCATCTTGATAAACCTATTTTTTTCAAAGACTACAAAATACTTATCATTTAGTATTTTGATCCTTAAAATCCGCTATTTTTTTGATTGGTCTGGTGTTATCACTTGACCTGCTGCATTTTCGGTTTTACCTGAAGTAGCACTGTTTTCAGCAGATCCATTGTTTGGCAACACATCAACACTATTGTCTTTTGACGGAATTGTTGAACTAGTGCCATTACCATTATTGACACTATTACCATTAGATCCATTTGCTATTGGAGCATCTGGCTGTACCTCTATAATGTCATTATTTTTTCCAGTTTTATTAGTATTATCTTTATTATCTTTTCCAGGATCTGAATTTGTTCCTGTATTATCAGAAGATGCATCTATATTTGGTTTTTCTGTCCCTGGCTTTTCATTACCAACTTCTGGCTTAATATTTGAATCTTGTGTAGATGAATTTCTTTGATCTTGTGCATCCCATTGTTCATCGTCTTTTTTATCTTTTATACTTGCAGTGATTTCTTTAACTGGTGCTGTATCTATTTTATTTTTTAAATCTTGACCAACTAAATCAGATGCTGCTGCTTCATATCTTCCTAAACTTATGCTTTGTTTCTTCGCTTCATCAACAGCTTCTTTATCACCTTTAACATAAACTACTTCCTGTGCATCAAAAGTAGAATTAATAACACCTTTCAAGTCTTTTTCATAAGAACTATTGTCTCCATCCTGTACAAAAGCATAGCCAACCAACACATCTTTATTAGTTTCTAAATAATTCTTTTCTGTAAGTTTGTCTTTTATTTTTTGCATTCCACTCTCAAGAGAAATATCTTTAATATCGCTAAAATCAATCTGTTTTCCATCATCATTAACGCCCTCTACCTTAATGATGTTAAGCTTATTATCAGCTTCAATCTGTATACTAGGATTAATATCCAAACTAACAACTGCATATGCTTCCTGCGGTTTCATCGTATGAAAGAAGGTGAATACAATTAAAAATATTGCTGCAATCGATCCTAATGTTTTTATAAAATTATTATATCTATGACTATTACTAGCAGTATTTATAATATCGTCCTCAAAATAAAATATTTTTTGTCCGATTTTCATGTTTTCTTTAAAAATTATTTTGTCCATTACACCTTGGTCATTTAAAGCAATAGCATAACTTTTCTTTACCTCCATTATTATTCCCTTATTCATTTTTTCACCTACTTCCTTATCCAATTCCTTAAAGCATTGAGTCTTTTATCAATTATTATTACTACAGAAATTATAAATTTCTTACTTCTTTTTACTACCTTTTCAGTTACTGAAAACTTAAGAACAATCCTTTTTATTGGTAATCGTTTCTTTAAGTACATAAAAGAAGTAAATTCTTCTTCCCTGCTTATCTCTTCTGATAAGATAATTGCATTTTTTCTCGTTGCTTGTTGTTTAGGAGCTTCGCTAACTAAGTCTTCCAAAGTAAATCCAAATGAACTTATTTCATTTTTCAGCTTATTGATTTCATCTATAAGGATACTGTTATCCTCTTTGGGCTCAAAATATTCATCTTTAATATCTAAGCCCTTGTCCACCAATTCATCCAATGATGAATGCTGATGTCTATTTTCACCTTTTAAATAATTCTTGATTCTACTTCCTATAACTAGCTTTGCAAAAGATAGAAAATGTCCCTTCTCATTGTCATATCTTTCAATTGCCTCATGAAAACCAAGTAGACCAACACTTAATTCCTCATCATTTTCACATGATACATATCTTCCTGTAACATCTGAAATGCTTTTTATTATAAAAGGCATATGCTTTTCAATAAGTTCATTTACATCTGTGTTCTTATCAACATTTAAATCCACTAAAACACATTCGAGCATATCTACGCTCCCTTCTCCGGTCATTAATATATACAATACAAATTATATTTTTTGGTACTTTTTATTGAATAAAAGAAAGACTTTAGCATATAGTCTAAATTTAACAATTTTATTTAATATAAATGAACAATTAGAATATTTAGTTTGTCCATAAAATCAAAACTTGCAAATAACTAAATAACTATATTCACCTTAGTCTTATAAATAATTTATAAATTACAAAATCCATATATTTTCAAACCTTATTTATAATATTTTAATTATAATATTTAAATATAAAAATTTCTATTTAATATTATATCATGTATTAGCTTATTTTTAATTAAAATGATAAATTTTCACATATCATAATTATATTCCATATTAGATTTGTAATATGATTATATGAATATCTTTTTCTGAAGATATATCGTATTTTTTAATTTGTTATCCAGAATTTTATAACTATGAATATAACAAAAGGAGCTTAGAGACCGGCGAAGGACACTCTAAGCTCCACATTAGCACTTTACGTACCGACTGCTTTTTTAGTATAGCATAATTCTTTTATTATATCAATCAAATTCTTTATAAATCATTCTAGATAAACTATTCCAAAATTTAATTTATTACTTGCCATTCGTCAATTGTAACTATTTTAACATGCTCCTCCACTACTACCATTATTGCCTCCGCCGCAAGCATTCATATTGTTGGAATTAGGCTGTACATTTTTTTGAGAATATTTCTTGATATAATCAATAACTCTTGCCTGCAACTTATTTAGTCCGCTTAAATATTCGATATTATCT